>NZ_JBEOUO010000027.1:0-99545 GCF_040302485.1 Streptomyces sp. NPDC126499 | reverse complement strand
GCCCGGTCGCCGCCCGCGTCCGGGGCCGACGGCGCGCCCGCCAGGACCTCCTGGCGGGCGGCCTCGTGGGCCTCGGTGGTGGCGGCGACGGTGGTTTCGGCGGTGGTGCGGATCTCGTCGGCGCGGGTGTAGGCGGCGTAGGCGGCGTCTTCGGCGGCGCGGTCGACGTGGTCGGCGGTGGTGCGCGCGGGGGCCGGGTGGTCGGCGGAGCCGCAGACCTGGCAGGGGGCGCCGGGCCGGAGGGCGGCGGCGAGTTCGGCGGCGATGCCGCGCAGGCGGCGGGACTTGACGTCCAGCCAGTGCTCGTGGGCCTCGTTGCGCCGCTCGCGGGCGGCGGTGAGCCGCTCCCGGGCGGCGGCGAGCTCGGCGGCGAGCTCGTCGCGGCGGCGGGCGGCGGCGAGCCGGCGGCGGGCCGGTTCGAGGCGTCCGGCGAGCTGCTCGGCGCGGGCGGTGGCCTCCTGGGCGGCCTCGACGCGCCGCTGGAGGGCGGCACGGTGCGGCTCCCAGCCGGCCAGCCAGGCGTCGGCGTCGAGCAGGTACTCCTCGTCCGCGCGGGCCTCGCGGTCGAGGGCGGCACGCTCGGCGGCGATCTCGGCGCTGCGCCGTTCGGCCCGGCGGGCGGACTCCAGGCCGCCGAGCTCCTCGCGGAGCCGGCGTTCGACGGCGGAGAGCTGTTCGGCTCCGGCCTCGGCGAGCTCGGGCGGCAGGACGGCCCGGGCGCGCTCGCGGGCGGCGGTCGCGGTGCGGTGGGCGCGCTCGGCGTGCTCGCGCAGGCCGAGCGCGGGGGCGACCCGGTCGGCCTTGAGGGAGCGGTCGAGGGCGGTCTGCCACTGGTCGCGCAGCGGGCGCCGGGCGGTCAGCTCCTCCTGGCGGCGCAGTGCGTCGGCGTGCCGGGCCTGCCGGTCGGCGAGCTCGCGCTCGGCGTCGAGGGCGGCACGGGCGGCGGCCTGTCGTCGCTCGGCGGCGGCCAGCCGCAGGTGGGCGATGTCGAGCGCTTCGCGGGCGTCGCTGCGGGTGAGGGCGGCCCGGGTCTGGACGGCCTCGGCGAGGCCCGGTTCGCCGGGACGCTGCTCGACGGGGTCGGCGGCGGGGCCGGTGGCGCCGGTGGCCTGGGCCATCCGGTGGGCGAGGGCGAGGAGCCGCTCGTCGCCCTCGCGGACCTCGCGCTCGGCGGCCTTGCGCAGCTCGGCGAGGCGGTCCTCGACGGCCGCGAAGCGGCGGGTGTCGAAGAGCCGGCCGAGGAGCTTGCCGCGGGCTTCGGCGTCGGAGCGCAGGAAGCGGGCGAAGTCGCCCTGGGGCAGCAGGACGACCTGGCAGAACTGGTCGCGGCTCATGCCGAGGAGCTGGGTGATCTCCTCGCCGATCTCCTGGTGGGAGCGGCTGAGCGCTCGCCAGGTGCCGGTCTGGGTGTCGTACTCGCGCAGCCAGCTCTGGGCCTTCTCCGTGGTGAAGCCGCCGCCGCGCTTCTTGGGGCGCTGCTGGGCGGGGCGGCGGGTGATCTCCAGGCGCCGCTCGCCCACGGTCAGGTCGAGGGTGACCTCGGTGTACGTGCCGGGGACGGCGTGGTCGCTGCGCAGGGTGGTGCCGGGGCTCTGGCGGGCGCCGGGGACGGCTCCGTACAGGGCGAAGCAGACGGCGTCGAGGACGGAGGTCTTGCCGGCGCCGGTCGGTCCGTGGAGCAGGAAGAGGCCGGCCGACGACAGGGGGTCGAAGTCGATCTCCTGAGTGGTGCCGAAGGGTCCGAACGCGGTGATCGACAGGCGGTGGAGCCTCACCGTCCGCTCACCTCGCGCTCGGCGGAGTCCACCCGCACGTCGTCGAAGGCGCCGTACAGGACCGTGCGCTCGGCCTGGTCGGGTCCGGCGCCTCTGACGTGGGCCACGAAGTCCTCCGCGATCTGCTGGTCGCTGCGGCCGCGCAGCCGGGTGGCGTAGGAGACGAGCGGGTCCTCGTCGGTGCGCTCGGGCTCGAAGACCAGGTTGAGGGTGTGCGGGAAGCGTTCGGTGAGCCGGGCCATGGGATCGGCGGGCCGCACGGGGTCGGTGAGGGTGGCCTCGACCCAGGCGTCCTCGTGACGGCCGAGGGCGGGGTCGGCGAGCAGGTCGTCGAGCCGGCCGCGGATCCGGGCGAGCGGCCGGGGCACGGGGCAGTCGATCCGCTCGGCGGTGTCGATCGCGCCGTCGGGGCCGAGCTCGATCAGCCACGTGGTCTTGCGGTGGTCGGCCTCGGAGAAGGAGTAGGCGAGGGGCGAGCCGGAGTAGCGGACCCGGGGCGTGAGGGTCTGGCTGCCGTGGAGGTGGCCGAGGGCGACGTAGTCCACGCCGTCGAAGACTCCGGCGGGCACGGCGGCGACGCCGCCGACCGTGATGTCCCGCTCGCTGTCGCTGGCTTCGCCTCCGGCGACGAAGGCGTGGGCGAGGACGACGGAGCGGGTGCCCGCGGGGCGGGTCGCGAGGTCGGCGCGCACGCGGTCCATGGCGGCGGCGAGCACGGACTCGTGCCCGGCCTTCTCGGCGCCGAACCGCTCGCGCACCAGGGCCGGTTCGAGATAGGGCAGGCCGTAGAGGGCGACGTCGCCGTGGGCGTCGGAGAGGACGACGGGCGTGCCGACGCCGGCCGGGTCGGTGCGCAGGTGGATGCCGGCGCGCTCGATGAGGCCGGCGGCGACGCCGAGCCGGCGGGCCGAGTCGTGGTTCCCGGAGATCATGACCGTGGGCACGCCGGCGTCGGCGAGCCGGTGCAGGGCGGTGTCGAAGAGCTCGACGGCGGCGAGCGGCGGCACCGCCCGGTCGTAGACGTCGCCCGCCACCAGGACCGCGTCGACCTCGCGCTCGCGCACCGTCGCCACCAGGTGGTCGAGGAACGCGGCCTGGGCGTCGAGCAGGGACACCCGGTGGAACGAGCGTCCCAGGTGCCAGTCCGACGTGTGCAGAAGCCTCATGATCCCTGAGCGTATCGGTGGGGTACGACAACGCCGGCGGCCGAGCGGGCCGGCTCAGGCATCTCCGTACGCCTCCCCGCCCGGTTCGAAGGTCGCCTCGCCCGCCGTGACGTCGGCGAGCCAGGCCGTGAAGTCCGTCACGTCGGCGTCGGGGAGCCCGATCTCGATGGTGACGGCGGCCCCGTAGGTCACCTCGCGCACCGCGCGGCCGGTGGCGCGCAGGTCGTTCTGGAGCTTGCCGGCCCGCTGGTGGTCGACGGTGACGGTGGCGAGCCGGTAGCGGCGGCGGGTGACGGTGCCGAGGGCGTCGAGCGCCTCGCCGACGACGCCGCCGTAGGCGCGGATGAGGCCGCCCGCGCCGAGTTTCACGCCGCCGTAGTAGCGGGTGACGACGGCGGCGACGTAGCGCATCTCGCGGCGCAGGAGCATCTGGAGCATGGGCACGCCGGCGGTGCCGCCGGGCTCGCCGTCGTCGGAGGCCTTCTGGACGGAGGCGTCGGCGCCGACGACGTACGCGAAGCAGTTGTGGGTGGCGGTCGGGTGCTCGCGGCGGACGCGTGCGACGAAGGCCTGCGCCTCCTCCTCGTCGGCGACGGGCGCGAGCGCGCAGATGAAGCGCGAGCGGTTGATCTCGGTCTCGTGGACGCCCTCGCGGGCGAGCGTCAGGTACTGCTCCTGCATCCGGCCAGCCTATGCGCCCGCGCGCCGGGTCCCGTACGGGACGGTCTCGGGGTCGGATCAGGGTCGGGCCGGGAATGACCGACGGTCACCGGCCGTTCACCGGAGCGAACAGTCATTCACGGAAGGCAGCGTCAGATGAGCGTCGAGACCAGGGCCGCCGAGGCCGAGTCGGAGACCGTCCGCCGGATCCTCACGGAGAGCGGCGACACGTGGGCGATCGTGGGGCTCTCCGGCAACCGCTCGCGCGCGGCCTACGGGGTCGCGGCCACCCTCCAGCGCTTCGGGAAGCGGATCGTGCCGGTCCACCCGAAGGCGGAGACGGTGCACGGGGAGCGGGGGTACGCGTCGCTGGCGGACATCCCGTTTCCGGTGGACGTGGTGGACGTGTTCGTGAACAGCGGCCTCGCGGGCGGGATAGCGGACGAGGCGGTCGCGGTCGGCGCCAAGGCGGTCTGGTTCCAGCTCGACGTGATCGACACCAAGGCGTACGCGCGGACCCGCGAGGCCGGTGTGGACATGGTGATGGACCGCTGCCCGGCGATAGAGATCCCGAAGCTGGGCTGAGGCCGGACCGGCTGGGCCCAGCGCGGATCGGCTGGGCCCCGCGCGGATCGACGGGCTGAGCTCGGGTCAGCCGGACTGCGGTTCGGGGGCGATTCCCAGGCCCTCCAGGACGACGGCACCGGGCAGCTCGGCGAAGGCCTTGCCCGGCAGGATGAGCTTGCCGCGCCGGCGTCCGCTGCCGACGAGCACCCATTCGGTGTCGACGACGGAGGCGTCGACGAGCACCGGCCAGTCCGCGGGCAGGCCGATGGGGGTGATGCCGCCGTATTCCATGCCGGTGTCGCCGGTCGCGGTCTCGACGGGGGCGAAGCGGACCTTGCGCGAGCCGAGTTCGCGGCGGACGGCGCCGTTGACTTCGACGCGGGTGCCGGAGCGGACCACGCAGGCGGCGAGGGTGGTGGTCTCGCCGCGCTTGCCGGCGACGATCACACAGTTCGCGGACTCGTCGAGCAGCTGCTGTCCGTGGTGCTCGACGAAGACGGCGGTGTCGGCGATGGCCGGGTCGGTGTCCACGTAGAGGATCCGGTCCGCCGGCACGGTTCCGCGCCAGGCCCGCAGGGCGGCGGCGACGGGAGCGGTGAGCAGGTCGAGGCAGTCGGGGGCGGGCCGGGCGTCGTCGAAGTCTCCGATGGGTGCGCGCATGTCCGCCACGCTAACAAGCCCGCGGCCGGGGGCGGTTGGGCGTCTCAGCGTACGGGCGGGATGGAGACGGCCATCGTCATCTCGACCGTCTCGTCACCGTGGTTGCGGTAGGCGTGCGGCACGTTGCTCTCGAAGACGGCGGAGGTGCCGGCCGGGACGGTGTGCTCCTCGCCCTCCACGACCAGGGTGAGGGTCCCGGAGGTGACGTGGAGGAGTTCGGTGGTGCCGTCGGGGTGCGGGTCGGAGGCGCTGCCGTCGCCCGGCATGAGGGTCCAGTGCCAGAGCTCCAGGGGGCCGCGGGCCTCGGTGCCGGCGAGGAGGGTGGTGTGGCTGCCGGTGGAGGTCGACCACATGCGGACGGCCTGGTCCGGCGGCACGAGGCGGACCTGGGGGTCCTGGTCGTAGTCGAGGAGGGTGGTGATCGAGACGCCGAGGGCGTCGGCCAGTTTGACCGTGGTGCCGACGCTGGGGTTGGTGCGGGCCTGCTCGATCTGGATGATCATGCCGCGGCTGACCCCGGCGCGGGCGGCGAGCGCGTCCAGCGTGAAGCCGCGTTCGTTGCGCCAGCGCTTCAGGTTGCGGGCGAGCGACTGGGTGAGCTGATCGAGGTCCGACACTTTCCGTCCAATATTGTGAATGACAGAGTTCAATACGCTGTACTACCGTGTGGTGCACCCGATTGTTCACTGCACTGTACTGCGAGGCCCTTCCCATGACGGCACTGACGGCGCTGTTCGCCCTCGCCACCAGTCTCCTCTGGGGCCTCGCCGACTTCGGCGGCGGACTGCTGACCCGCCGTTTCCCCGCGCTGACCGTCGTGGTGGTCTCCCAGACGATCGCCGTCGTCGTCCTCGGCACCCTGGTGCTCGCCACCGGCGCCCTGAGCGAGGCCGGCCCCCGGCTCTGGTACGCGGTGGCGGCCGGTGCCGTCGGTCCCGTGGCGATGCTCGCCTTCTACAAGGCGCTCGCGCTCGGCCCGATGGGCGTGGTCTCCCCGCTGGGCTCGCTCGGGGTGGTCGTGCCGGTCGCCGTGGGACTGCTCCTGGGCGACCGGCCGGGCCTGCTCCAGTTCGCCGGGATCGTGGTGGCGATAGCGGGCGTGGTGCTCGCGGGCGGCCCGGAGCTGCGGGGCGCGCCGGTGCAGCGGCAGGCGGTGCTGCTCACCCTGGTCGCCGCCTTCGGATTCGGCGCGGTCATGGCCCTGATCGCCGAGGCCTCCACCACCCTCACCGGCCTCTTCCTCGCCCTCTTCGTGCAGCGCGTGACCAATGTGGCCGTCGGCGGCGGCGCCCTGTGGCTCTCCGTCCGGCGCGGCGGGCGGGCGCTTCCCGAGGGCGGCGGCGGCCCGCGGGCGGTCGCGGCCGCGGTGCCGGCCCTGGCCTTCGTCGGCCTCGCGGACGTCGCCGCCAACGGGACGTACGCGCTCGCCGCGCAGCACGGCCCGGTGACGATCGCCGCGGTCCTCGCCAGCCTCTACCCGGTGGTGACGGCCCTGGCCGCCCGCGGGGTGCTCAAGGAACGGCTCCGGTCGGTGCAGGCGGCGGGAGCGGGCCTGGCGCTGGTGGGCACGGTGCTGCTCGCCACGGGTTGACCGCCGGCTCGGCGCGCCTTCGGCCCACGAGAGGCCGGGCCGAAGCGCGGTCGTACCGCTCCTCGGTCCGCCAAGCCGGGCCTCCGGCGCCCCGCGTCCTGAGTCCGCCACGCGCCGGGCCGGGCCTCCGGCGCCCCCCCTTCAGCTCGCCGGCTCGGAGGACAGGCCGTTCAGGTGGTCGAGCTCGTCCAGGCTCAGTTCGGCGAGGACGGCCAGCTGCTCCGGGGTGATGCCGGCCGGGATCGGCTTGGGGGCGGGGGTGCGCAGGGGCGGCTGCCAGCCGCGTTCCGGGTCGTAGGAGCGGACCACCTTGGCGGGCGCGCCCGCCACCACGGCGTGGTCGGGGACCTCTCCGCGTACGACCGCCCCGGCGGCCACCACCACGTTCCGGCCGAGCCGGGCGCCGGGCAGGATCACGGCACCGGTGCCGAGCCAGCAGCCGGGACCGATGACGACGGGCTCCGCGCGCGGCCACTGCCGGCCCACGGGGACGTCCGGGTCGTCGTAACTGTGGTTGGTCGAGGTGATGTAGACGTACGGCCCGCAGTAGGTGTCCGAGCCGATGGTGATCGGCGCGTCCGCGATGACGTGGCTGCCGCGGCCGAGCACGACGCCGTCGCCGAGGGTCAGCACGGTGTCCGCGCCGAGGTCGAGGTCGGGCAGCATGCCGGCGGTCAGGGTGACCTGTTCGGCGATGATGCAGCAGGCGCCGATCTCGATCCACGGCTCGCCGAAGACGGTGCCCTGGGGGAAGGCGAGCCGGGTGCCCTCGCCGAGCCGGCGGAAGCGCAGCCGCCCGGGGTGCTCGGCGGTCACGGCACCCGCCTGCTGGATCCGGCGCCAGCCGCTCTGCAGGGCGCGGGCGACCACACGGCGCCGCCAGGCGGTCAGCGATGAGAACGTGTTTCTGTTCCGGGGCACCCGGACACCGTAGTCGGCGGCGTCATGGCTGATCAGTGCGGTGCGCTGTGATGTCCGTCATGGGACCGGACTAGTGTTCCGCCCGAGGCGCGAGTGACGATCCGAGCGAGCAGGAGCGAGAAAATGGCAGAGGTGCCGGAGGTGTCGGGGGCTTTGATCAGGGCCGTGGGCGGCAAGGAACCGAAGGTCGATCCGACGGCCTTCACGGCGCCGACCTCGGTGGTCCTCGGCGAGGTGACGCTCGGGCCGCGCGCCAGCGTCTGGTACCACGCGGTGCTGCGGGCGGACTGCGGGCCGATCGAGGTCGGCGAGGACGCCAACGTCCAGGACAACTGCACGGTCCACGTGGACCCGGGCTTCCCGGTGTCGATCGGCGCGCGCGTGACGGTCGGCCACAACGCGACCGTCCACGGCTGTGTGATCGAGGACGACGTACTGGTCGGCATGGGCGCGACGATCCTCAACGGTGCCCGGATCGGCACCGGTTCGCTGGTCGCCGCGCAGGCCCTGGTCCCGCAGGGCATGGAGGTGCCGCCCGGCTCCCTGGTCGCCGGCGTCCCCGCGAAGGTGCGGCGCCCGCTGACCGAGGAGGAGCAGGCGGGCATCCGCCTCAACGCCGAGATGTACCTGCACCTGGCCAAGGATCACGCCGAGGCGTTCGGGGGGTAGGTGCCCCGGGGGCGGCCGCACCGGCCGCCCCGTCCGGGGGCGGCCCTCTTCGGCGCCCCTCTTCGGCGGCCCACGGAGCGGCCCTCCTCGGCGGCCCTACGGCGCGGCCCTCTTC
The DNA here is from genome assembly GCF_040302485.1 of Streptomyces sp. NPDC126499. Lineage (NCBI taxonomy): Bacteria > Bacillati > Actinomycetota > Actinomycetes > Kitasatosporales > Streptomycetaceae > Streptomyces > Streptomyces sp. NPDC126499. The sequence goes on along the minus strand of NZ_JBEOUO010000027.1, from coordinate 91,421 downwards.
GGCGGCCCTATGGTGCGGCCCTGCTCGGCTGCCCTAGTCCGCGGCGGCCCGCGCCGGGGCGGCCACCGGCGCCGCCGCGGTCGCCGCCGCCCCGACCGGCGCCAGGCCCTCGTCCGTACCGGTCGCCCCGGCGGTCACTCCCGTGGTCACCCCGGCGGTCGCCTCGGTGCCGACGGCGGCCGGCCCGCTCTCGGCGGCGTGCGCCGCGGCCTTCCTGGCGCGGTTCTTCAGGACGAGCATCGAGGTGAGGCCGAAGAGGACCGCGAGTACGAGCCCCAGCCACGAGAAGCGCTTGAGCCAGGCCTCGGCGACGATGCCCACCGAGTAGATGACGGCCGTGGTGCCGCCCGCCCAGAGGATGCCGCCGAAGACGTTGGCGAGGGCGAACTTCCAGTAGGGCATGCGCAGCACGCCCGCGAGCGGCCCGGCGAAGATCCGCAGCAGGGCGACGAAGCGGCCGAAGAAGACCGCCCACATGCCCCACTTCTGGAAGGAGCGCTCGGCGAGGGCGATGTTGGCCTCGCCGAAGTGCTTGGGGAACCTCTTGCCGAGCTTCGCGAGCAGCGGCCGGCCGCCCTTGCGGCCGATCGCGTAGCCGATCGAGTCGCCGATGATCGCGCCGGCGGTGGCGCAGGCGCCGAGGACGTACGGGTCGATGTCGCCGTGCTGGGAGGCCAGCAGGGCCGAGCTGACGAGGACGATCTCGCCGGGCAGCGGGATGCCCAGGCTCTCCAGGCCGATCACCACCCCGACCAGCGCGTAGACGGCGACCGCGGGGATCGTCTCCAGCCACTCCTGGACGTGCACGCGCCTTACCTCTCCCGTATCGCGACCGAACCCCGGCAGCCTACCCGGTCACCGTGCGCCGACGACGGCCTCGGCCCGCAGCGGCAGCACACGGGAGGACGCCCCGGCGCGCACCTCGCGGCGGCCGGTGCCCGGGACCCAGCGGTGCCGGGCCTCGTCCCAGGAGGAGAGGGTCCGGGCGGCCACCGGGATCGTGATCCGGCGGCGCTCGCCGGGGGCGAGCCTGAGGCGCCGGTAGCCGGCGAGGAGCCGGTGCGGCTGGTCGACGCCGACGGCGGCGAGGTCCGGCGACGGGCCGACGTACACCTGCGCCACCTCGATGCCGGTGCGCCGTCCGGTGTTGACGACGGTGAAGGTGACGTGCAGCCCGTCGTCGACGGGGACGGCGCTCAGCCGCTCGTAGGCGAAGGTCGTGTACGACAGTCCGTGGCCGAACGGGAAGAGCGGGGTGACGTCCTCGGCGTCGTACCAGCGGTGGCCGACGTGGATGCCCTCGCCGTACACCTCGACGCCGTTCACCCCGGGGTAGCGGCGCGGGTCGCCGGCGGTGGGGTGGGCGTCCTCGGAGAGCGGGAAGGTCTGGGTGAGGCGGCCGCCGGGGTCGACGTCACCGAAGAGCACGGCCGCGGTGGCGGGGCCGCCCTCCTGGCCCGGGTAGTACATCTGGAGCACGGCGGCGGTGTCGGCCAGCCACGGCATGGTGACGGCCGACGAGGTGTTGAGGACGACGGTCGTGCGCGGGTTGGCCGCGGTGACGGCCCTGATGAGGGCCTCCTGGCGGCCGGGCAGGGCGAGGCTGGTGCGGTCGCGGCCCTCGGTGGCGTCCTCGTAGGCGAACAGGATGGTGCTGTGGGCGGCGCGGGCCGCGGCGACGGCCTCGGCGACGTCGGCGGCCCGACTCGCGCCGTTGGCCGCGCGCAGCCGGAAGCGCTGGCCGTCGGTGCCGCCGTGGGCGGTGACGGCGATGCGGTGGGTGCCGGCGGTGAGCCGGTGGTCGGCGCGGCGCACGGTCAGTCCGTCGGCGGCGCGCCCGCCGACACCGCCGGTGAAGTACGTGGCGACGCCGGCCTGGAAGAGGTCGGCGCCGTCCAGGGTGACGGTGGGCCGGCGGCCGCTGTAGTGGACGAAGAAGCTCCAGTCGTCGTCGGCGGTGGTGGTGAGGGTGCCCTCGTAGGTCCAGATCTCGCCGGCGGCGACACCGACGTCGTCGAGGGAACGGGCGGGATCCGTGGGCGCCGCGGCGTCGCCGAGGGACAGGGGCTTGCCGAGGACGTCCTCGCCGACGGCGTACGTCACGGTGGCCCGGTCGCCGGCCCGGGTGCGCAGGGCGTCGAGCGGGCTGGTGGCGGCGTCGGGGACGACATGGGCGCTGCCGCCGCCGCTGACGAAGGGCACGGAGCCGGTCGGGCCGATGACGGCGAGGGAACGGGCGGCCCGGCCGGTGAGCGGCAGCGTGCCGTTCTCGTTGCGCAGCAGGGTCGCGCCGGCGGTGGCCACGCGGAGCGCGAGGCGGGCCCCGGCGGCGGCGTCGCGCTCGGGCCGGGCGTCGGCCTGCTCGTCGAGGAGGCCGAAGCGTTCGCGTACGGAGAGGATGCGGCGTACGGCGGTGTCGACGACGGTCTCGTCGATCCGCCCCTCGCGGACGGCGCGGCGCAGGGCGGCGCCGTAGTGGGCGCCGCCGGGCATCTCCATGTCGCAGCCGGCGGTGAGGGCGGGCCCGGTGGAGTGGACGGCGCCCCAGTCGCTCATGACCCAGCCGTCGAAACCCCACCGGTCCCGCAGGATGTCGGTGAGCAGCGTGCGGTTCTCGGTGGCGTACGTGCCGTCCACCTTGTTGTACGCGGCCATGACGGAGCCCACGCCGGCGGCGACGGCGGCCTCGAAGCCGCGCAGTTCGGTCTCGTGGAGGGTCTGTTCGCCGGCCCGTACGTCGACGGTCATGCGGTCGCGCTCCTGGTTGTTGAGGGCCAGGTGCTTGACGGTGGCGATCAGGCCCTCGGCCTGGATGCCGCGGATCTGCTCGGCGACGAGGTCGGCGGAGAGCAGGGGGTCCTCGGAGAAGGTCTCGAAGTTCCGCCCGGCGTAGGGGGTGCGGATGAGGTTGACCATCGGGGACAGCAGGACGTCCTGGCCGAGGGCGCGGCCCTCGCGGCCGAGCGCGCGCCCGTAGGCGCGGGCGAGTCCGGGGTCGAAGGCGGCGGCGAGCATGACGGGCGCGGGCAGCGCGGTGGCCTTCTTGTGGACGCGGACTCCGGCGGGCCCGTCGGCGAGCCGTAGCGCGGGGATGCCGAGGCGTGGCACCCCGGGCACGTATCCGGCCTGGCCGAGCCGTTCGGGGTCCGTGGCGCCGTGCAGCAGGGCGGTCTTCTCGTCGAGGGTGAGCCGCGCGAGCAGTCCGTCGACCCGCTCGCCGGCCGCGCCCGCCGCACCGGCTCCGGCGGCTGCGGATCCGGCTCGTGCCGTCCCGACGGGCACGGCGCTGAACGCCGCCGCGCCGGCGAGCGCGAGCAGCAGCCGCCGCCGGGAGAGTCGTCGGCGCGGTGGAGCGGCGGCGGTGGTCGGCTCGCCCTGGGGGTCCGGGGTGGGTGCGTGGGACACGGCGACGCTCCTTCGAACCGGCACGATTCCTGCGATCATGCGTTGATCGCACTATGCGTGACGGTGCGTCGGTTTTGTCGCCGCCGTGCCGGGACGGGGGCCGAGGTGGTCCGGTCGAACCGGTCAAGCAACCGGCCATCGCCGTCGGGCCGTGGCCACGGAGGCCGACCTCGCCCCCGGTCACCGCGGCGGGCCCGGGAACGCGGCGGGTCGGCCGAGGCCCGAGGGCCGCTCAGCCTCTCCGTGACCGCACGCGGGTCAGGGACTCGGCGCAGGCTCCAGTGGTGGAGCCGGCCGAGACCCCGCCCCCGTCACCGCGGCGCGGGGGCAGGAATGCGGCCGCGGTCCCCGAGTCGGCGGGCCGCAGCCCACCCCGGCCCCAGGCCCGGGCCGACCTCACCCCCGCCCCCCGCCGCACCGCACCGAGCCCGGCCCCTCCCCGCCGCGCGTGCCTCAGGAGTTCGGGCGCAGCGTCCAGACGACGGTCATCTCGCCCGTCACGGCGCCGTCCTCGCGGGTGAGGGCGATGTGGACGGGGAACTCGGGGCGCCGACCGGCGTCGAGGTCGGCGACGACCTCGGCGGCGGGGCGGCCGAGGGTGGCGGTGGCGGTGACGACGCCCATCGCGAGCTTCTTGTAGCCGATCTCGGCCTTCACGGCGAGGGGCACCGCGCGGTTCAGCTGGTCGCCGAAGGCGGCCAGGACGATGGCGCCGCTGGCGGACTCGGCGAGGGTGAACATGGCTCCGGCGTGCGGGCCGCCCACGTGGTTGTGGTAGTCGGCCTGGTCCGGCAGGCGCACGACGGCGCGCTCGGCGGTGGTCTCCAGGAACTCCAGGTTGAGGGTCCTGGCCATGGGCACCGTGGCGGCGAGCATCTCGCCGACGGTCATCTGGTCTGCGCTCATGAGCCGCGATGTTACCCGCGAGTAGCAGTCTTCGCCATCCCCGCACGGGGGCGGCCGTAGCCCGCCACCGGCCGCACCTCTATCGTTACTGGCCATGTGGCCAGGACAGCAGCCGCCCGGGGGCGAGCAGAACCCGCAGGACCAGAGTCAGAACCCGTACGCACAGCCGGGCGCGCAGCCCGGTGGTTACGGCCAGCCGAATCCGTACCCGCAGCAGCCGGGTACGCAGCCCGGCGGCTACGGACAGCCCAATCCGTACCAGCAGCCGACGGTGGCTCAGCCGGGCGGCTACGGACAGCCGAACCCGTACCAGCAGCCGACGGTGGCGCAGTACGCGATGCCGGGCCCGGCGCAGCCGGGCGGCGACGGCGGGAAGAAGAAGCAGACGACCGTGGTGGCGATCGTCGCCGCCGTGGCCGTGCTGGCCGCCGCCGGTGTCGCCGGCTATCTCGTCCTCGGCAAGGACGACGAGAAGAACGACCGGGCCGATGACCCCAAGCCGACGCAGTCGGCCTCCTCGGCCCCGGCCGGCGGCCCGGCGTCCCCGTCGATCGACAACCCGCGCGACGGGGCCGACCACCAGCCGACGATCCCCGGCTGGAAGGTCGTCTACAACCCGAAGTACGGCACGCTCTTCGACGTACCGCCGGGCTGGGAGGTGTCGAAGCCCGGCACCGCCACCGGCTTCGAGGACGAGAAGAAGGGCGACGGCTCTCCCGTCGTCTCGATGTCCGCGCCCGCCTACCTCAAGAGCAGCTGGTGCGCGGTGGACACCGACCACAACGGCACCGAGGAGACCTGGGGCCTGAGCTCGGCGGGCACCAAGGGCGGCCAGGGCGCCAAGGACACCGCCGAGGCGGCCTACAACGAGGCCGGCAACTGGGTGTGGGCCGGCTACGCCCAGCACATGCCCAAGGGCACCATCAAGATCTCCAAGGCCGTGCCGTACACCACGAAGGCCGGTCTCCAGGGCAGCATGGCCACGGCCGTCGCCCCCGGCATCAAGAAGCGCCACAAGTGCGAGACGGACGGCAAGTCCGTCGCGTTCTCCTTCAAGAACGCCAAGGGCGACTTCTCCTCCTTCGTGCTGTACGCCGCCAAGGGCGTGAAGGACGAGCTCCCGGACGCCACCATCCAGCAGATCGTCTCCACCGTGCGGCTCGCCCCCGAAGCCCCGGAGTCGTGATCCTCACCCGCCCCCGCACCCGCAGACCCGACTGGGCCGGGCGCAACTACCTGCTGCTGACCGCCGCCGCGATCGTCACCAACCTGGGCACCCACGGCGCCCTGATCGCGGCGGCGTTCGCCGTCATCCAGTCGGGCGGCGACGGCGGGGACGTCGGCCTGGTCGCGATGGCCCGCACCCTGCCGCTCGTCCTCTTCCTGCTCATCGGGGGAGCGATCGCCGACCGGGTGCCGCGGCACCGGGTGATGGTCGCCGCCAACGCCCTCAACTTCGTCTCCCAGGCGGTGTTCGCCGTCCTCGTCCTCACGGGCGAGGCGCGGCTGTGGCAGATGATGCTGCTGACCGCGCTGTGCGGCACGGGGCAGGCGTTCTTCAGCCCGGCGGCCGAGGGCATGTTGATGTCCAGCGTCAGCGGCGAGCAGGCCAGTCGCGCCTTCGCCCTCTTCCGGATGGCGATGCACGGCGCCGGCATCGGCGGGGCCGCGCTCGGCGGCGCGCTGATCGCGGCCGTCGGACCCGGCTGGGTCCTCGCGATCGACGCGGCCGCCTTCGCGGTCGCGGGAGCGCTGCGGGCCTTCCTCGACGTCCGGCACATCCCCGGGCGCGCGCCGGGCGGCGGGCTGCTCGCGGATCTGCGGGAGGGCTGGGACGAGTTCGTCGGCCGCCCGTGGCTCTGGTCGATCGTCGCGCAGTTCTCCATCGTGGTGGCGCTGGTGGGCGCGGCCGAGTCGGTGTACGGACCGCTGGTCGCCCGCGACGAACTGGGCGGCGCACGGCCCTGGGGCCTGGCGCTGGCCGCGTTCGGCGTGGGCACCCTCGGCGGCGCGCTCCTGATGGCCCGGTGGAAACCGCGCCGGATGCTGCTCGTGGGGACCCTGTGCGTGTTCCCCATCGCCCTGCCGTCGGCGGCGCTCGCCGTGCCGCTCGACGTGGTCGGGCTCTCGGTCGCGATGTTCGTCAGCGGCGTGGCGATCGAGGTCTTCGGCGTCTCCTGGATGACCGCGCTGCACCAGGAGATCCCCGAGGAGAAGCTGTCCCGCGTCTCGGCCTACGACTGGTTCGGCTCGACCGCCATGCTCCCCCTGTCCACGGCCCTGGCCGGGCCGGCGGAGAGCGTCTTCGGCCGGAGCAACGCGCTGTGGGGCTCGGCCGCCCTCATCGTGCTCGTCACGGCGCTGGTACTCCTCGTGCCGGACGTACGGAATCTGTCGCGCCGTACGAAGCAGGTGGCGGGGGCGCCGGGCGTCCGAGCCGGTCAGGCCGGCGAGGGCGAGCAGGCGGGCGAGGGCGAGCAGGCGGCGGTGAAAGCCTGAGCCCGCCCGGCGTTCGGCGGGAAGATCGGGAAGGCTCGTGGGTGGCGTTCGACGGGAAGATCGGGAAGGCTCGGGGGCATGTTTTCCGTGGTGCAGAACGTGGCGATCGACTGTGCGGATGCCTATGAGCTGGCCCGGTTCTGGAGCGGTGTGACCGGCCGTCCGCTGCATCCCGACAACCGGCCCGGTGACCGGGAGACCCAGGTCCTCCTGAAGGAGGGCCCGGTGCTGTACTTCAACCAGGTGCCCGAGGGCAAGACCGGCAAGAACCGGATCCATCTGTGTCTGCGCCCCGAGACCTCGCGCGACGAGGAGGTGGACCGGCTCCTCGGCCTCGGCGCCGCCTTCGTCGCCGACCACCGCAATCCCGACGGCACGGGCTGGGCCGTCCTGGCCGATCCCGAGGGAAACGAGTTCTGCGTGCTGCGCAGCGCGTCGGAGCGGGCGGCCGCGGACTCCTGATCGCCGGCTCGGGTGAGCCTGGGCCCGGGCGGAGAAGCGTCTACGCGACCCGGCAGCGGTCCCGGACCTCGGGGCAGGGGCGGAAGCCGGCGGAGGTGTAGGTGGCGACGGCGGCCGTGTTGGCGCTCGGGGTGCAGACCAGGGCGCTGGACGCGCCCAGGTGCCGGAGCGTGGCCGCCGCGGCGAGGGTGACCGCCGTGCCGTGGCCGCGGCCGCGGTGGTCCGGGTGGACGCCCATCGGTTCGAGCACGCCGGGTCTGCCGGGACCGGCCGACCAGACCGTCACCGACGCCACCGCGGCACCGAGGCCGTCGTACGCGAGCAGGCTCCGGGCTTCGGCGTACGGCAGTCCGGTCGCCATCGCGTGCCACCGCTCGGCCGTGAAGCTCGACCCGTCGAACGCCGCCCGGTGGACGGCGGCGTACGCGGCCGCCCGCTCCGGGCCGACCACCTCGATCCGTACGCCCGGGTCCGGCACGGCCTCCGTGAGGTCGCGGCGCAGCGGCGTCCAGGGCTCGTCGAGGCCCCAGCCCGCCTCGGACAGCAGATCGTCCACCAGGGCGCCCGCCGGGGCCTCGATGTTCACCCGGCCTGCGGGCAGCACGCCGCGCTCCGGGTCCGTCACGTCCGCCACGATCCGCCGCGCCGGCTCCTCGTCGCGCCGGGCCTCCGGCGCCATCGCGAGCCGCAGCAGCGTGGGGCCGTCCAGCAGCCCCACGGCGAGGATCCGTCCGTCCCGGTGCCAGGTCCTGACCGCCGCGGCGGTCGCCCGCGCACCCCGACGCCAGAACCAGCCCAGGTCTCCCGGATGCAGCTGCACGGGTGCCCCGTCGTCCTGCCATGCGCGCAGTGCGTCCACGGCCTCGCGCAGGACGTCCACGGCCTCGCGCGGCCCGTCGGTTCCCGGCGTCCCCAGCACGATCGTCATGAACCGATCACACACCACCGCGCCGTCGGACCGCATCCGGTTTCCGCCGCCCCGGCCCCGGGCGACGGGTCAGCCGATGCCGAAAGCGCCGTTCGGAGGGACGGGGGACGGGACGGCGTCGGCGTCGTGGACCGGGCGGGCGCCTGTGGTGAGGCGGGTCAGGGCCTCGCCTCGTTCCACCCGCGCCGGGAACGGGTCGGCGGCGGTGCGGCGGGCGAGCGGCGCGGTGTCGATCTCGCGGTCGGAGGCGAGCAGCACCGCGTTGCCGAAGCGGCGGCCGCGCAGGACCGACGGTTCGGCGATCAGCGCGAGCTCGGGGAAGACGGCGGCGAAGGTGGCGAGCTGGGAGCCGAGGAAGGCGAAGGGCGCGCCGTCCGCCAGGTTGGCCGCGTACACGCCGCCGGGGCGCAGCACCCGCCGGGCCTGCCGGGCGTACTCGACCGAGGTGAGGTGGGCCGGCACCCGCGAGCCGCCGAAGACGTCGGCGATCAGCAGGTCGGCGGAGGCGTCCGGTGCGGTCTCCAGCCAGGCGCGGGCGTCCGCGCCGTACACGCTGATCCCGCAGTCCTCCGGGAGCGGCAGGTGCTCGGCGACGAGGGCGATCAGGCCCCGGTCGGCCTCGGCGACCCGCTGCCGGGAGCCGGGCCGGGTCGCGGCGACGTAACGGGGCAGGGTGAGCGCCCCGCCGCCGAGGTGCACGACGTCCAGCGGGGCGCCCGCCTCGGCGGCGAGGTCGACGACGTGGGCGAGCCGCTGGGCGTACTCGAACTCCAGGCGCGTCGGGTCGTCGAGGTCGACGTACGACTGGGGCGCACCGTCGACCGTGAGCAGCCAGCCCCGCTCGGTGTCGACGTCGGGCAGGAGCCGGGCGGTGCCCCGGTCGACGTCACGGATGACGGGAATCTGCTCGTTCACGCCCTCATTGTGCCCACAGCTCCGCGACGGCCCGGGCGTGGGCGGCGGCCTGCGCCCGTCCGGCGCGGGCGGCCGGGACCCGGAGGGCGGGGTCGAGCGAGCCCTGTCCGAAGACCTGCCGGGACTCGGCGTCCGGCGTGACGACCTCGACCCGCGCGCCGGCGGCGGCGAGGTCGGCGCCCTGCCGGGCCGGGGAGAGGATCACCTTGTTGCCGGTGGCGCTGGGCGCGATGACGACGACGCGTTCGTAGCCGGCGGCGAGGTGGGCGTTGGCCGTGGAGTGGACCCCGCCGTCGATCCAGCGCCGCCCGGCGACCTCGGCGACCGGCCAGATGCCGGGGATGGCGCAGCTGGCGGTGACGGCGTCGGTGAGCGGGACGCCGGAGTCCGCGTCGAAGGCGGTGAGTTCGCCGCTGTCGGCGTCGACGGCGGTGATCAGCAGCCGCGGCCGCTCGGGCCATTCCACGGCGGGCCCGAGCCGGCCGGCGACCACCTCGCGCCGGGCCTCCGGCGCGACGGTCCGCGCGGCGCCCGCCAGCCGGCCGAGCTTGCGCCCGTACGCCTCGGGGGTGCGCGAGCCGAGGACGGCGAGCGTGTACTTCAGGATGGCGCCCATGCCGAGGCGGGCGGGGAGTTCGCCGTCGGGTTCGGTGAGCTGGCTCTCGTAGAGCGTGTCGAGGGAGAACTTCCCGGAGGCGAGCTGCGCGCCGACGACCGCGCCGGCGGAACTGCCGACGATCAGATCGGCGGTCGTGAGGTCGGTGCCCGCCTCGGCGAGTCCCTGGAGAACCCCGATCGCCCATCCCGCGCCGGCCATCCCGCCCGCGCCCAGTACCAGTGCCCTACGCGTCACCATCTCGCTCATGGTCCAAGTCTGGAGGAGGGGGTGGGGCAGGCGGCGGGCGGGGGCCGGTCCACCACGCCCCCGCCCCGACGCCCCCTCCTCACAGCACCTCGGTCACCGTTCCCGCCCCGACCGTCCGTCCGCCCTCGCGGATCGCGAAGCCCAGTCCCGGCTCCAAGGGGACCGGGCGGCCCAGCTCGACGGTCACGGTGACCGTGTCGCCGGGGCGGGCGAGGGGGGCGGCGCCGAGGTCGACGGTGCCGACGACGTCTGCCGTACGGAGGTGGAACTGCGGCCGGTAGCCGGTGCCGATCGGGGTGGCGCGGCCGCCCTCGCGGGCGGACAGCACGTACACCCGGGCCGTGAACCGGGTGCGCGGCACGACGCTGCCGGGGCGCGCCACGACGTCGCCTCGGCGGACCGCGCCGCGCGGGACGCCGCGCAGCAGCAGGGCCACGTTGTCGCCGGCCTGTCCCCACTCCATGGGACGGCCGAACGTCTCGACCCCGGTGACCACCGTCTCGGTTCCGGCGCCGAGCACGTCCACCCGGTCGCCGACCCGGACCGTGCCGCGCTCGACGGCGCCGGTCACGACCGTGCCGCGGCCGGAGATGGTGAGCACGCTCTCGACGGGCATCAGGAACGGGGCGTCCACGTACCGCTCGGGCACCGGCACATACGTGTCCACCGCGTCCAGCAACGCCTCCACGGACGCGGTCCAGCGCGGGTCGCCCTCCAGGGCCCGCAGGCCGGAGACGCGCACCACGGGCACGCCGTCGCCGCCGTAGCCGTGCGCGGTGAGCAGTTCCCGTACCTCCAGCTCGACCAGGTCGGTCAGCTCGTCGTCGGCGCCGTCGGCCTTGTTGAGGGCGACGACGATGTGGTCGACGCCGACCTGCCGGGCGAGCAGGACGTGTTCGGCGGTCTGCGGCATGATCCCGTCGAGGGCGGAGACGACGAGGATCGCCCCGTCGAGCTGGGCGGCTCCGGTGACCATGTTCTTGATGTAGTCGGCGTGCCCGGGCAGGTCGACATGGGCGTAGTGGCGGGTGTCGGTCTCGTACTCGACGTGCGCGGCGTTGATGGTGATGCCGCGCCGCGCCTCCTCGGGGGCCCGGTCGATCCGGTCGAAGGGCACGTACGTGGTGGGGCCGCCGTCGGTGCGCTCGCTGAGGACCTTGGTGATGGCGGCGGTGAGGGTGGTCTTGCCGTGGTCGACGTGGCCCATGGTGCCGATGTTGAGGTGCGGCTTGGTGCGCGCGTAGGCCTGCTTGGGCATGGCTGATTCGCTCGATTCGGGTGTGCGAAGCGTGTGTGGGGACCCCGGGGCCGGACCGACCCTCCCCCTGTGGGGTCCGCCGGACGATCCGGGAAGGGTCAGCTTCGGTCGCCGCCGAGCGTCACGGGCGCGGCGGGCACGGCAGGCGCGGCGAGCACGGCAGCCTTCGGCACGTCCGCGACTGCGGACGGCGCTGTGGGAAAGGCGTACCGGGACATGCCCCGATCATGGCCGCCCGGAGCGTCCGCGTCGATCGAATTACGGGGCGGCCAGGGGCCCTTCGGGCTCGACGGGCTGGGAGGGCGCCGGGGCTCAGAGGTTCCTGAGGGCCTCGCGCACCGAGAGCGGGGAGAGCCGGGAGGTGTTCCGCGCGACGAAGGCGCGGACCTCGGCGGGGGCGGTCTTCGCGTACTCGCGCAGGCTCCAGCCGATCGCCTTGCGGAGGAAGAAGTCCGGGTCCCCCGAGCGCAGCAGGCAGTAGGAGAAGAGCCGCTCGGCGTCGGTGGCGTCCTTGAAGCGCAGCTGGTGGAGCAGGGCGGTGCGAGCCACCCACACGTCCTCGTCGGCGATCCACTCGTCCATGCGGGCGGCGAGCGCGGGGTCGGCGGCGACGAGCCCGCCGACGACGTGGGCGGCGAGGTGGTCGACCGTGTCCCACCAGGAGACGGTGGTGACGAGGTCGCGCGCCACCGGCAGGAAGGCCGAGGAGCAGCGCTTCACGTGGCGGCGGAGGTAGTCGACGGCGAAGTAGTGGTATTCGCGCTCCGGCAGGGCGAAGCAGCGCAGGGCGACGGCGGTGCAGTCGGCCTCGTCGGGGGCGGGGAGTCCTTGGAGGACGGTACGGGACAGGGCGCGGCGCTCGGGGGTGCGGATCCCGAGGAAGGGGGCCGCGCCCTTCATGTACGCGACCATCTCCTGGGCCCGGAAGGGGTTCCCGGCGGCGGGGTAGAGCGCGGTGAGCCGGGCGAGGACGGTGTCGGCGAGGTCGCTCGGCGGGACGAGCGCCGGGGCGTGCCGGACGGTGTCCGCGGCACCCGAGGTGGCGGCGGGGTTCGCCGCGGCGGTCGCCGGCTCGCTGTCACTCACGCGGCCACTGTAAGCGCGGGCACGGTGCGCGCGGGCGCTGTGACGCGGGCCCATGGCGGGCGCGGAGCCACGTCGGGCGCGGGGCCATGGGGGACGCCCAGCCATGGCCCGGGCCGTGGCGGGCGCGGGGGCACGGCGGACGCCCAGCCATGGGCCCGGGCCATGGCGGACACGGGGGCACGGCGGACACGGGGCCACGGCGGACACGGGGGCATGGCAGGCGCGGGGCCATGGCGCACATTACGGCGATCACACACGGGTGTCGGCTACTCTCCCCGGATGCTCCTCTCGCCCAAGGCCCGACTGGCGTACCTCGCCGTGATCCTGCTCGCCGCGGGCGTGTCGGTGCTGCTCTTCGAACCGCAGCGGCTGCTGTCGGCGGGCTGGCCGCCGCAGGTGAGCGGTGCGGGCGCGGTGCTGGTGTTCGGTCTCGCGTACGGGGTCTGCACGGCGGCACTCGTCCCGCGACCGATCCTCAACCTGGCGGCGGGCGCGCTGTTCGGCACCCAGGCGGGCTTCGCGGCGGCCCTGGGCGGGACGGTGCTCGGCGCGGGACTCTCGTTCGCGCTCGGCCGGACGCTCGGGCAGGAGGCGCTGCGGCCGTACGTCCGGGGGCGGTGGCTGCGGGCGGCGGACGGTCAGCTGAGCCGGCACGGCTTCCGCTCGATGCTGGCGATCCGGCTGTTCCCCGGGATGCCGTTCGCGGTGGCCAACTACGCGGCCGCCGTCTCCCGGATGCGGTACCTGCCCTTCCTCCTGGCGACCGGCCTCGGCTCCGTACCGAACACCCTGGCCTACGTGGTCGCCGGCAGCCAGGCCACCTCGCCCACCTCCCCCGCCTTCCTGGTCTCCACGGGGTTCATCGTGCTGTCGGCGTCGGTGGCCGCGGTGGTGGGCTGGCGCAAGCGGCACCGGTTGAGGGAGGTGGCGGCCGGCGCCTCGGCCGCGAGGCCGCCCGAGGCGGTACGGGAAGCGGCGGCAGCGGGCGCGGCCACCCGAGAGACCTGAGCCTCCCGGGGCCGACCGGTCCCCGGCCGGGGACCGGGGCGCGCGACACCTGAGCCCCCCGCCGCCCGAACGCCGCCCCCGGCCCCCGTTCTCACATCGCTTCGACGATCATCGCGTTGGCGAGCCCGCCGGCCTCGCACATCGCCTGCAGGCCGTAGCGCCCGCCCCGGGCGCGCAGCGCGTGCACCAGGGTCGTCGTCAGGCGGGTGCCGCTCGCGCCCAGCGGGTGGCCGAGGGCGATCGCGCCGCCGTGGACGTTGACCTTGGCGGGGTCGGCGCCGGTCTCCTGCTGCCAGGCGAGGACGACGCTCGCGAAGGCCTCGTTGATCTCGAAGAGGTCGATGTCGTCGAGGGCGAGGCCCGCGCGGCGCAGCACCTTCTCCGTGGCGGGGATGACGCCGGTGAGCATGAGGAGCGGGTCGGAGCCGGTGACGGCGAAGGAGTGGAGGCGGGCGAGCGGGCGCAGGCCGAGGGCGCGGGCGGTGTCGGCGGCCATGACGAGGACGGCGGAGGCGCCGTCGTTGATCGGGCTGCTGTTGCCGGCGGTGACCGACCAGTCGATCTGCGGGAAGCGTTCGGCGAAGCCGGGGTCCTGGAAGGCGGGCCTGAGGCCGGCGAGGACCTCGGGGGTGGTGGAGGGGCGCACCGACTCGTCGCGGCGGACGGTCCCGTAGGGGACGACCTGGTCGTCGAAGAGTCCGGCCTCCCAGCTCCGCGCGGCCTTGGCGTGCGAGTCGGCGGCGAACTCGTCCATGGCCGCCCGGCCGATGGACCACTTGGCGGCGATGAGTTCGGCGCTGATGCCCTGCGGCACCAGGCCCTCCGGGTAACGCTCGGCGACACCGGGGCCGAAGGGGTCGGCGCCGGGCGGCACGTTGGACCACATCGGGACCCGGCTCATGGACTCGACGCCGCAGGCGACGGCGATGTCGTACGCGCCGGACGCCACCCCCTGCGCGGCGAAGTGCACGGCCTGCTGGGAGGAGCCGCACTGACGGTCGACGGTGGTGGCGGGCACGGTCTCGGGCAGGCCCGCGCCGAGCCAGGCGTAGCGGGTGGTGTTCATGGCCTGTTCGCCGACCTGGTCGACGGTGCCGCCGATGACGTCGTCGACGAGAGCGGGGTCGATGCCGGTGCGGTCGATCAGGGCGCGCAGGGTGTGCGAGAGCAGCGCGACGGGATGGACGTCGGAGAGGGCTCCGCCTGGCTTGCCCTTCCCGATCGGCGTACGGACGGCTTCGACGATGACGGCGTCACGCATGACACGGCTCCCGAGTGGTCGAGGGACGACGGGCTTGGTGGGTTGGAAAACTGGATGCGCACTCGCCGGTAACATAGCCCAGAGAGTTGGATTCTCAAACCCTCTCTGTCGGCTGCCTTAGGCTTGGCCCATGAAGGCCGCCCCCCGCCCCTGCTCCATCGCCGACACGCTCGCGCTCGTCGGCGAGAAGTACTCCCTCCTCGTCCTGCGCGAGGTCTTCCTCGGCGTCCACCGCTTCGACCGCATCGCCCGCAACACGGGCGCGCCGCGCGACATCCTCACCACGCGCCTCAAGCGCCTGGTCGAGGCCGGGATCCTGGAGAAGGCGGCGTACAGCGAGCGGCCCCCGCGGTACGAGTACCGGGCCACGCCGGCCGGCCGGGAGCTCGGGCCCGTGCTCATGACCCTGATGGCCTGGGGCGACCGCCATCTCCGCCCCGAGGACCGCCCGGTGGTCCTGGAGCACAGCTGCGGCGCGGTGCTCAGCCCGCGCGTGGTCTGCGCGCACTGCGGCGAGGAGGCGGACCGGGCGAGCCTGACGACCCATGTACGGGCGCCCGGCTGGACGACGGCGGGACCCGTGGAGAACTGAACCGCCGGGCCGGGGCCCGCGCCCGAGCCCTGGGCACGGTCCTGTCACTTCGGGACGGTACGCTGCGCACCGACCTTCTGACCGCACACGTACATACGGGACGGCCCTGGCCCCATGAGTTGGTTCGAATCATTCATCCTCGGA
Organism: Streptomyces sp. NPDC126499; assembly: GCF_040302485.1. Lineage (NCBI taxonomy): Bacteria > Bacillati > Actinomycetota > Actinomycetes > Kitasatosporales > Streptomycetaceae > Streptomyces > Streptomyces sp. NPDC126499. Next base: position 76,092 of record NZ_JBEOUO010000027.1, on the reverse strand, counting down.
CTCGTCCAGGGGCTGACGGAGTTCCTTCCCATCTCCTCCAGCGCGCATCTGCGGCTCACCGCCGCCTTCGCCGGCTGGCACGACCCGGGGGCCGCGTTCACGGCCATCACCCAGATCGGCACCGAGACGGCCGTCCTCATCTACTTCCGCAAGGACATCGCGCGGATCGTGTCCGCGTGGTTCCGCTCGCTCTTCGACAAGGCGATGCGCGCGGACCACGACGCTCAGATGGGCTGGCTGGTCATCGTCGGCTCGATCCCGATCGGCGTCCTCGGCGTCACGCTCAAGGACCAGATCGAGGGCCCGTTCCGCGATCTGCGGCTGATCGCCACCACGCTGATCGTCATGGGCATCGTGCTCGGCATCGCCGACCGGCTCGCCGCCCGGGACGAGATCGGCGGCCGGCACCGCGCCATCCGCGAGCGCAAGACGCTCAAGGAGCTCGGCGTGCGCGACGGCCTCATCTTCGGCGTCTGCCAGGCGATGGCCCTGATCCCGGGCGTCTCCCGCTCCGGCGCCACCATCTCCGGCGGTCTGCTCATGGGGTACACCCGTGAGGCCGCGGCCCGTTACTCCTTCCTGCTCGCCATCCCGGCCGTACTCGCCTCCGGCGTGTTCGAGCTGAAGGACGCGGGCGAGGGCGGCCACGTCTCCTGGGGGCCGACGATCTTCGCGACCGTCATCGCCTTCGCCGTCGGTTACGCGGTGATCGCCTGGTTCATGAAGTTCATCACCACCAAGTCCTTCATGCCGTTCGTGATCTACCGCATCATCCTGGGCATCGTCCTGTTCGTCCTGGTCGGCACGGACGTCCTCAGCCCCCACGCGGGCGAGTCGGCGGGCTGACACCCCCCGTCCGCGCCGCCCCGGACAGCGGGGCCGCGCACACCCCTTGGCGCCGCTCCCCCACTGCCCGACACTGAACCGATGACACAGCGCGTGGACCTCGCGAACGTGATGGACCGGCTCGCCGTCGACGACGTGATCACCGGTTACGCCATGGCCGTGGACGACTCCGACTGGACCGCGTACCGGGCGCTGTTCACCCCGGACGGGCGCGCCGACTACCGCGGTGCGGGCGGCGTCGAGGGACCCGCCTCCGAGGTCGCCGACTGGCTCGCCGGGACGATGCGGCTCTTTCCCGTACGACAGCACCTCATCGTCAACCGGCGCGTACGCGTCCAGGACCTCGGGGGCTCTCCCGGCGACGAGGCGACCGCGCGCGCCGACTACGTGAACCCCATGCGGTTCGCGTCGGGCGAGGACTTCGTGTGCGGCGGGCGCTACGCCTTCACGCTGCGCCGCGCGGACGGCGGCTGGCTGCTGTCCTCGGTGGTGGTCGAGGAGAGGTGGCGCCGGGGCTGAGAGCCCGCAGGCCGGGAAGGGGGAAGAGGACCGGCCGAGAGCGGCGCGCCCGAGGGCCTGTCGAGCCGCCCCGCGGGGCCGGTCGCGCGCACACTGGAGGCGACACCTGGAGGCAGGGTATGCGGACTCCGTTCGCCCGGCGCTCGACCCCGGCCGGCAGGGCCGCGGCCGGACCGGGACCTGGCACCACCGCCGACGCCACGACGGGCCCCCACACCGGCGCGGGCGCGGGCCCCGGCGCGGGCACGGGCCCGGGCCCCGGCCCCGGCGCGGGGACTGGTCCGGGCGCGGGCACTGGTCCGGGCGCGGGCCACGACGGTGGCACCGGCGCGGCTCCCGGCGCGGGCCATGACGCCGGCACCGGCACCGGGCAGAACTACGTCGCCGCCGACACCGTACGGACCCGGACCCGGGCCCGGACCCGGCTGCCGGGCATCGGCCGGTCCGCGCTCGCCGTCGCCCTGGGCGCCCTGCCCGCCCTCGCCTTCCCCGCCCCCGGCCTGTGGTGGTGGGCGTACCTGGCCCTCGTCCCCTGGCTGCTCCTGATCCGTACGGCGCCGAGCGCGCGCCGGGCCGGTCTGGACGGCTGGTGCGGGGGCGTCGGCTTCATGCTGGCCGTGCACCACTGGCTGCTGCCGAGCCTCCACGTCTTCATGCTCCTGCTCGCCGCCCTGCTCGGACTGCTCTGGCTGCCGTGGGGCCGGCTCGTGCGCGGCCTGCTCGGCGGCTCGCCGTCCCCGCGCCGGGCCGCCGCCGCGCTGCTCGTGGTGCCCTCCGGCTGGCTGCTGATCGAACTGGTCCGTTCCTGGGAGGGCCTCGGCGGCCCCTGGGGGCTGCTCGGGGCGAGCCAGTGGCAGGTGCCGCCCGCGCTGCGACTCGCCTCGGTCGGCGGGATCTGGCTGGTGAGCCTGCTGGTGGTGGCGGTGAACACGGCCGTCGCCCTGCTCGTGGCCGTGGCGCCGGTGCGCAGGACCGCGCTGGTGGGGCTGGTCGGCTGCGCCCTCGTACTGGGGCTCGCCTGGTGGGGCACCGCACCGCCGCGTCCCACCGGCACCGTACGGGTGGCGGTTGTCCAGCCCGGTGTCCTCGACCCGCCGGGCGGCGCCGAACGGCGGTTCGCGCGGGGCGAGGAGCTGACCAGGACGCTCGCCGGGCAGCGGCTCGACCTGGTGGTCTGGGGCGAGAGCAGCGTGGGCGCCGATCTGGACGCGCGGCCCGACCTGGCCGCCCGGCTCGCGGCGCTCTCGCGCTCGGTGGACGCGCCGGTCCTGGTGAACGTGGACGCGCGCCGCTCGGACCGCCCCGGCATCTTCAAGAGCGCCGTGCTCGTCGACCGGGACGGGCCGACCGGGGACCGCTACGACAAGATGCGCCTCGTGCCGTTCGGCGAGTACATCCCCGCGCGGGCCGTGCTCGGCTGGGTCACCTCGGTCGGCAAGGCGGCCGGCGAGGACCGGCAGCGGGGCACCGCGCCGGTCGTGATGACGCTGCCGCCGCCGGACGGGAGCGAGGGCGCGGGGCTGCGGGTCGGGCCGCTGGTCTGCTTCGAGTCGGCCTTCCCCGACATGACCCGGCGGCTGGCCCTGGACGGTGCCGACGTGGTGGTGGCCCAGTCGGCCACCTCCACCTTCCAGGACAGCTGGGCTCCGGCCCAGCACGCCTCGCTCGCGGCGCTGCGGGCCGCGGAGTCGGGGCGGCCGGTGGTGCACGCGACGCTGACCGGGATCAGCGCCGCGTACGGCCCGGACGGGCGGCCCGTGGGCACGACCCTGGGCACCGGGACCAGCGGCGCCGCCGTCCTGGACCTGCCGCTCGGCGGGGGCGTGACGACCCCGTACGTCCGTCTCGGCGACTGGGCGGTCCACGGGGCCGTCGCCGTCCTCGTCGCGCTGTGCGTGGTCGAGGCCGTGGGACGGCTCAGGCGGCGCTGAGGCAGAGGCGCGGGCGGTGCGGCGGGCCGGGAGGACCGGCGGGAGCCGGCCTACCGGGAGGACCGGCGGGAGCCGGGAGGACGGCGGGGACCCGAAGGACCGGCGAAAGCCGGGGGTCAGGTGGCCTGGGCGAGTGCCTGGCGCACCACGTGCTCGCACAGCTCGTGCGTCAGGAGGGCGTCGCGGGCGCTGAGCGGCCGGCCTTCGCGTACGGCTTCGAGGAAGGCGATGACGGCCTGCTCGATGCCGCGCTGGCGGGCCACCGGCACCCAGTCGCCGCGGCGGCGCACGGTGGGCTGGCCCTTGTGGTCGACGATCTCGGCGAGGTTGAGGACCTGCCGCTTGGTGTCCTGGCCGGAGACCTCCAGGATCTCCTCGGTGGAGCCGTTCAGCCGGTTCATGATGCCGAGGGCGGTGAAGCCGTCGCCGGACAGCTGGAGCACGACGTGGTGCAGGAGCCCGTCGCGGACCCTGGCGCGTACGTCGGTGTGCTCGACCTCCCCGGGGAGCAGGAAGCGCAGGGTGTCGACGACGTGGATGAAGTCGTCGAGGACGAAGGTGCGCGGGTCCTCGGGCAGGCCGATGCGGTTCTTCTGCATGAGGATCAGGTCGCGCGGGTGGTCGAGGCACTGGGCGTAGCCGGGGGCGAGCCGGCGGTTGAAGCCGACGGCGAGGCTGACCGCGTGCTTCTCGGCGAGTTCGACGAGCCGCTCGGACTCGGCGTACTCGTAGGCGAGCGGCTTGTCGACGTACGTGGGGACCCCGGCCTGGAGGAGGCGGGTGGTGATCTCGGGGTGCACGGGGGTCGGGGCGTGCACGAAGGCGGCGTCGAGTCCGGCGGAGAGCAGCGAGTCGAGGTCGCGGTGGCGCCGCGCGGCGGGCACGTGGAGGCTGTCGCCGACCAGGTCGAGGGTGGCGGGGGTGCGGGTCTGGAGGTGGAGTTCGATCCCGGGAAGGGTGGACAGGACGGGGAGGTACGCCTTCCGGGCGATGTCGCCGAGTCCGATGCAGCCGACCTTCACTTCGGTCTCCCTTGCCGTCGTTCCCCGGCCCCCGCGGTGGGGCCGTTCGCGCCGGTCAGCTTACGCGGGGCGCTGCGGCGCCGACCGGGGGGCGCCAGTCGGCGATGCCGTCGAAGCCGCGCAGGATCAGTCCGGGGCCGAGGCGGGAGAGGGTGGTCACGGCGGTGTCGCGCAGGGCGACGGCGGGGCGGGCGGAGAGCAGCGCGAGGCGGCCGGTGCGGGCGGCCTTGCGGACCAGGGCGGTGGTGCGGGGCAGCCGGTCGGCGGTGTACTCGGTGAGCGCGGCCGGCACGGGCAGGCCGCGGCCGGTGTGGTGGGCGAGGACGATGGCGTCCTCGACGGCCTGGTTGCCGCCCTGGCCGAGGGTGGGCTGCATGGCGTGGGCGGCGTCGCCGAGGAGGGCGACGCGGCCGCGGTGGAAGGCGGGCAGCGGGTCGATGAGGTGGTGGACGTCGTGCCGGAGGACGCCGGTCTCGCCGGCGGCCTCCAGGATGGCGGGCACGGGGTGGTGCCAGTCGCCGAAGAGGCGCGTGAGCTCGGCCTTCTCGCCGTCGGCGGCGCGGGCCCCGGCGGGCGCCGCGGCCATGGCGTACGCGTAGACGCGGCCGTCCTTGAGGGGCTGGCTGCCCCAGAGGCGGGCGGGGCCCCAGGTCTCGTGCGGGGCGAAGGGCCGCTCGGGGGCGGGGATGACGGTCCGCCAGGTGGTGAAGCCGGAGTAGCGGGGGCCGGGGTGGCCGGGGAAGAGGGCGGTGCGGACGGTGGAGCGGAGGCCGTCGGCGGCGACGACGAGTTCGGCCTCGATGGCGCCGTCGGGGGTGGAGACGCGGGCGGGTCGACGGGCGTCGCCGGCGTCGTCGAGGCGGGCCGGGGTCGCGGTGCGGACGGCGGCGGCGGGCAGGGCCGAGGTGAGGAGGTCGACGAGGGTGGCGCGGTGCAGCAGGACGAGCGGGCCGCCGAAGCGGGCGGCGGCGGCCGTGGCGTCGGTGCGGCAGAGCCAGCGGCCGTCGGGGCGGCGCATGCCGCCGTCGCCCTGCCAGGCGGCGAGGTCCCGGACCGGGTCGCCGAGGCCGATGACGTCGAGTGCGCGCAGGGCGTTGGGGGCGAGGGCGATGCCGGCGCCGACGGGGGCGAGGCCGGGGGCGCGTTCGAGGACGGTGACGTCCCAGCCGCGCTGTCGCAGGGCGACGGCGGCGGTGAGGCCGCCGATGCCGGCTCCGACGACGACGGCACGGTGCTGTTCCATGACTCCCCCTTGGGGCGGCGACAGTGGACTACGGATGTAGTGAGCCTCTCGGAGCGACCGTACTACAGCTGTAGTCAACGGGACAGTCTCGGGGCGCCGGGGTCGATAGATTGCTCTCATGACCGCAGCACCCGCTTCCGACGCCCCGCCCACCCGCGCCGAGCTCATCGGGGACGCGGCCCTCGACCTGCTCGTGGAGCGCGGGATGCGCGGGCTCACCCACCGCGCCGTGGACGAGCGGGCCGGACTCCCCCAGGGCTCCACCTCCAACCACGCCCGCACCCGGCAGGCCCTCCTGGAGGCCGCCGTCCGGCGCCAGGTCCAGCGCGAGGCGGACGTCCTGGCCCCGCACGAGCTGCCCGCCGCAGACGCGGGCCCCGACGCCCTGGTGGACGCGCTCGCGCTGGCCCTGCACCGCTATCTGACGGACCACCGGGCCCTGCTGGTCTCCCGCTACGAACTGGCCCTGGAGGCCACCCGCCGTCCCGAGCTGCGCTCGTTCTTCGACTCCGCCGGAGCCGTCTTCCACGGCCCGCTGATCGCGATGATGGCCGCCGCCGGGTCACCCTCGCCCGAGCGCCACGCGCTCTCCCTCATCGCCTGGTCCGAGGGGCTGATGTTCTCCTGCGCCGCCGGCTCCTTCCACGCGGCGGTGCCGAGCCGCGCGGAACTGCGCACCGGCTTCGACGAGCTGCTGCGTGGGATGCTGGGCGGCTCGCCGGGCAGGTCGCCGGGGGGCGAGCGCGGCTGAACCACCGTCAATCCACTGGCCCCGCGGGGCGATCATCGGCGACGATGCGGGCATGACTGCCGAACGCATCGCATCCACCCCCCGCGTCGACCCGGACACCCTCACCGGCGAGCGCGCGGCCCTGGAGGAGTGGCTCGACTTCCACCGGGCCACCCTCGCCATGAAGTGCGAGGGCCTCGACGACGCCCAGCTGCGCACCGCCTCCGCCCCGCCGTCCGACCTCAACCTGATGGGCCTGGTCCGGCACATGGCCGAGGTCGAGCGCGGCTGGTTCCGGCGGACCCTCGCGGGCGAGGACGCCGGCTGGATCTACTGCACCGAGGAGGACATGGACCGGGACATCCATGCCACCGAGGAGGACACCTGGGAGGAGGCGTACGCCACCTGGCAGGGCGAGATCGCCCAGGCCCGCGCCCACGCCGCCGGGCGCGCGCTCGACGACGTCGGCACCGGGAAGCACCGCTCGGGGAAGACGTACAACCTCCGCTGGATCTACCTGCACATGATCGAGGAGTACGCCCGGCACAACGGCCACGCCGACCTCCTCCGGGAGCGCATCGACGGCGCCACCGGCGACTGAGCCGCACCGGGGACCTCGACGCCACGGGCGCGGGGGTCAGCCCGCGGCGGGGTGATCACTCATGCGGGGCATTCCCGGCGAGTAGGGGTGTGAAAAAGCTGCTCGCCCCGCAGAGTTGCGCGAGTGCATGGAACCAGAACACGAGTGACGCTGTTCGCCGGGGCGGCCATGGCCGCCCTGTCGGGCTGCGTCGCGGTCGAGCCGCCGCCCGCGGCCCCCGCACCCGCCCCCCGTCTCTCGGCCGAGACCCCCGGCCAGGACGTCGCGCCCCAGATCGTGCAGGGCCCCGCCCGCGAGGCCCTGGAGGCCGCGATGCCCGATCCGCCGGCGCCCGAGCCGCGGTCTGCCGTCGAGCGGCACCGGACGGACGAGGGCGAAGGGGCCGAACCCGCGCGCCCGCGCCGCACCGAGAAGCCGCGCCCCACCTCCGTACCGAAGCAGCGGCACCGGCATCCGGAGGTCGAGATTCCCGGGCTCGCGAAGGTGCCCCGCGGCCGGGCGGACGTCTGCGAGCTGGGCGAGCGGTACGGCGGCTGGAGCCCCCGCAGCGAGCAGGCGAAGATCTGCCGGGGCACGTACGGCCGCTAGGACGGACGCCGCTCCCTGATCCGGCCCGATCGGCGGGACACCCCTAGAACCCGCCCGGAAGGCGCCGCAACCGCAGCTCCAGGCGCTCGATCGCGGCCCGCACCCCGTTCCCGTAGCCGTCGTGGTCCAGGGCCTCGGCGGCGGCGCGGGCCCGGTCCAGATGGACGCGGGCCGCGTCGGGGCGGGCCAGTTTCACGTAGTCGGCGGCGAGGTTGAGGTGGAGCGAGGGGTACAGGGCGCGCAGGGCCACCGCCGAGTCGTGGCGGGCCGGCCGGTCCTCGTCCAGGCCCTCGGCCGCTGACAAGGCCCGCAGGTCCCAGGCGAGCTCGGCGTCGGGGTCGTCCTGGGCGTCGGCCATGTAGTGGGCGAGGGTGCAGCGGTGCAGCGGGTCGCCGTCCGGTCCGAGCTGGTCCCAGATATCGCCGAAGCGGTTGCGGGCCTCTTCGCGGTCGCCGCCGTGGAGCAGCATCATCGCCTGCCCGATCCTGGTCATGACGGGATCGTCCGCCACCTGCTGCCCGGTCACTCGGCCTCCTCGCGTTCTCGTCGGCCCCCTCGCTCCGAGACTGCCGGATCCGGCGCCGGGTGCGGCTCCGCCGCGCCGGACCCGGCCTGATCGTCACGACACCCGGCGTGTTCAGCCGAGGTCGGGGATGCGCCAGTCGATCGGCTCGTGGCCCTGGGCGGCGACGGCCTGGTTGATCTGGGTGAAGGGCTGGGAGCCGAAGAACTTCTTCGCCGACAGCGGCGAGGGGTGGGCGCCCTTCACCACGGCGTGGCGGCTCTCGTCGATGAGCGGGAGCTTCTTCTGGGCGTAGTTGCCCCACAGCACGAAGACGGCCGGGTCGGGGCGGGCGGCGACGGCAGAGATCACCGCGTCGGTGAACTTCTCCCAGCCCTTGCCCTTGTGCGAGTTGGCCTCGCCGGCCCGGACGGTGAGCACCGCGTTGAGCAGCAGGACGCCCTGCTCGGCCCACGGCATCAGATAGCCGTTGTCGGGGATCGGGTGGCCGAGCTCGGCCTGCATCTCCTTGTAGATGTTCCGCAGCGAGGGCGGGGTCTTCACGCCCGGGCGGACGGAGAAGCACAGACCGTGGCCCTGGCCCTCGCCGTGGTACGGGTCCTGGCCGAGGACCAGGACCTTCACCTGGTCGAACGGGGTGGCGGCGAGGGCGGCGAAGACCTCCTCGCGCGGCGGGTAGACCGGCCCCTTGGCCCGCTCCTCCTCGACGAACTCGGTGAGCTGCTTGAAGTAGGGCTTCTCCAGCTCCTCGCCGAGGACGCCGCGCCAGGACTCGGGCAGCATGTCGGTGTCGGTCACGTCAACAACCTCCGGTGGGCTTCGTTGTACTCCATACGAGAACCTACCGGGGAGCACTGACAACGCCGTCCGCCCGGGTCCCCCGGGGACCCGGGCCGTCGGCTACCAGCTGGTGCGGCGGCTGAGCTCCCACATCTGCATGACGGTCTGCGGGTCGAGCGCCCGCTCGCCGCCCGCGATGTCCTCGCTCGCGGCGATGTACAGCTTGCCCTGCCACAGGGGCAGCAGCCGGACGTCGCGCACCATGATCTCCTGGGCCTGCTTGAACTCGTCCGTGACGGCCGCGCGGTCGCTCTCGCGCCGGGACTTCGGGAGGAGCTCGCCGGTGATCTCGGGGCTGACGTACGGGGTGCCGAGGACGTTCTCCTCGCCCACGAACGGGGCGATGAAGTTGTCCGGGTCCGGGAAGTCGGGGAACCAGCCTCGGCCGAAGACGGGGTACTCGCCCTTCTGGTAGCCGGCCTGGAACTCCTTCCAGGGCTTGCCGTGCAGGGTGACCTCGAAGAGGCCGGACCCCTCCAGCTGGCGCTTGAGCTCGGCGAACTCGGGCGCGGTCGAGGAGCCGTAGCGGTCGGTGGTGTACCAGAAGTCCAGCTCGACCGGCTCGGTGATGCCGGCGGCGCGCAGGATGGACTTGGCCTTGGCGGGGTCGGGCTCGCCGAAGCGGTCGTAGAAGCTGGTGGTGTGGCCCGCGATGCCCTTGGGGACCATCGAGTACAGCGGCTCGGCGGTGCCCTGGTAGACCTTGTTGACCAGTTCCTCGCGGTTGACGAGCTGGGCGATGGCCTTGCGGACGGGCAGCTTGGCGACCGAGGCGTCCTTGGTGTTGAAGACCAGGTAGCGGATGTCGGCGCCGGTGGACTCGACCAGCTGGAGGCCCTTGTTCTCCGGCTTGTCGGCCTGGAGGTCGACGACCTCGGCGGCGGTCAGACCGCGGTAGGTGGCGTCGATCTCCTTCTCCTTCAGGGCGGTGACCATCGCCTCGGACTCGGCGAAGTACTTGATGGTCACGCCGCCGTTCTTGCGGTCGGCGAAGCCCTTGTAGCTCGGGTTGCGGCTGAGCTCGGCCTTCTCCTTCTCCTTGTACTCGTCCAGGACGTACGGGCCGGAACCGACGAGCTTGCCGTCGGTGCGGAGCCGGTCCGCCGGGTACTCGGCCGGGTCGACGATCGACATGGCCGGGGTGGCGAGGACGAAGGGGAAGGTGGCGTCCGGCTTGTTCAGCCGGAAGACGACCGTGTCGGGCGCGACGACCTCGATCTTGTCGAGGGAGCCCAGCATGCCGTTGGGGCCGCCCTTGTGGTTGATCGTGCGGATCCGCTCGATCGAGTACTTCACGGCCTCGGCGTCCAGCTTGTGACCGTTGGAGAAGGTCAGCCCCTCGTGGACCCGGCACTCGAAGACCCGGCTGGAGGAGCCCTCCTTGAACCTGCAGTCCGCGGCGTCCGACTCGGGCGTCGTCCGGCCGGTCGGGAAGCTCACGAGAGTCTGGAAGACATTCCGGAAAAGCTCCCAGGAATTGTCCCAGGCGGCGGCCGGATCGAGCGTCGAGGGCGAGCTCGTCGTCCCCACGACGATTCTCTGTTCCGTTGCGGATTCACCGTCCGAAAACACACCGCATCCGGACAGGAGGGATATGGACGCAAGGGCTGCAGCGGCCTGCAGACTGGTCCGGTTGAACACGTGCACGCTCCTCGTTCAGCCTGGGGTCGGCCGACGATACCGCAGCGCCCCGCCAGGTCAATGATCGGCCCGGGCGGGGCACTTGAGGCATTCTCTGAACAACCGGGGCCAAACCGGTCAGGAATTCAGGAAAGTGTCCGGATATCGGTCACCCGACACCGGCGTTCAGGAAAATGCCGCCGTCGACGACCAGTGTCTGGCCGGTGATCCAGTCCGACTGGGCGGAGGTCAGGAAGGCGGCGGCACCCCCGATGTCCTGCGGCTCTCCGAGCCGGCCGAGGGGGTAGGAGGCGGCCGCCTCGGCCTCCCGGCCCTCGTAGAGGGCCGCGGCGAATTTCGTTCGCACGACGGCCGGGGCGATGGCGTTGACCCGGACCGCGGGTGCGAATTCGTGCGCCAGCTGGAGGGTGAGATTGATCATGGCCGCCTTGCTCATTCCGTACGCGCCGACGAACGGCGAGGCGGCGATTCCGGCGACCGAGGCGATGTTCACGATCGCCCCTCCGTGTTCCTTCTGCCACGCCCGGTACGTGTGCTGGGCGAAGCCGAGCGCCGAGACCACATTGGTCTCGAAGACCTTCCGGGCGACCGCCAGGTCGAGTTCGGCGATCGGCCCGAAGACCGGATTGGTGCCGGCGTTGTTGATCAGGAAGTCGACCCGGCCGAAGGCCTCCATGGTGGCGGCGACGGCGGCGGCCTGGTGGGCCTCGTCGTGCGCCTTGCCCGGCACCGCGATGACCCGGTCGGCGCCGAGCCGTTCCACGGCCTCCTTCAGGGCCTCCTCGCCGCGTCCGGTGATGCAGACCCGGTCGCCGCGGGCGACCAGCGCCTCGGCGACGCCGTAGCCGATGCCCCGGCTGCCGCCGGTGACGAGGGCGACCTTGCCCGAGGGCTCGGGCAGTGCGTTCGCGCTCATGTGCGTTCTCCTCCCGCGCCGTGGCGTCAGTTGAGCGGGCCGCCGGCCACGTACAGGACCTGGCCGGAGACGAAGCCGGCGTCGTCGCCCGTGAAGAAGGCGATGGCGTTGGCGATGTCCTCGGGCCGGCCGACGCGCTGGACCGGGATCATGGACGCGGCGGCGGCCTGGAACTCCTCGAAGCCCATGCCGACCCGCTCGGCGGTCTGCGCGGTCATCTCGGTGACGATGAAGCCGGGGGCGACGGCGTTGGCGGTGATGCCGAACTTGCCGAGCTCCTTGGCGAGGGTCTTGGTGAAGCCCTGGAGACCGGCCTTGACCGCGGAGTAGTTGGCCTGGCCGCGGTTGCCGAGCGCCGAGGAGGAGGAGAGCGAGACGATCCGGCCGAAGCCGGCGTCGACCATGTGCTTCTGGCAGGCCTTGGCCATCAGGAACGCGCCCTTGAGGTGGACGTTCATGACGGTGTCCCAGTCCGCTTCGGACATCTTGAAGAGCAGGTTGTCGCGGAGCACGCCCGCGTTGTTCACGAGGATCGTCGGCGCGCCGAGCTCGGCGACGACACGCGCGATCGCGGCCTCCACCTGGGCGCTGTCGGAGACGTCACAGCCGACGGCGAGCGCGGTGCCGCCCGCGGCGGTGATCTTCTCGACGGTGTCCTTGCAGGCCGCCTCGTCGAGGTCGAGTACGGCGACGGCCCGGCCCTCGGCGGCGAGCCGGATCGCGGTGGCGGCGCCGATGCCCCGCGCCGCACCGGTGACGACGGCTACGCGCTGCTCGGTGGTGGACATGCTTGTTCTCCTCGCCCTTGGATCGTCCCTGGATACGGCGGGTACCGCGGCCGCTCGCTCTCCCGCAGGTGAGCGACCGCTTAGTATCGACCGTAGACGAGACGCTAGAAGCCCTGGCACCCGGTGTCAACGGCCCACCGGGTGCACCCGATCACTCCGCGCGCCGCCCGGCGCCGTTCAGCGCACGAGCAGGTCGAGCAGGCGTTCCACCTCGGCCTCGGGATCGGCGGTCAGGCCGGTGTGCACGGGACCCGGCTGGACCACCGTCGAGCGGGGCGCGATCAGCCAGCGGAAGCGCCGGCCGGCGTCGTCGCGGGCGGCCTGCCCGGCGGCCTCGCCGCCCGCGCAGACGCCCTCGACGGCGTGCAGCGCGGCCCGTACGCCGGTGACGTCGGCCGCCGGGTCGAGCGCGGCCAGTTTGGCCTCGTCGAGATGGGTGCGGGCGGCCACGAAGGAGCGGGCGCGGCAGTAGACGACCACGCCGGCGTTGAAGCACTCGCCGCGTTCGACGCGGGGCACCACGCGCAGCAGCGCGTACTCGAAGACATCGCGGTCGGTCACGGGGTGCTGTCCTTCTCCATGGCGTGCTCGGTGGCCTGCGGCCGCGGGGCGAGGCGTTCGGCGAGCCAGCCCGGGGGCTGCTGGGGCCGGCGCTCGGTGCGCGGTCCGAGGGTGATCCGCTCGTGGATGGTCGCGGCGCGCGGCAGCAGGGCCTCGACGTACGCGGCCCGCAGCTCGTCGGCGCTCGTGAAGCCGGGCTCGTCGACCAGCCACGCGTCGGGCACGTCGGCGGCGACCTCGGTGAGCAGCTCGCGGGTGACGAGCGGCGCGAGCTCGGCGGCCGCGGCGGCGACGTCGGGCGAGAAGGGGGCGAGGGCGTGGTCGGAGGCGTCGTACGGCTTGGCGGCGGAGGCGGCGGCGCCGGGCCAGTTGTGGTGCCAGATCATGGTGGCGCCGTGGTCGATGAGCCACAGGTCGCCGTGCCAGACCAGCATGTTCGGGTTGCGCCAGGACCGGTCGACGTTGTTGACGACCGCGTCGAACCAGACGACCCGTCCGGCCTCCTCGGGGTCGACCGCGTAGGCGAGCGGGTCAAAGCCGAGCGAGCCCGGCAGGAAGTCCATGCCGAGGTTGAGCCCGCCGCTGGCCTTGAGGAGCTCCTGCACCTCCTGGTCGGGCTCGGACAGTCCGATGACCGGGTCGAGCTGGATGGTGACGAGCTCCGGCACCCGCAGCCCGAGCCGGCGGGCGAGCTGCCCGCAGACGACCTCGGCCACCAGGGTCTTGCGGCCCTGTCCGGCGCCGGTGAACTTCATGACGTACGTGCCGAGATCGTCGGCCTCGACGATCCCGGGGAGCGAGCCGCCCTCACGCAGGGGCGTGACATAGCGGGTCGCTACGACCTCTTGCAACACTTTCCCAGGCCACCCATCTCTTCAACCTTGCCATCCACGGAAGGCTTCTCCGGAGCGTAGAGGCCGGGAACACGGGTCGACAGCGCTGGGGAGAATCTGGGGAGTTTCGGCCTAGCGAGCTGATCCCCGGCGCTCCCCAAGCAGACCGTCGATGGTGCCGCGTCCCTTGCTGCCGGCCTCCGGCATGAAGTGAGCATAGTAACCGAGAGTGATCGCAGGCGAGGAGTGTCCGAGCCACCGAGCCAGGGTCACGACGGACTCTCCGACTTCCGACATGATCGAGGCGCAGGTGTGCCGAAGCACGTGGTGAGCAGCAAGGAAAACTTCTGACTCTTCCCCTTCGGCAGGGTGGAGACAGCCTTCCAAGGAACGCCTGTACTCGGCCCCGAACGTGAAGCAGGCCGCGGCTGCAGATCAGCCAGGGAGTGTCCGCCGGCATCGACGGCACGCTCCGCGCCGACCACGGCTGGGCCCCCGAGGGGGCGGACCTCCTGGGGTCCCCGGCGGCGGCTACGCCCTCCGGTCCCCGATGGCAAGGCCGTCCCATAGAGATCACTGAGGCGCTGGAGGTCAGCTGGTGACGTACTGCTCGCGGTACTCCGCGGTCGGGGCGATGGGTGTGATCACGTCGATCAGGACACCGTTGGGATCGGCCACGATGAAGTGCCTTTGCCCGAAGTCCTCACTGCGCAGGTCCAGGACGGGGTGAAGCCCTTCGCTGGTGACCAGCCGTTCCCATTCCGCGTCCACGTCCTCCACCTCGAAGTTGAGCAGCAGGCCCTGTGCGGGGACCCGGTGGCCCGCAGGAACCGTCGGGTGCCTGTGGTCGAGCAGGGCGAGCTCGTACCCGGGGTTCCCCGGCTGGCGCAGACTGACGTACCAGTCGGCCTGGAACGTCGTCTCGAACCCCAGCAGCCGGGTGTAGAAGTCGTAGGACTCTCGCAGCTTCGCCGTGCCGATCACGGGATAGAAGCCGGTCAGTTTCATGCGTGCACCTCTTTCACATACCATCAGTATGCGAATGACGCTATTCACATACTGACGGTATGTCAATGAGGAGCGCGATGCGACAGCACGGCATCCGGGCACAGCGGCGGGAAGAGACCAGGCAGGCGCTGGTGCGGGAGAGCAGGCGCCTGTTCTCGGGCAGCGGCTACGCTGCGGTGGGCCTGGCGGAAATCGTCCAGGCAGCCGGAGTGACCAAGGGTGCGCTCTATCACCACTTCACCGGCAAAATGGATCTCTTCCGCGCCGTCCTGGAGGAGATGCAGCAGGAAGTGGGCCGACGCGTGGCCGCGGCCGCCGACGCCCACGACGATCCTTGGACCCAACTGATCGCTGGCTGCCAGGAGTTCCTCGCCGCGACCACCGATCCGGACATCCAGCGCGTCATGCTGGTCGACGGGCCTGCCGTGCTGGGATGGAGCCAATGGCGGGCGATGGACGAAGCCGCCTCGGCCCGCCACCTCGCCGACGCGCTGTCCTCCCTCATCGACGCGAGGATCATCGCCCCGCAGCCAGTCGCACCACTGGTCCACCTGCTGTCAGGGGCGATGAACGAGGCCGCGCTGTGGCTCGCGACCTCCTCCGACCCCGAGGATCTGGACCACACCAAAGCCGCACTGACGCAACTCCTGCAGGCCCTGCGAGCCCGTTGAAACGTCGGCGCCTCCTACGGAAGCCCCCTGAGCATCAACCGCGTCACCGCGATCGCCCAGCCTGTCCTCGTCCTTCACCACGCGTCAGCGTGAGGTGGGAAAAGGCATGACCCAGGGTGATGGCCGGGGAGGAACACCCGGCCCTGAACGGCCGACCGCCTCCGACGGCGCGGTGGGATTCCCCGCGTGAATCGGGTAGCGGTACCTCATGAGCGACGCACAGGACCCCAGCAAGGATGTCGAGGACTGGGTGACCGGCGACGAGCCGGCCACCGGCCCGCAGCTGAGTTATCTCCGGACCCTGGCCCGTGAGGCGGGCGAGGAGGTGCCGCCCGACCTGACGAAAGCGGAGGCGTCCAGGATGATCGACCGCCTTCAGGGGGCTTCCCCCCGCACGGCTGGGAACGGGAAGCCGGACTCCGGCTCGGCGGAAGACGGGGCGGGCGGTGGCTGACACCGCCGACCGGCTCCGAGCGGCGGCCAGGACGGCGTTCGGCTGGCCGGAGCTGCGGCCGGAGCAGCTGAGGGCGATGCGGGAGGTCATGGCGGGGCGCGACACCCTGGTCGTGATGCCGACCGGGGCGGGAAAGTCGGCGGTCTACCAGGTGCCCGCGCTGCTGCTCGACGGCCCCACCGTCGTCGTCTCACCGTTGCTCGCCCTCCAGCGGGACCAGATCGCCGGGCTGCTGGAGCACCGCGCCCCGCAGGCCGTCGCCGTCAATTCGGCCCAGTCCGCGGAGCAGACGGAGGAGGCGTGGCAGGCGGTGCGCGCCGGGGACGCCGAGTACCTCTTCCTCTCCCCCGAGCAGCTGGCCAAGGACGAGGTGCTGGAGCGGCTCTCACGGCTGTCGCCGGCGTTGTTCGTCGTCGACGAGGCGCAGTGCGTCTCCGCCTGGGGGCACGACTTCCGGCCCGACTACCTCCGTCTGGGCCAGGCCGCCCGGCGCCTGGGCCGTCCGCCGCTGCTGGCGCTGACGGCGACGGCGGCTCCCCCGGTACGGCAGGAGATCGTCGACCGGCTCGGCATGGAGGAGCCGGCTCTGGTCGTCGCCGGTTTCGACCGGCCGAACATCGCCCTTCACGTCGTACGGTTCCAGGACGACGACGACAAGCGCCGCGCCGTGGTGGAACGGGCGGCCGGCGAGCCGAAGCCGGGGATCGTCTACGCCGCCACCCGCAAGGACACCGAGCGGTACGCCGAGGAGCTGGCCGGCCTGGGTCTGACGGCCGCCGCCTACCACGCGGGCCTGCGCAGCGGTGAGCGGTCGCGGGTGCACGACGCCTTCCTCGACGGAACGCTCGACGTCGTCGTGGCGACCTCGGCCTTCGGCATGGGCATCGACAAGGAGGACGTACGCTTCGTCCTCCACGCCGCCGTCCCCGGCTCCCTGGACGCGTACTACCAGGAGATCGGGCGGGCGGGCCGGGACGGAGAACCGGCGGTCGCCGTGCTGCACTACCGGCCGGAGGACACCGGCATGCAGAACTTCTTCGCCGCCCGCACGCCCGGCCGCGAGACCCTCGGCGAGGTCGCCCGGCAGCTCGACGGGCGGCACGAGCCCCTGGACCTGGACGAGCTGCGGGACGAGACGGGGCTGTCCCGCAACCGCCTCACCGCCGCCGCCAACCTCCTGGAGGAAGCGGGCGCGGCTCACACCGACGACCGGGGCGCCTTGCGTCCCGCGTCCGGTGTGTCCGCCGACGAGGCGGTCACCCGGGCCGACGAGGCCGCGCAGACCCACCGCAGGCTGGAGCGGACGAGGGTCGAGATGGTCCGCGCCTACGCGGAGACCACGGGATGTCGCCGCAGGTTCCTCCTGGGCTACTTCGGCGAGCCCTACGAGGCGCCGTGCGGGAACTGCGACGTGTGCCGGGCGGCCGCACCGGGCACCCCCGACGCGGCACCGGCCGCGGAAGGGCCCGGGGCCGCGGTCGCGGAGCGGGACCAGACGCCGTCCCCTTTCCCCGCCGGGGCACGGGTCCGCCATCCGGAATGGGGCGACGGCACGGTCCTCAGCGAGGAGGACGACCGGATCACCGTCCTGTTCGACACCATGGGCTACCGCACCCTGTCGCTCGCGACCGTCGCCGACCACGACCTGCTGTCGGTCCTCGAACCACCGCCCGGCTGACACCGGCCCCTACGGCACCCCATGAAGGTCCGGGCCGGCTCCGGTTTCGGGGCCGGAAACGAGTGCGCCCCGTGCGCCCCCGTACGAGCGTCCGCGAGCCCCTGTGCCAGGGGCATGTGCCGCCACCGCGGTGTCTATGTTGATCGACATGTCACGGTTTCTGACCTGCTGCGCCGCACTCGTCGGCCTGCTGCTCGCCGCGTCCGCCCCTGCCACGGCGACGCCCCCGGCCCCCACCGAAGGCATCGCCCCTTCGCCACGGGCGTCGGTCCTCTTCGACATCTGGTTCAACCAGTTCGGCTACTCACCCACCAAGAACCTCACCGTGGGCCGCCACTGGTACACGCTCTCCGCCGACTGCGACGGCGGCGGCTCGGTGGCGGGCCAGCTGTACCACTCCGCGCTCGGCGTGGACAAGAAGGTCGGCTCGGTCTTCCTCGTGCCCTGCGGGGGATCGCGGAACGTCACCTACAACGTGCAGGGCGGTTGGTACTACTTCTACTTCCTCTCCGGCGTCGACAACACCCGTGTCATCGGTGAAGGCGCCTGACCGCGCGCACTCCCGTCCCGTCTCTCTCCCGCACCGCTCGGAAAGGCCCTCATGCGTGCTGTTCTCGTGGCCGTGACCACGGCTCTCACCCTCGGTCTCGCCGGCGTCCCGGCGGCGTCGGCCGAAGCGACCCCGTCGGCTGCCGCCGCCTCGTTCGACGTCTGGTTCAACGGTCACGGCTACTCGCCGAAGGCCGACCTCGCGGCCGGCGCGCACAGCGTCTCTCTCCGCGCCGACTGCGACAGCGACGTCGTGGCGGGTCAGCTCTACCACGTGACCTGGGGACGCGACCGGAAGGTCGGCAACGTGGTGAGGATCCCCTGCGGGGGATCCGCCCACCCGCTCTACCAGCTGAGCGGTGGTGAGTACTACTTCTACTTCCTGTCCGGCGTCGACAACACCCGTGTGGTGGGTGCCTGGGCCTGAGGGGCCGGAGCCGGAGCCGGGGCCGGGCCCGGCCCCGGCTCCGGCCGGCGTGGTCAGTGCCTCAGTGCCACAACTGATAGCTGGAGCTGTTGCACCTGAACGTGCGGACACCCTGTTCGCTGTCGTCCAGGCACAGCCCCGTCGCCCTGTTCCCCAGGGTGATGTTCGGCCCGACTCCCACGGCAAGCCACTGCTGGTTGCGCGACTGGTGGTCGCACTGTTCCGTCTTCAGGCTGCCCGCCCACCCTCCTTCGTCCACCAGGCAGTCGGCCGTCACGAGGTTCTGCAGCACCGCGTAGGCGCCGTCGACCCGGTGGACCTCCCATTTCTGCCAGGCGTCGCCATGACACCGGAACGTGCGCAGCCCCGCCTCCTGACTGTCGTCAAGACACAGGCCCGTGTACACGTTCTCGAACGTCTGCAAGGGGGCGGCTCGTTCCGCCGCGGGGGAAGCGGGAGCCGGTGAGGCGGTGGTCAGGGAGCACGCTGCCGTGAGGATCACCGCACCGGCCATGATTCGGATGCGCATGAGGCCGACGGTAGGGACCTCGGGGCCCGGCCGATGGCTCGGCGGCCCCGGATTCACCCCAAAGGACGCCCCGCCCGGCGGGCCCCGTCCCGGGAACGGCAACAAAGATTGCCCGGCAAGGCGGTGGACCGCACCCTGGCGGCGGAGGTGATCGCCATGACCGGCGCCAACAACGACACCAGGAACCGAACCTCGTACGACGTCATCGTGATAGGCGGCGGGGCGGGCGGGCTGAACGCCGCGCTCGTGCTCGCCCGGGCCCGCCGCTCCGTCGCCGTCGTCGACTCGGGGGAGCCCCGCAACGCCCCCTCGGCCCACATGCACAGCTTCCTCTCCCGTGACGGCGTGCCCCCGCTCACCGTGCTGGAGGCCGGCCGGGCGGAGATCGCCCGCTACGGCGCGGTCCGGATCGAGGGCCGGGTGGACCAGGTGGAGGCCGGGGTGGCCGGCGGGTACGTGGTCCGGCTGGAGGGCGGCGCGAGCCTGGACGCCCGGCACGTGGTCCTCGCCACGGGTCTGCGCGACGAGCTGCCCGAGATCCCGGGCGTGCGCGCGATGTGGGGCGAGGACGTGCACTTCTGCCCGTACTGCCACGGCTACGAGGTCCGCGACCAGCCGATCGTCGTGCTCGGCGTGCACCCGGCCTCCCCCGGGCAGGCGCTGCTGCTGCGCCAGTGGTCCCGGCACGTCGTGTACGTGCCGCACAGCCGCCCGCTCGACGACGAGGAGCGCGAGCGCATGGACGCCCGCGGGGTCGAGGTGGTCGAGGGTCCGGTGTCCACGCTGCTGAGCAAGGACGGGCGGCTGCACGCGGTGGAGCTGGCCGACGGGCGGACGGTGGAGTGCGCCGGGGTGTTCCTGTTCCCGAGGATGACGCCGAACGACGGGGCCTTCGACGGCCTCGGCTGCGAGAAGGACGAGCAGGGCTGGCTGGTCACCGACCGGGCCGGCCGCACCAGCCGCCCGGGCCTGTGGGCCGTGGGCAACGTGGTGGACCCGCGGGCCCAGGCCGTGACCGCGGCCGGCATGGGCGCCGCGGCCGCGTTCGCCCTCAACCACGACCTGGTGGACGAGGAGATCGAGCGCGATCTCGCCGCGCACCGCGCCGCCCGGGAGGGCTCGGAGGTCTCCGTCACCGCGTCCTGAGCGGACGCGCGACGGCCACCGCGCCGCCTCCGCCCCGCGCCCGCCGCCGGCTCACTCGCCGGAGGCGGGCGTCCGGCGTGTCGGGCGGGCGCGTACGTGCATCCGCTCGCCCTGGCGGCCGAAGACGCTGAGGACCTCGACCGGCCCCTCCCCCGTGCTGCCGAACCAGTGCGGCAGCCGGGTCTCGAACTCGGCCACCTCGCCGGGGCCGAGGACCAGGTCGTGGTCGGCCAGGACGAGCCGGAGCTTCCCGGAGAGCACGTACAGCCACTCGTAGCCCTCGTGGGTGCACAGCTCCGGGCTGGAGCGGCTCGCCGGCAGGATCATCTTGTAGCTCTGCAGCGGTCCTGGCTGGCGGGTCAGCGGCAGCACGGTGTTGCCGTTCACGGCGTGCGGCTTGAGCCGGACGCGCGGGTCGCCCACCTCCGGGGCGCCGACCAGTTCGTCGAGGGGGACCTGGTGGGCCTGGGCGATCGGCAGCAGCAGTTCGAGGCTGGGGCGGCGCTGTCCCGCTTCGAGGCGCGACAGGGTGCTCTTGGAGATGCCGGTGGCCTCCGACAGCGCGGCGAGGGTGACACCGCGGGCGGTACGCACCCGCTTGAGCCGGGACCCGACAGCGGACAGGGCCTGGGTGATCGTCGGTGACTGCTCCACGTCGTCATTAGAACGATCTGTTTCTGAAGTCGCAACCAGAGGTGCGGTTTTCGGACCGCGAGTGCCCCGCTCCCGGCCATGTCGGCCGGGAGCGGGGCACGGGCGGGGCGCTTCAGAGGCCGAGGGACCGGCCGATCAGTTCCTTCATCACTTCCGTGGTCCCGCCGTAGATCGTCTGCACCCGGCTGTTGGCCCACTCGCGGGAGATCGCGCTCTCCTTCAGGTAGCCGTAGCCGCCGTGGATCTGCAGGCAGCGGTTGGCGATGTCGACCTGGAGTTCCGTCGTCCACCACTTCACCTTGGCCGCGTCCGTCACCGAGAGGCGTCCGGCGTTGAGTTCGGCGACGCAGTGGTCGAGGAAGACCTGGGCGATCGTCAGTTCGGTGTCCATGGTGGCGAGCTGGAAGCGGTTGTGCTGGAAACTTCCCACGGTCTGCCCGAAGACCTCGCGGGTCTTGGCGTACTCGAGGGTGTCGGCCAGCATCCGCTCGGCGGCCGCGACGGCCACGGTGGCGATGCTGAGGCGCTCCCGGGGCAGCCCGGCCATCAGGTAGGCGAGGCCCGCGTTCTCCTTGCCGATCAGGTTCTCGGCCGGCACCCGGCAGTCGTCGAAGAACAGCTCGCAGGTGTCGCTGGCGTGCCAGCCCAGCTTCTCCATGCGCCGGCCGCGGGTGAAGCCGGGCGTGCCGCGCTCCACCACGAGCAGGCTGATGCCCTGGGCGCCGCGCTCGGGTGCGGTCTTGGCGGCGACCACGACGACGTCGGCGTTCTCGCCGTTGGTGATGAAGGTCTTCTGCCCGTTGAGGACGTAGGAGTCGCCGTCGCGGACCGCCGTGGTGCGGATGTCGGCCACGTTGGAGCCGGCGTCCGGCTCGCTCATGGCGATCGCGGCGATCAGCTCGCCCGAACACAGCCCCGGCAGCCACCGCTTGCGCTGCTCCTCGGTGGTCCGCTCGGCGAGATAGGTGGCGATGACGTCGTTGTGGGCGACGAAGCCGGGGGCCGTCGCCCGGGCCCACATGATCTCCTGCGAGAACACCACCGGATAGCGGTAGTCCGGCTCGCCGCCCCCGCCGTACGCGGGGTCCACGCCGATGCCGAGGAGTCCCGCCTGCCCGGCCTTGCGCCACACCTCGCGGTCGACGATGCCCTCCCGCTCCCACCGGGCGTGGTGCGGCAGCACCTCGCGGTGGAGGAACTCCCGGCAGGTGACCCGGAACTGCTCGTGCTCGGCCTCGTACCTGCTGCGTGGCATGCCGTCACCCCTTCCCGGGGTCGGTGTCGTCGACGATGGTGGCCAGGGTGTCCTTGGGGCGCTGGACGGCGGCGAAGTGGCCGCCCTCGATCTCGACCCGTCGGACCGGGGCCGTGCTGTGCGCGGCCCACTGCCAGACCTTCTGCGGCGGGGCGTGGAGGTCCTCGCGGGCGGCGATCAGGGTGAGCGGGAAGTCCACCCGCAGCTCGCGCGCCTCCCGGGCGAACTCGCCGCGCACGGCGTCGTCCTCCCGGAGCATCCGCAGCAGGATGCGGCTCATCGTCGGGTCGGCGAGCACGGCGGGCGGTGTCCCGCCGTCGGCGGCGGTCCGGCTGAGCAGTTCCTCGTCGGACACCGCGTCGAGCAGCGGGCCGGGCCGCTGGAGCGCGGGCGGGATCGCCCCGGAGAGTACGGCCCGCTCCGGGGCGACGCCGACCTGGCGGGTCACCTCCGCGGCCACCGCCAGGCTGGTGGTCGCGCCGAAGCTGTGGCCGAAGGTGGCCCACCGCAGGCCGGGCGTCCGCTCGCGTTCGGTGAGCAGATCGGCCACCACCTGCTCGGCCATGCACCGTACGAGGGCGTGGTAGCCGGCGGCCTTGCGCTCCTGGCGGCGGGTGCCGCGGCCCGGCGCGTCCACGCCCCGGACCAGCAGGTGCGGCTCGCCGAGCTGCTGCCAGCCGCGGTAGACCAGGGAGGTCGCCCCGGCGTGCGGAAAGCAGTAGAGCCGCACCGGGGGCCTTGATACGGGCTGCACGGTCACTCCTTCGTGCTCCGGGCCAGCTTCTCGGCCAGCATCAGGGTGGTGAGGTTGGTGGGGGCGCTGGGGATGGTCGGGAAGAGCGAGGCGTCGGCGATCCGCAGGTTCTCGGTGCCGTACACCCGGCCTTCCTGGTCGGCGACCGCCCACGGGTCGGTCTCCGGCCCCATCCGGCACGAACCGGCCGCGTGCCAGCCGGGGTTCATGATGTGCCGGACCCCGCTGCGCAGCACGCCGTCGTGGGCGACCATGCGGTCGCTCCAGAACTGGGTCTTGACGAGCCGGCTCGCGAGGCCCGGGGACCGCAGGAAGCTCCAGGCCCGGCGGACGCCGTGGCACAGCCGTTCCACGTCCTCGGGGTCGGTGCCCAGGCCCAGTTCGATGACGGGCGAGGCGTACGGGTCGGCGCTGTCGAGGAAGACCCGGCCGCGGGAGCGCGGGCGCATCAGCATGACCGAGATGCCGACGACGAGCGGCCAGCCGAGCCGGTCGACGAAGCCGGGGACGGTGTGGCTCTCCACGTTGTTGAGCAGCCCCACCTGGACGTCGACGTCGTCGTCGTAGCCGCTGCTCATCCGGGCCGCGACCTGTCGCCAGGGCAGGCCCGGGGTGCAGACCCCGTCGGCCGGCCGGGACCAGATGACGACCGAGGGGTGGTCGACCAGGTCGCGGCCCACGCCGGGCAGGTCCGCCACGGGGGTGATGCCGAGGGCGGTGAGCAGTCCGGCGGCGCCGACGCCCGAGCGCTGGAGGATGACGGGGGTGCCGACGGCGCCGGCGCTGAGCACGACGTGCCGGGCCCGGATCGTGGTGAGCCGGCCGTCGTGCTCGGCCTCCACGCCGACGGCACGGTTCTTCTCGAACAGCACCCGGGTGACGCGCAGGCCGGTGCGCAGGTGGAGGTTGGGCAGCTCGCGGACGCCGCTGAGGAAGGCGGTGGAGGCGTCGATGCGTTCGCCGTCCACGGCGTTGCCGGGGATGGGGCCGACGCCGGCCTCGCCGCCGTCGTTGAGGTCGGGCAGGTCGGCGATCCCCTGCCGGTTGCACTCGTCCCAGAAGGCCGCGTCCAGCGGGTGGACCCGGTCGCGCGGGGTGCGGCGGATCGGCAGCGGTCCGCTGTCGCCGTGCAGCCGGCCGGGGTGGTCGGCGTCGTTCTCGATGTCCTTGTAGAAGGGCAGCACCCGCTCCCAGGACCAGTCGGGGTTGCCGGCGGCCTCCCAGGCGGCGAAGTCGCGGGGCAGTCCGCGCAGGGCGATGGCACCGTTGACGGCGGAGCCGCCGCCGACGACCTTGCCGAGCTGGTACGGGAAACGTTCCCGCAGCGCCCGCGCCGCCGCCCGGCCGCCGGCCTCCCCGGTCCCGGGCGCCGGCGCGCCGCCCCGGACCAGCTCTTCCAGGCGGTCGCTGGTACGGAGGTTGGCCCGGTAGTCCCAGTTGTGGCCGGCGAGCACGAGCCGTCCCGCGTCGGCCAGCGGGTGGGCGCGGTCCCGGGGGCGCGGCTGGTCCTCGCCGGCCTCGATGAGCAGGACGTTCCCGGAGTCCCGGGCGGCGAGCCGGGCCGCGGTGACGGCGCCGGCGGAGCCGGCTCCGACGATCAGGTACTCCCACGCGCGCGTGTCCGCGGCGGGGTCGTGGTGGGTGGTCACGCTGCGGGCTCCTCGACCTTGGCGATCAGTTCGGCGAAGGACGCGATCGACGCGTTCATGAACAGGCCCTCGACCATCTCCTGCTCCGTGTCGGGCTCGATGCCGAACTCGGTGCGCAGCAGCGCCAGCAGGCCGACGGCGTGCAGGGAGTCGCCGCCGATGTCGAAGAAGCCCTCCTCCACGCCGAAGTCGCCGTGGCCGAGCTGCTGGGTCCAGAGGGCGAAGAGCCGCTCCTCGACGCGGCTGCGCGGCGCGACCCGGGCGGAGGCGGTGTCGGAGTCGTCGTTCCACGGTGTCGGCAGCGCCTTGTGGTCGATCTTGCCGTTGCCGGTCAGCGGCAGGGTGTCCAGGGTGAGGAAGCGGCTGGGCACCATGTAGCCGGGCAGCAGGGCGGTCAGTGCCTCGCGCAGTTCGGCCGGGTCCGGTTCGGCGCCGGGCTCGGGCACCACGTAGGCGGCGATCTGCCGCTGTCCGGTACGGGCGTGGGCGGGGGCGGTGACGAGCGCGGTGCGCACGCCCGGCCGGCGCAGCAGGGCGGCCTCGATCTCGCCCAGCTCGACCCGGTAGCCGTTGATCTTCACCTGGAAGTCCTCGCGGCCGAGGATCTCGATGTCGCCGCCGGGCAGATAGCGGCCGAGGTCGCCGGTGCGGTAGACGCGCTCGCCGGTGACCGGGTGGACGAGGAAGCGTTCGGCGGTGCGCTCGGGGTCGCCGAGGTAGCCCTGGGCCACGCCGGTGCCGCCGATGAAGATCTCGCCGGTGACGCCGACGGGCGAGGGCTCCAGCCACTGGTTGAAGACGTGCATGGTCTGGTTGGCGAGCGGTTTGCCGTAGGGGATGCTCGACCAGTCGGGGGAGACGTTCTCGATCGGGTGGTGGATCGACCAGATCGAGCCCTCGGTGGCGCCGCCGAGGCTGATCACCCGCATCGCGGGGATCTTCTCGCGGATCCGGTTCGGCAGGTCGACCGGGATCCAGTCGCCGCTGAGCAGGGCGAGCCGCAGCCGGCAGCCGCGCGGCACTCCCCCGTCGCCGAGCGAGTCGATCCACATCCGCATCGGGGCGGGGACGCTGTTCCAGAGGGTGACGCCGTAGCGGCCGATGAGCTGCGACCAGTGGGCGATGTCGTTGCCGCGCGCCGGGTCGGGCACGACGATCGCGCCGCCGGCTCCCAGGACGCCGAAGACGTCGTACACCGACAGGTCGAAGCCGGTCGGGGCGAGCGCCATCGTGCGGTCGTCCTCGCCGACGCCGAAGCGCCGGTTGATGTCCTGCACGGTGTTGGCGGCGCTGCGGTGGGTGATCATCACGCCCTTGGGCTCGCCGGTGGAGCCCGAGGTGAAGATGACGTAGGCCAGGTCGTCGGGGCCCTGCCGGCGCTCGGGGCGCTTCGCGGAGCACGCGCGGGTGGCCTCGTCCTCGGCGGTCACCACCGTCACGCCCGCCGGCCAGGCCAGGGTGTCGCGCAGTTCCGGTTCGGTGACCACGGCCCGTACGGAACACCGGGCGAGGAGCTTCAGACGGCGCTCCTCGGGCAGTTCGGGGTCGATGGCCACGTAGGCGGCGCCGGAGTGCAGGACGCCGAGCAGCGCGGCGTACTGGGCGGCGCCCGGCCGCATCGACACGGCGACGATCTCGTTCGGCGCGGTGCCGGGGTCGTCCATGAGCCGGTGCGCGATGCGGTGGGCGTCCTCGGTGAGGGTGCGGAAGGTGGTCTCGGTGCCGGGCGTGACGACGGCGACGGCGTCGGGGCGGCGGGCCGCCGCCTCGGCGACCAGCTCGTGCAGCAGCGCGGGCGGGATGTCCTCGGCGGTGGCGTTGGCGCGCTCCCGCTCCTCGCGCTGGTCGGCGGGCAGCGGCACGATCCCGCGGGTGGCGTCCCACACGGAGGGGTCGTCGACGAGCCGGTCGAGCAGGGTCACGTACGCCTCGAACATGGCCTCGAGGGTGCCCTCGGGGAACAGGCCCTCCACCGCGTTCCAGTTGACGGCGAGGCGGCCGTCGAGTTCGAGGATCTGGTTCTCCAGCCACACCTGCGGGGTCCGGCTGTGGTCGTGGACGAGTTCGCCGAAGGACTCCAGGCGGCCGGCGTCCCGCGTGCCGTCGCCGAGCGTGCTGGAGAAGACGACGGGCATGGCGGCCCGGCCGTCGTCCCTGCGGCGGGCCAGGTCGCGCAGCACCTTGATGCCGCTGTACGAGGAGTGCGCCAGGTCCTGAAGGGCCTGGCGCTGCACGGCGCGCGCCCGCTGCTCGAAGGTCTCCTCGGCGCGGCCGCCGACGGCGAGCAGGCCGGGGGCGAGGAAGTCGCCCATGACGGCGTCGAGCTGCGGGTGCAGCCCGAGCCGGTGGAACTGGGTGACGGTCAGGGTGAACTCCTGCCGCCGCGACCAGGTGCGCACCACCTCGGCGTACGCGGCGAGGAGCGCGCCGGACGGGGTGAGCCCGTGCCGGGCGGCCGCCGCACGCAGCGCCTGCCAGCGCTCCGGCGCGAGCACGGCCCGGTGCCGTACGAAGCGGGGGGTGCCGAGCTGTTCGGGCGCGGCGGCGAGCGGGAGTTCGGGTGCGGGCGGCAGGGTGTCGAGGCGGTCCGCCCAGTAGGCGGCGGCCTCCCGGCCGAGGGCGTCGTCCCTCAGTTCCTCCTGCGCGAGCACGTAGTCGCGGAACGACAGCTCCAGCGGCTCCGGTCGCCGGTCGGGCTCGTCGTAGAAGCGGCGCCACTCGTCGAGGAGCAGGCGCAGGCCGCGCATGTCGAGGAAGAGCAGGTCCACGGCGACGTGCAGCCGGACCCGGTCGTCGGCGAGGAGGGTGGCCCGGACGTCGAACTGCGGGGCGCGGTCGGCCGGCAGCACCTGCTCGGTGAGCTCGGCGCGTATGCGGTCGATCTCGGCGTTCTGTTCCTCGGTGGCACGGCCGCGGAGATCGGTCGCGCGGATGACGTACGGCTCCACCTCGTCGACGGCGAGGACCCGCTGGGTCTGGTCGGGGCCGGCCACCGTGCGCAGGGCGTCGTGCCGTGCGACGACCTTCCGCAGCGCCTCGGTGAGCCGGTCGAGGTCGAGGCCGGGACAGTCGAACTCCAGGTAGTACTGGCTGGAGATGCCGCCGAGCTCCAGGCCCTTGTGGCGGCCGATCAGATAGGCCTGCTGGATGTCGGTGAGCGGGAACGGCTCGTGACGTTGCTCGGGCCGCGGCTTGAGGTCGGGCAGCCGGGTGTCGTCCAGGCGGGGGTGGCCGGCCCCGCCGCGCAGTTCCGCGAAAAGATCCTCCATGGAGGTCCGCCCCTTTTCATCAGATGCCCTGACGGGCTTTCGAATTCCGTTACGGAAAAGGAGGCTAGGAGGGGTGGCAAAGGGCCTCAATACGGTCCGACCGTAGGGACGACCGTAGGGTTTGGCCCGCACTCGACGACCGCTCGACCCGCGACTGACTCCCCTGTACCGCAACGGACTTGACCATTGACCTGGGGTGGGAGCACGGCGACATCATCGGGGCATGGAAAACATTCGGAACTCCCCGGGGACGGCCGGGAAACGCATACTTGTCGGCGGCACCGGATCGATTGCGGTGACCCGACTTCCGTCGTATATCGAGGAGATGCGCCGGCAGATCCCCGGCAGCACGTTCACGGTTCTGCTCACCCACACCGCGACCTCGTTCATCGCGCCGGAGAGCCTGGCGCTGTTCGCGGAGCGGGTGGTGCACGGGGAGTCCCCGGCCGACTGGCCGACGGACAAGCCCTCACGGCTGGCCGGCGACCACGACATCCTCGCGGTGCTGCCCGCCACCGCCCACACGCTGGCCGCGGCGGCGGGCGGGGCCGCGCCCAACCGGCTGATGACGGTGGCGCTGTCGGTGGACTACCCCGTCGTCTACTTCCCGGTGATGGGCGCGAAGATGTGGCACAAGCCGGCCGTGCAGCGCAACATCGCGCGGATACGGGAGGACGGCGCGCTGGTCAACGAGCCGGAGTGGCACGACGGTTTCGACCCGACCACCGGCACGGTCAGCCACCACCCGGCACTTCCGTCGCCCACGACGGTGGCCACGGTCATCGAGGACCTGCTCGCCAAACAGCACTGAGCCCCAGGAACGCCTTCAGGCCCCGCCGGAGAACCGGCGGGGCCTGAAGCTGTGTGCGGGTGGTCGGCTGTCAGTCGGTGATGGCGGTGGCCTCGATCTCGATGAGGAAGTCGGGTTCGGCGAGGGTGGCGACGCCGACCAGGGTGGTGGGCCGGACGACGTCCGCGCCCAGCTTGGCCGCGGCGCGTTCGGCGCCGGCCGTGATGGCCTCCCACTTGTCGAGCGACCAGTCGACGACGTAGACGGTCAGGCGCAGGACGTCGTCGAAGGTGGCGCCGGCCGCTTCGAGGCCGGTGGCGATGTTGAGGTAGACCTGCTCGGTCTGGGCGGCGAGGTCGCCCATGCCCACGGGTTCGCCGTCGGCGGTGCGCGGGGTCTGGCCGCTGAGGAACACCACCCGGCTGCCGGTGCCGACGGCCAGCTGCCGCCATCCGTAGGGCTTGGGGAGACCGGGCGGGTCGATGGGCTCGACTGCCATGACTGTCCTTTCTCGACGTGCCGTGCGGGCAGGGTCGGCTCGCCCCTGCCCGCACGGCGGCGGTGTGGGTGTGGGTCGGGTGGAGGAGCGGGGTCAGCTGTGCTCGCGGCAGGTCGCGTAGTACTTGCGCAGCAGGCTGACGAGCTCGGGGTCGAAGCGGGAGGCGAAGAGCAGCTCGGCCGGCGGGGTGAACTCCGGGTCCAGTTCGTTCGCCCAGGCGAGGGTGGCCGGGCGCAGGTCCATCTCGATCCAGTGGTGCCACTCGACGGGGATGGTCCAGTCCTGCTCGTAGCCGATGCCCATCTGGTGGTCGATGAGGACGTCCACGATCTCCTCGCGGGTGCCCGTCCTGAGCGGCTGCCGCAGCGGGGCGAAGCGGTCGAGGTCGGCGACCGGCTCCTCGCCGAGGATGCGGGCGGCGAAGTCCTGGGCCAGGAGCGGGGAGAGGTGCAGGCCGTCGCGGTAGGTGCCGGTCATGATCCACAGGCCCTGCATGCCGCCCTGGCCGAGCAGCGGGAAGCCGTCCATGGACACGGGGCGGTTGCCGACCTGGACCTTGGCGACGTCGCTGTTCCACAGGTTGCGGCGGACCTGGCGGTGGGCGCACTGGAGGAGGAAGACCAGGTCGCGCATCTCGGCGGTGTCGCGGGGCTCCACGGAGATGACGTTGGTGGCGCCCAGGTAGACGTGCCCGTCGCCGCGCGGGACGACGTGCAGACCGCAGGCGAAGGAGCGGTTGGGGGTGCGGATGACGCTGTCCGGGGTGGTGCCGTCGACGGTCTTGATCAGGGAGGAGACGCCGTAGCCGCTGACGAGGCGGGGGACGCGGGAGCCGATGGGCAGGCTGTCCAGGAGCTCCTGGGTGTTGGCGCCGGCGGCCAGCGTGACGTGGTCGGCGCTGATCGTCCGCCCCGAGGTGGTGACGACACCGGTGACGCGCTCGCCCTGGTGCACGACCCGGGTGGCGAACTCGGGCACGAGGGTGGCGCCGGCCCGTACCGCCGCCTGTTCGAGCCGCTCCAGGAGGGCGGCGGCGTTGACGGCGTGCTCGCCCGGTATGTGGAAGGCCTTCAGCGGGCGGGAGATCGGCTCGGCGTCCACCCAGTCGAGGTCGGCGGGATCGACGTCCTCGAAGGGCTCGTCGTAGCGGGTGAGCTCGGCCAGGATGGCGTTGTAGTTGGCGTCGTCGATCTCGGCCGTGCCGATGGTGTTGAGGATGACGGTGGTGCCGTCGGCGGTCTTCACGGGGGTGCCCTCGGTGCCCGCCTCCAGCTCGCCCAGCCACTGCGGCCACAGCCGGCCGGCCTGGATGCCGAGTTCGAGCTTGGCGCGGCCGTGCTCGGTGGCGAGCAGGGAGGTGGTGACCTCGCCGAAACAGCCGAGCATGGCGCCGGCCGCGGCGGATCCGGCCCAGGGGCGGTGCGGCAGGCCGAGCACGGCGACGCGCTGTCCTCGCTGTGCCAGCACCCAGGCGAGCGAGAGTCCGAGGACTCCGTTGCCGG
Organism: Streptomyces sp. NPDC126499; assembly: GCF_040302485.1. Taxonomy (NCBI): domain Bacteria; kingdom Bacillati; phylum Actinomycetota; class Actinomycetes; order Kitasatosporales; family Streptomycetaceae; genus Streptomyces; species Streptomyces sp. NPDC126499. The sequence continues at coordinate 45,676 of NZ_JBEOUO010000027.1, read as the reverse complement.
CGATGACGACGTCGAAGCCGGTACCGTTCGCGTTCCCGTTGGCGCTCATGACATTCCAATCTTCCCGGGGCGGTCTGCCGCCCTGTCGTGAATGCGAATTCGTCGGAACAGGTGCTGGGTCAGCCGCGCAGGAACTCGTACATGGTGAAGTCCATGTCGACGATTCCGCGCTCGTCGGTGTGGGCCGCGACCACGGGGGACGCGGGGAAGTCCGCGGCGGGCAGTCCGACGGTCTCGCTGCGGTGGCGGCGGCCCCGGAAACCGGCGTCGGCGGCGGCGCGCAGCAGCTTGTCCTTGTTGCCCATGGCCTCGCTGGTGCCGATGTAGACGCGGCCTTCCGGCGCCAGGTGGGCCACGGCGTCGCGGAAGAAGCGGCGCACCATCTCGTAGCCGGGGTCGAAGACCGCGCGTTCGATCTGGCCGGCGTAGGGGCGGCTCTCGGGCGCCTCGATGAACGGGGTGTTCCAGAAGACCAGGTCGAAGGGCTCGGCGGGCTCCAGGGCGTCGAACAGGTCGCTGGCCAGGGCCGTGACCCGGTCGGAGACGCCGTGCCGGGCGGCGTTGCGGCGGGTGTTCTCGGCCGCCGCCGGGTTGATGTCCAGGGCGACGACGCGCTCGGCGCCGCGCTGGGCGGCGATCACCGCCGCGATGCCGGCGCCGCAGCCCATCTCCAGGAAGCGGACGCCCTTCTCGTAGGGCACCCAGGAGGCGAAGAGCGCGGGGCCGGGGTCGGTGTAGGGCGGGAACACCTCGGGAAGCAGTTCCCATTCCTGGTCGAGCAGGGTGAAGGTCGTCTGCGTCGGACGGTCCGGGCTCTGGATCTGTGACACCACCCAATTTCCGAGTTCGTAACCGAGTTCGTTGTCCATGAGATCCTCCGTGAGGGGAGCCGGCGGAGGAATTCCTTCGGGAGAATTCCTCCGCGGCTCCGGTCGATGGATGTACGGGGAGCGCGGACCGGGGAGCGGCAGGGCGAGGTCAGTTCTCGCCCGTCCGCGGGCTCCGCGCCCGGCTGCGGGCCATCGTCCGGTCGATCAGGACGACCGGGATGGTGATGAGGGCCAGGCCGGCGCCCAGCCAGGGGATGGAGGTGAGTCCGGCGCCGGCGCCGAGGGCGACGCCCGCGAGGACCGGGACCAGGCTGATGCCGAGCTGGAACATGGAGACGGCGGTGGCTCCGGCGAGTGTCGGCGCGTCGGCCGCCACGGTGAACACCCGCCCGTAGATCGCCGGGTTGAGCACGAATCCGGCGACGCCGAGGAGCAGCACCAGGGCGACGACGGCGATCGGCCGTTCGGCGAGGAGCGCGAGCAGCACCGAGGTGACGAGGATGCCGCCGGCCCCGATGAGCAGGGCGTGGTGGGGTCGCCCGTCGGCGATCCGGCCGCCGATGGACAGGCCGACGAAGGCGCCGATGCCGAACAGGACGAGGATCGGCGGCACCCACACGGCGTCGACTCCGGTGATGTCGGTGAGGAACGCCGCGAGGTAGTTGTACGAGATCATGTACGCGGCGGTGCTCAGCAGCGTCGCCGCGTACACCACCCACAGCTGCGGCTGGCGCATGGTGCGCAGTTCGCGGCTGACGCTGGGCTCCTGGGCCGCCGTGGTCGCGGGGACGGCGACGGCCGTCGAGACGGCGCCGAGGACGGTGAGGGCGACGACCGCCCAGAAGCCGCCCTCCCAGCCGGTGAAGTGGCTGAGGAAGGCGCCGGCCGGTCCGCCGCCGACCATGGCGATGCTCAGTCCGCTGACCACCACGCCGGAGGCGCGTGCGGTGCGGTCGGGGGTGACGAGTCCGATGGCGGTGACGGCGGCGACCGCCCAGAATCCGGCGTAGGCCAGGCCGCACAGGAAGCGGGTGACGATCAGGACGGCGAAGTTGTCGGTGACCAGGCCGATCGCGACGCACAGGGCGAAGACGACCTGCGAGGTGACCAGGGTGGTGCGCCGCGGCCAGCGGAGCGTCAGGACCGCGAGGGGCGGTCCGCCGATGACGACGCCGATGGCGAACGCGGAGATCAGGGCGCCGGCGGAGGAGAGCGAGATGTTCAGGTCGTCGGCGATGTCGGGGAGGACTCCGGCGAGCAGGAACTCGGCGCTGCCCATCGCGAACAGGCTGAACGCGAGCAGGTAGACCGCGAGCGGCAGCCGGTCGCCGGTCTTGCGCGGGGTGGCCTCGTGGGCTTCGGTCTGGACGCTCATCGGCCACCGCCGAGCGGACGGGGAGTGGTCGGACGCATGGGGCGAACTCCTTGTTCGGACGGTTCGGAGCGGTGCGGATCAGGGCGGGTGCGCGGCGGTCCGCCGGGCGCGCGGAGTCCGGTGCCCTCGGGCTCCCGGGGCTCCTTCGGCGGCCGCGCGGGCGGCGCGGAGGCCGCCGCGATCCGCTCGATCACGGTGATCACTACGGGTCCCCATGCTGGAACCGAGCGTGGCGGACGGACAACATTTGTTGCCGTTTCCGGGACGTGCGGGCGGGATCCGGCGGGGCCGGTTCCGGGCTTCGGTCAGCGGTCGGTCGGCACCCGGGCGGTCGGCACCCGGGCCGGTCGTCACCGGGTCGGTCGTCACCGGGTCAGTCGTCACCGGGGAGGGCCTCGCCCCAGCCCCACTTCTTGATGGTGGTACGGCTGGAGGGGCCGACGCCCGGCTGGGAGTTGGCCATCGCGCGGCGCGAGCCGAACTCGATGTAGCCGACGAACGCCGAGCGGAACTCCGCGTCCTCGGGGAGGCCCACGACGTCCATCGCCTCCAGCATCAGCTCGACCCACCGCGCCCGCTGCTCGGGCTTGATGGCGCGGTTCCGGTGCCGGGAGACCATGTGCGGGTAGCCGCCGTGCTGTTCGGTGTAGCGCTCGGGGCCGCCGAGGACCTCGCCGAGGAAGGTGGCGACGTGCTGCGGGTGGTCGTCGTCCATGTAACGGAAGAGCGGGGCGAGGATGTCGTCCTTGCGGACGCGCCGGTAGAACTCCTCCGTGAGCCGTTCCAGCGCCTCGGCGCCGCCGGCCCACTCGTACAGGGTGGGGATCTTCTCCGTCACTGTGTCACCTCTTCTGAGGGGTGCTCGATGTCGTGGGTGCGGTGCGCCAGGGTGTGTCGTCGCTCAGGCCGCGTACAGGTCGAAGGTGGGCGTGGGCGGGCCGCCCTGGGCGACGGTGTCGAGCCGGGGGTCGACCGCGAGCATCGCCTGGTGCAGGCGCTGGAGTTGCGGGGCGGGTTCAAGTCCCAGGTCCTCGATCAGCCGCCGGCGCAGCCTGCGGTAGAGGTCGAGGGCGGCGGACTGCCGTCCGGAGCGGTAGAACGCCACCATGGCCTGGGCGTGGAACCGCTCGTGGGCCGGGTGCCGCTCGGTCAGTCCGACGAGTTCGGAGAGGAGTTCGGTGTGCCGGCCGAGCCGGAGTTCGGCGTCGACGCGCCGCTCGGTGGCGAGCAGCCGGCTCTCCTCCAGGGCGGCCGCGTGGATCCGGAGCGCGGATCCTGCCCGTACGTCCACGAGCGCGGGGCCGCGCCACAGCGCCAGGGCCTGGCGCAGCAGCCGCGACGCGAGCTCGCTGTCGCCGTCCGCGAAGGCCTCGTGGCCGGCCCGGGCCGCCCGCTGGAAGGCGTAGGCGTCGACGTCCTCCTCGGCGACCCGCAGCAGATAGCCGCCGTGTCCGGTGGCGAGGACCCGGCGGGCCGTCGCCGTCGCGTCCGGGCCGCCGAGGGCGGTGGCCAGGACGCGGCGCAGCCGCAGGATGTAGGTCTGGAAGGTGGTGTGCGCGCTGCGCGGAGGCACCGGCCCCCACACCTCCTCCCACAGGGTGGCGACCGGGACGAGCCGGCCCGGGTGGAGGGCGAGGAGCGCCAGGATCTGGCGCGTCTTCGCCGCCGTCGGGACGGCCTGGACGCCGTCCGACTCGGCCTCCAGCGGGCCGAGAATCCGTATCTTCACGCTTCCTCCGTCACTCGCACATGCCTCGGCCGGTTTCCCGTTCCCACGGGGCGACCGCTCTGGGGAGGAACGTAGAAGTGCGGGGTCAGGGCCCTCAATACGGTGGGACCGTAGGGCTGACCGAAGAATCTGCGGTGGGGTTCGCCCTACGGTCACGCGGACGTACGAAAGACGGCCCGCGGCGGGTAGGCCGCGGGCCGTCCGAACTGCCGGGGACATGGCCGGGAGAATGTGCGCGAGGGTGCGAGGGGAATCGTGTCGGGGTCCGCGAGGGCCGAATGGACGTCGATTCCCACAGGTTATTCGGGCACCCGCCCACGACTACTAAGGAATTACGGAGACAATCAGGCGCGGGGCCGGCACAGGCGGGCCGTGTGCACGGTGACCGCCGTGAGGTAGAAGGCGTCGGGGCGCCACAGGATGCCCGTGCAGGCGTCGCCGTCCAGGAGCTGTTCCACGGTCAGCCGGTCGACGAGGTCGAGCCGGTCGCCGAGGTCGTCGAGCAGGCGGCGGAGCCAGGTGTGCAGATGGCGGCGCGCGGCCAGGTCGAGCGGGGCGGGGAAGTCGATCAGGAAGGTGCGGCTGCCGGTGGGGACGAGTCCGGCGGAGGCGAGCAGGCACGGCCAGTCCTCGACCACGGAGGTGGCGCCCGGCAGCCGGGCCCGCGCGGCGGCGTACCGCTCCTCGACGGCGGCGTCCAGGCGGGCCTGGAGGCCGGGTTTTCCGATGCCGATGTCGCGCGGCAGGAAGCGCGGCGGCAGTCCGCGTTCGGCGACGGCGAGCAGTCCGCCGGGCCGCAGGGCGGACGCCAGGCCGCGCAGCGCCGCCTGCTGGTCGCCGAGGTGACGGCAGACGTTGCCGGTCCAGACGAGGTCGGCCGGTCCCAGCCGGGCGAACTCCTCGGGCCGTTCGGCCCGCCGGGTGGTGAGCCGCCCGGTCAGCCCGTGCTCGGCGGCACGCGCCTCGGCGCGGGCGAGGAGCGGGGCGGACCGGTCCACGGCGACGACGTCCGCGAGCGGGAAGGCGGAGGCCAGGACGCAGGAGGCCACGCCGGGGCCGCTGCCGACGTCGACGATCCGGCGGACCGCCGCCGTCACCCGGTCCTCGGGTCCGAGCAGGCCCCGCAGCCAGTGCGCCGCGTCGGTCAGGAAGCCCGCGTGCAGGTCCGCCTCGTGCTCAGCCTCGTGCGCCGGCTCGTGCTCAGCCTCGTGCGCCGGCTCGTGCTCAGCCTCGTGCGCCGGCTCGTGCTCAGCCTCGTGCGCCGGCTCGGCGCCGGGGGCCTCGTCGTCGAGGCCGGGGGCGCGGTGTGTGGGTGTCATCTGGTCACCTCCGGCGGCCAGGATGGGGACGCGGGCGGTGCCGGGCAATTCCTGTTGCCGATTCCGGAACGGGCCCAGGCCGGAACAGGCCCGGTCTCGGACAGACCCGAGCCAGAACGGGCCCGAGCCGGAGCAGACCCGGGCCGCAACAGGCCCGAGCCGGAACAGACCCGGTCCGCAACAGGCCCGGTCTCGGACAAGCGCCCCGTCACGAACAGGCCCGGTCTCGGACCGACCCCCGTCCGGACCAGGCCCTGCCGGTGAGGTCCCCTGCTCAGTACGCGGCGGCCGCCGCCAGCAGGCGGCGGGCGGCGGCCGGGCGGATGAGGTCACGGGCGAAGGTGTCCAGGAGTTCGCGCTGGGCGGTGAGCGGGAAGTAGTGGTCGCCGGGGAAGGTCGCGACGCGCAGGGCGCGCCGGGTGCACCGGCGCCAGCCTGCCAGGTCGAGCCCGGTGACGGTGCGGTCCTGGAGGCCGCCCATGGCGGTGATGGGGCAGTGCACGACGTGGCGCGGGTCGCGCCGGTAGGACTCCATGACGGTGCGGTCCGCGCGCAGGGCGGACAGGGCGCGGGCCGCGCGGCGCGGGTCCCGGTCGACCGGTGGCATCCGGCCGAGGTCGCGGAGCCTGCGGATCATCGCCGCGTCGGACAGGTGGCCGACCGCGCGCTCCGGCGCGGCCCGCTGCGGCATGCCGGAGCCGGAGACGTAGAGCCGGTCGGCGACGGCGTCGTGCTCCCATTCGAGCCGGGCGGCTATCTCGTACGCGAGGAGGGCGCCGAAGCCGTGCCCGTAGAGCGCGAACGGCCGGTCGCACATGCGGGCCACGTACGGCATGATCTCGGCGAGCAGCGGCTCCAGGCTGTCGCAGGGGCGGGTGCGCGGGTGGCGGCCGCGGCCGGGCAGCTCGACGGGGGTGACGACCACCGAGGGGTCCATGGCCTCGATCCAGGGCAGGTACACGCCGGCCGAGACGCCCTCGAAGGGGAGACAGAACAGCCGCACCGAGTTGTCGCCGCTCATCGGCCCACCGGCCCCGCGAGCAGGTCACGGGCGTCGTCCGGGCACCGCGGGGTGCCGCCGCGCAGCAGGACGGCGTACGCCTCGGTGGCCTGTTCGAGGAGACGGAGGCCCACCCGCCGGTCCATCAGCTCGCGGGCGTAGCGCCAGGCGAAGGTCCAGGTCCTGTCGTCGCGCCGGATCAGGGTGGCGCACATCGGGCCGGCCGACGGCCCCTGGTCGCCGGGCAGTCCGGTGGCCGACTCGCGGGCGAGCCGCTCGGCGAGGCGGGCGTCCTGCACCTCGGGGCGGGTGGCCCGCCAGTCGACGACCTGGAGCCGGAAGGCGGGGCCGAGGACGGTCTGCCAGGCCTGTTCGTACACCAGCGGCAGGAGTCCGGTCAGGGACAGGACGAACCGCTCGGTGCGGTCGCCGTCGACGGGGGCAGGGCCGGGGGCGGGGGCGGGGGCCGGTCGCGGCGGCAGGGCCGGACGGACGGCCCATAACGGGCGAAGCTCCTCACTGGTCGCGGTCACGCGAGCACCGATCCTTCCGTCAGATTTCGCCATTAGGCGGCGGGAGAATATGTCAGGTCCCGGCGGGAGCTCTTATCCCGGCCTCACCGGTCACCGCCGCAATGCCGTGCAGACCGTACCGGTGCGGTCCCCGCGCGCATCAATACGGTGGGACCGAAGCAATGGCCGAAGGAATACTCACCATTCCCTCGGGTGGCGGGAGGCCGTGTTAGCGTCGGGCGCATCAGAGGTGTACGCCGTTCACCGGTGATCGGGGGATCGAAGTGGGGGGACTCGGTTTTTCTCCACTCCGCCCGCTGAAGCCCTTTCCGCCCGGGCGGCGACGGATTGATCATGACCGGGAATTACCCTTGACGGCGCTGGTCGGCAGGAGGTTCAGGGCGGTGCCCCAGGAACTGTTCGGCAGAAGCGAAGAATGCAAGATCATCACAGAGATGCTCGCGTCCGCGAGAGCGGGCACGGGCGCGGTCGCGCTGATGGAGGGGATCATCGGGACGGGCAAGACCTCCCTCCTGCGCTGGGCCGAGGACACCGCCCGCGAGCAGGGCATGGTCGTGCTCTCCGCCACGGCCTCCCCCACCGAGCAGCGCTTCTCCCTGGGGGTCGTGCACCAGCTCCTGGGCACGCTGCCCGAGACGGCGGACGGATGGGAGCGCGCCTTCGCGGCGAGCGCCGGGGGCGACGGCCGGCCGGCCGAGGCCGACTACCCGCTGCTCGCGGAGCTGTGCGCGGGTGTGGGCCGGGCCGCGCGCCGCACCCCGATCCTGCTGACGGTCGACTGCGTGCAGCACGCCGACCGCACGTCGCTGCTGTGGCTGGGCTTCCTCAGCCGGCGGCTCGACAACCTGCCCGTGGTGCTCCTGGCCACCAAGCGCTGCGGCGAACCGGCCAGCGACCAGCACCTGTTGGTCGAGTTCATGGAGGGCGTCCGGCCCGATCGCCACATCCATCTGCACGACCTGAGCCCGAGCGCCGCCTCGGACCTGGCCGCCTCCCTGTGCGGCCACGACCACGCGTCGGTGGACGCGCTGGTCGCCGACACGGGCGGCAACCCCTATCTGCTGACCGAGCAGATACGCACCGTGCCGGCCGGATCCGGCGGGCCGCCGCCCGGCGGGGCCGGGCACGCGCACCCGCACTCGCCGGACGCCCCCGCCGGCCGGACACCGGCGGAACCGCCGGACGAGCGGATGCGGCTGCAGGCGGTCAAGGAGCGCATCCTGTGCATGCTCCGGCGCCTCGACCCGCACTGCCTGGAGGTCGCCCGCGCAGCCAGCATCCTGGGCTCGCCGCTGGACCCGGCGATCCTGGCGGACCTGTGCGACGTACCGACGGAGGACGCCTGCCGCAGCCTGTCGCGGCTCACCGAGTCGGGGCTGCTCTGTCCGGACGCCATGACGTTCCGGCACCCGCTGCTCGCCGGACTGCTGTACCAGGACATCCCGTGCGCGGAACGCGCCGAACTCCACCGGCACGCCGCCCGGTTCATGTGGCGCCGCAACGCGCCGCGCGAGGACGTCGCCACCCACCTGCTGCGCTCCCACCGACTCGACGAGCCGTGGATGACACGTCTGCTGCTCGACGCCGCGCAGGGCATGGTCGGCCGTGACCCGGCCGGGGCCCGGCGTCTGATCGAGAAGGCCGTCCTGCACGGCGTGCCGGACGAACTCGCCGCCCGCGCCGAGGGCCTGCGCATCCAGGCCCTCACCGCCCTGGACCTGCCGGCCTCCGCCCGGGCGCTCAGCGCGCACGCCGCCGGGCAGCTGACGTCGGAGGACCGGCTCCAGGAGGCGCTGCGGCTCTCGGACATCCTGCTCCGCCTGGACGAACTCTCCTGCGCCCGCGAGGTCCTGGAGGACGCGCGCGAGGAGATCGGCGTCCTGGACGCCTCGGCCGAGGCCCGGCTGCGGGAGCGGCTCACGGACATCCGGCTGCACGAGGGCACCTACCGCCCGGGGAGCGGCGACGAGGGCCAGGACCGGCTGGAGCGGGTGCTGCTGCTGCGCACCGCGTCGGGCGACTCGGCGCAGGCGGCGCGGCGGATCGCCGACCGGTTCCTGGCCGTGCCCCGTGCCCCGTACGGTTCGCCCACCTGGTACCACGCGCTGCTCGCGCTGCTGTGGGCGGGCGACGCCGACGAGGCCCGGCGGCACATGGACACCGAGGTGCGGCTCGCCCGCGCCGAGGGCACCGTGACCCGGATCGCCGAGGCCCTGGCCGTACGCGGTCTGGTGCAGCTGCACCGCGGGCAGCTCGCGGACGCCGAGGACGACGCCCGCCAGGCCCTCGACCTGCTCACCCGGATCGCGGCCGCCGCCTACCACGCGGGGGCGCTGGCCCGAAGCGTCCTGATCGACGTGGCGCTGGAGAAGGACGACATCGCCGCGGCCGGCGCGCTGCTCGACGAGGCGCCGCCGCTGCCCGGCGAGCAGCCCCTCACCTGGTGGCGGCTGCACCTGCTGCACAGCGCGGGTCGGGCCCTGGGCCGGCTCGGGCAGGCCCAGCGCGGACTGGCCCTGATCGCCCGCTGCGAGGAGGAGCTGGCCCGCCGGGGCGTCGTCAACCCGGCGGTGCTGCCCTGGCGTTCCACCCGCTCCGCCCTGCTCCTCGCCCAGCGCAACATGGCCGCGGCCCGGCGTGCGGCCCGCGAGGAGACCGAGCTCGCCCGCCGCTGGGGCGCCCCCTTCGCCCTGGGCCGCGCCCTGGTCGCGCAGGCGTCGGCGAGCTCGGGGGACGAGGCGCTGCGGCTGGCCGACCAGGCCCTGGAGATCCTGGAGCCCGCCCCCACGCCGCTGTTGTTCGCCCAGGCCCTGTACGAGGCGGGGCGCGCCCACCGGCAGATCGCCAAGGTCCGCCGCACCCGTGAACTGCTGCACCGGGCCAATGAGTTGGGCATTTCGCTCGGCGCCGACGGACTGGTGGAGGCGGTCCAGCGCGAGCTGCGGTACGCCGGTGGCAGGCCCGATCCGCGCAAGGACTCCCCCGAGTCCCTGCTGACGCCGGCCGAGCGGCAGGTCTCGGAACTGGCGGCGGGCGGGATGAGCAACCGGGACATCGCCCACATGCTCAAGGTGAGCCTGCGCAACGTGGAGTCCCATCTCACGCACTCGTACCGGAAGTTGCGGATCAGCGGCCGGCACGAGCTGGCCAAGCACTTCCCGCCGGAGGAGAAGGAGTCCGCGGCGGCGCCGGTGCTGCTCTACCAGCCCCGGGCCACGCTCACTCCGCGGCACCAGCCCCGGGCCGCGCTCGCTCCCCAGCACCAGGCCCGGGCCACGCTCGCCTCTCGGCACGAGCTGCGGACCGGCTGACGGGGGGCGGGCCTCGCCGGCGTGCCTACGTGGCGTGCTTACGCGGCGTGCTTACGCGTTCGGGGCCGCCGGTCGCATCCCCATCCGTCTCGGCCTCCCGAGGGCCGGGCGACGGGTCCTGCGGGGCGGCGGACGGCTCCGGCCGGGCCCGCCACTGCGCGAAGGCCCCGTCGAGCAGGGCGCGCAGTCCGGCGGCGAACCGCTCGTGGTCGCTCATCCCGGCCACGAGCGGGGCGACACGCCGTACGGTCGGATAGTCCTCGGTGCCGTCCTCGCCCGCCGCCGGGCAGGGCACCAGGCCGGGCGCGCCGGCCCGGGCGGCGACCAGGTGGCCCACCAGGTACTCCCAGATGGCGACGTGCAGGCGCGCGGCCTGCGCGTCGCTCATGCCGTTGCGTACCAGGGTGTCCAGGATGAACTCGGAGAGCCGCATCGAGGTGGCGCCGAGCAGGCGTCCGTCCAGCATCTCGGCGGCGATCCAGCCGTGCTCCTCCAGGACCCGGTGCGCGCTCTGGGCCGCCGCCACGATGGCCGTACGGGGGTCGTCCCCGGGGTCCGGCAGCTCGATGCGCCGGGACACCTCGTCGAACAGCAGGCGCATCAGCTCGCGTTTGTCGCTGACGTGCTTGTAGACGGCGGCGGGGGCCTTGCCCAGTTCGCCGGCGAGCTTGCGCATGCTGAGGCCGGCCGCGCCCTCGCGCTCCAGCACACGCAGTCCCGCCGCGACGATGTGCGGACGCGTCAAAGGCTGCATCGCGCGCTCCGTGGTCGGGGACGTGGGGACTCGGGTACTCGGGGAGCGACATCGTCTCTCACCGGGGCGGTCTCCGGCACGGGATCGGAGGCGACGAAACACGACTGTCGTGTTTCCCGCGACCGCCGGTCATGCCGGAGGCCGGGCCCCCTCCGTGTCGGGGCCAGGCCTCAGCCGGCCCCGGGTCCCGCCGCGGCGCCCCGGCGTCAGGAGGCGGGCGCCCTCGATCGCCGCTCTCCCGGCTGAGCAGGTTGCCGAGCAGTCCGGGAAAGCGTTGCTCGAACTCCGGCCGAAGGCGCAGCAGCATGCCCGTCCCGTGCTGCGCTGGAGGATCACCCGGCGGGCGGGGGGTACGGGACCGGGCGGGCCGCGCTGAACGGGCGCGGCGGGGGGTGCGGGAACGGGCGGTCAGGGCGCGGGACCGGGCGGGCCGCGCTGAACGGGCGCGGCGGGCAGGGTGCGGGGCCCGTCGGCCGGGACGTTAGGGTGCGGGGTGCTTCTCAGACCCTCCGCATCCTCCGGATCCGTTGCCTCCACCCCGCCGTCCGCCCTGTCCGACGCCGTGCTGCTCGGCCACGAGGAGGACGGCCGTCGATGGCCCCTCCTGGTGTGGGCGCCCGGTCCCGGCACCCGCATGGTGTCGAGCGCCGTCCTCGGCGGCGGCATCGGCGAGCGCGCCTGGGTGCTCAACGCCCAGGTGCCACCGGGCTACGCGCGCCTCGACCCGGTCGCCCATCTGCGCACCCTGGCCGAGCGCGCCGGTCTCGACGGCCTCGGGGTCGGCCTGATGACGGCGGCCCCGGTCACGGGCCGCCACTGCGCCGCCGACGGCGGCGTCGAGGCCGTGGTCACGGCCGGGATCGGGGTACGGGGCTGGGCCGCGGCCCCCGACGACGGCGCGGGCACGGTCGGCCCGCCACGCCCCGGCACCATCAACATCATCGTCTCGCTCCCCGTGCCGCTCAGCGACGCGGCCCTGGTCAACGCCGTCGCCACGGCCACCGAGGCCAAGGTCCAGGCGCTGGTGGAACTGGGCGCCGACGCCTCCGGCACCCCCACCGACGCGGTCTGCGTGGCCTGCCCGCCCGCCGACGGCACGCCCCCCGAGCCCTTCGCCGGCCCGCGCTCCCTGTGGGGCGCCCGACTGGCCCGCGCGGTGCACCGTGCGACCCGGGCGGCCTGCGCGGAGGCCCTCGCCCGGGACGCCTGACGGCCCGGCCCGGCCCGCCTGGCGCGGCCACGAGGCCACCGGGTCACCGGGTCACCGGGTCATGGCGACGGCGGCGGCAACGGCAACGACGGCGCCGACCGGCGCGCGTACAAGACCCCGCCGCACCGGCCCGTCCCCCGCCCGCCGCGCGGAGTCACCCGACGCGCCCGGCGCGCGTCACCCGCCGGGATCGGCCGGCGCCCCGCGCGCGGCGCGGAACCGGGCCAGTCCGTCCGCGAGGCCGATCACCGGCTCCGGGTAGTCGAGCGCCGCCCGGTCGCGTCCGGTGAGCCGCCACGGCTCGTGGATCTCGCGCGCCCCGAGCCCGGCGAGCTCGGGGAGCCAGCGGCGTACGTAGGCGCCGTCCGGGTCGTACCGCCGGCCCTGCCGGACCGGATTGAGCACCCGGTTGGGCCGGGTGTCCGTGCCCGTACCGGCCACCCACTGCCAGTTGAGCTGGTTGTCGGCGACGTCACCGTCCACCAGCAGGTCGAGGAAGTGGCGGGCGCCCTCGCGCCAGTCCACGTACAGCGTCTTGGTCAGGAAGGAGGCCGCGACCAGCCGTCCGCGGTTGTGCGTCCAGCCCTCGTGGGCGAGTTGCCGCATCGCCGCGTCCACCAGCGGGTAGCCGGTCCGGCCCGCCCGCCAGGCCGCCAGGTCCGCCTCGGCCTCCGGCCCGCGCCGCCACCGGTCGTGCCGGGGACGGTAGTCCTCGGTCGCGGCGCCGGGCCGGGCGGCGAGCACCTGGTGGTGGAAGTCGCGCCAGCACAGCTGCCGTACGAACGCCTCCGCACCGGCCCCGCCGCGCCGCCGCGCCCGGTGCACCGCCTCGACGGCCGAGACGGTGCCGAAGTGCAGGTGGGGCGAGAGCCGTGAGGTGGCGTCGGCCGCGAGGTCGTCCTGCCGCTGCTCGTACGTGTCGCCGTGCCGCGCGAGCCAGGCCGCGAGCCGTCCGCGGCCCTCGCTCTCGCCGCCGGTGGCGAGCCCCGGGGACACGCCCGGCACGGCGGAGCGCGAGGGCGGCTTCCCGGAGCGCACTCCCGGCGGCACCCGTACGGCGCGGGGCGGGGCGAGCGGGGTGCGCAGGGGGGCGGCGGCCCAGCGCCGGAAGTAGGGAGTGAAGACGGCGAAGTGGTCGGAGCCCTGCGGGACGAGCTCCCCGGGCGGTACGGCGGTGGTCACGGCGTCGTGGACGCGGAGCCGGCAGCCCTCGGCCTCCAGCGCGCGGCGCAGCCGTTCCTCGCGGGCCTGCGCGAAGGCGGAGCATCCGGCCGCCATGTGCACCTCGTCGGCCGCGGCCTCCCGGACCACGGCGCACACCTCGGCCACCGTGTCCCCGCTCCGCTGGACCAGCCGGCCACCGCGCTCGCGCAGGGCGCGGTCCAGGTCCGCGAGGCAGTCGGCGAGGAAGGCGAGCCGGTTCGGCGCCGCGAACCCGGCCCGGTCGACGGCCGGGTCGCGCACGAAGAGCGGCACGACGTCCCGTCCGCCCGCGACGGCGGACCGCAGCGGCGGATGGTCGTGGACGCGGAGGTCGGAGGTGAACAGGACGACGGAGACGTTCATGGCTTCCCTTCCGGGACGGTGGGCGAGAGCGGCCGACGGCCCACGACACACGGCTCGCGCTTCACCGGGCCCCGGCCCCCGCCGCCTTCTCCCTGGCCCGGTCCACCGGCCCCCGGCCCGCGTTCACCGCCCCCCGCCCGCGCCGCCTTCTCCGCGGTCCGCGTTCACCGGTCCCCGGCCCCCGCCGCCTTCTCCGCGGTCCGCGCCCCCTTCCCCCCGGCCCGCGCCGCCTTCTCCGCGGTCCGCGCGATGTTCCGCGCCATGCCACCGAAGACGACCGCGTGGAACGGCGCCACGCTCCACCAGTAGAGCTGCCCGGCGAGCCCGCGCGGGTGGAACAGGGCGCGCTGGTGGTAGCGCGTGCGGCCCGCCTCGTCGCGTTCGGCGCGCATCTCCAGCCAGGCCAGGCCCGGCAGTCGCATCTCGGCGCGCAGGCGGAGCAGCCGGCCGCGTTCGATCTCCTCGACGCGCCAGAAGTCGAGCGCGTCGCCGACCCGCAGCCGCTGGGCGTCACGGCGCCCTCGGCGCAGGCCGACGCCGCCGACGAGCCGGTCGAGCCAGCCCCGTACCGCCCAGGCCAGCGGGAAGGAGTACCAGCCGTTCTCGCCGCCCACGCCTTCGATGACCCGCCACAGCTGGTCCTCGCCGGCGTCGACCGTGCGGGCCCGTTCGTCGGTGTACAGGCTGCCGCCCGCCCAGTCCGGGTCGGTGGGCAGCGGGTCGCTGGGCGCTCCGGGCAGCGAGGCGGAGGACCAGCGGGTGGAGACCTGCGCGTCCCGCACACGCCGGAGGGCGAGTTCGAGCGCCCGGTCGAAGGACAGCGGTCCGCCCGGCGGGTCGGGGACGAAGCGGCGGATGTCGTCCTCGGCGCAGACCACCTCGTGCCGCAGGGACTCGGCCAGCGGGCGGGCGAGGGAGGCGGGTACGGGGGTGACGAGTCCGATCCACTGGCTCGACAGTCCCGGGGTGAGCATCGGGACGGGGACGATGAGCCGTCGCGGAAGGCGGGCGACGGCCGCGTAACGGATCATCATCTCCCGGTACGTGAGGACGTCCGGCCCGCCGATGTCGAAGCTCCGGTTCACCTCCGCCGGCATCTCGGCGCTGCCGACGAGGAAGCGCAGCACGTCCCGCACCGCGATCGGCTGCACGCGGGTGCCGACCCAGCTCGGCGTCACCATCACCGGCAGCCGTTCGGTCAGGTAGCGGAGCATCTCGAAGGAGGCCGAACCGGAGCCGATGACGACGGCGGCCTTGAGGACGGTGGTGGGGACACCCGAGCCGAGCAGGATCCGGCCGACCTCGGCGCGGGAGCGCAGATGGGGCGAGAGTCGGTCCTCCGGCACGTCGCGGGGCGTGAGGCCGCCGAGGTAGACGAGGCGGCGCAGGCCGGCGGCGCGTGCCTCGGCGGCGAAGGTGCGGGCGGCGCGCCGGTCGGTCTCCTCGAAGCCGGTGCCGGAGCCCATGGAGTGGACGAGGTAGTAGGCGACGTCGACGCCGTCGAAAGCGGGCCGCAGGCTGTCGGCGTCGGTGACGTCACCGCGGACGATCTCGACGCGGTCGGCCCAGGGATGGTCCTGGAGGTGGGCCGGGGTCCTGGCGAGGCAGCGCACCCGGTATCCGGCGTCGAGGAGCTCGGGGACGAGCCGCCCGCCGATGTAGCCGCCCGCCCCGGTGACCAGGCAGAGGGCGCCGCCGGGCGCCCCCGTCTGAGGACCTGCCATGCCGCTCGGTTCCTTCCGTGGGGTTCTGTCCCGGACCGTGTCCCGGACCGTGTGTCCCGTCCGTGTCAGTCTTCCCTGCTTCCCCTGGTGTCTCTTCCTCCCCTTCCTCTCCCTCCTCCACTTCCGCCCCTTCCTCTCCTTCCCTTTCCCCTTCCGTCCCTCGCTCGGATGGGCCGTTCCGGTTCTCATGGCGCACAGGGGGTTCCTTCCGCCACCATGGCGCGCAGACGTGCGGGATTCCGGTGATCCGAAGGGGTGCGGTATGAGCGGTGTGGGGCGCAGGTCGGTCGTCGCGGCGGCCGGTGGAGCGGGCCTGGTGGCGGCCCTCGCGGCCTGCGGCGGGAACGCGCAGGACGGTGGCGACGGCGAGGGCTCCGTCGGTGGAGCGGACGCGTCCGGCGGTACGGAGCAGGAGGCGCCGCTCACGACGACCGGTGAGGTCCCGGTGGGTGGCGGCAAGGTGCTCGCCGACCGGGGGCTGGTCGTGACGCAGCCGAAGGAGGGCGAGTTCAAGGCGTTCTCCTCGCGCTGCCCGCACCAGGGCTGCCACGTCGGCAGCGTGACGGACGGGGTCATCGTCTGCCCCTGCCACCAGAGCCGGTTCGACGCCTCGGACGGCAGCGTGAAGAAGGGCCCGGCGACGCGGCCCCTGGAGCCGGTCCCGATCGAGGTGATCGGCGACGCGATCAGGCTCGGCTGACCCGGCGGGGGTCCTGCCAGCAGTCGAGGACCTCGTCGGTGGTCGTGACGGTGGCGACGAGAGCGAGGGTGTGGCGGATCAGCGCGGGCGTGTAGTCGGCGGGCACCCCGGCGATGGCGTCGCCGGGCACGACGACGGTGTAGCCGAGGTTGACGGCGTCGAAGACGGCGTTGGGGATCGCCACGTTGGCGGATACCCCGGTGACGACCAGGGTCCGGCAGCCGAGGTTGCGCAGCAGGGCGTCCACGTCGGTGCCGGTGATCGGCGAGAGGCCGTGCAGGCGCCGTACCACCAGGTCCTGCTCGGCCACCTCGATCGGTTCGGCGATCCGTACGGCGGGGCTTCCGGGGTGCTGTTGTACGGGGAGCCGGGCGGCGGCACGGAAGAGGCGGGCGTTGCGGCCGGCTCCTCGCCCGTCGGGGCGGCGCTCGGCGACGGCGTGCAGGACCTGCACGCCGGCCTCGTGCGCGGTGGCGACCAGCCGGGCGACGTTGCGCAGGGCGCCGGAGGATCGCGCGGCGGCGGCGAGTTCGGGCAGGGCGCCGTTCCGGCCGACCACGCCCTCCTGGCACTCGACGGTGAGCAGCACGGTGCCGTCGGCCGCGAGCTGTTCCCTGAGCCGTTCCCTCTGCGTCACGACGCCTCCTCACTCGCCCCGGTGTCCACCCCCGCCCGGGGGCACCTTGCACGGCGGCACCTTGCACGGCGGCGGCGCAGCCCCCATGATTTCTGACACTCCATCAGAAATCCAGAAGGGTGCGGACGATGGCCGTCGCACAGCGCCGTGGACGCCGGATCATGATGACTCCGGCCGAGCTCGACTCCTTCCTCACCGAACAGCGCACCTGCCGGGTCGCGACCGTGTCGGCGGACGGGCGCCCGCATGTCAGCGCCCTCTGGTTCGCCTGGGACGGCACCTCGCTTTGGCTCTACTCCCTCACCCGCAGCCGCCGCTGGGCGGAACTGCGGGCCCGGCCGCACCTCGCGGTCGTCGTGGACGACGGCGAGGAGTACGGGGAGCTGCGCGGGGTGGAGCTCTCGGGCACCGTGGAGTTCGTGGGCGAGGCGCCGCGCACCGGGGAGCCCTGCCCCGAACTGGAGGCGCCGGAGCGGCTGTTCGCCGCCAAGAACTTCGGCCTCGACGCCATGCCGCACGACGGCCGGCACGCCTGGCTGCGGCTCACCCCGGACGCCGTCGCGTCCTGGGACTTCCGCAAGATGGGCTCCCCGCCCGCCCCGTAGCCTGCGCCCGGTCGGCCCGCAGCACCTCGACCGCCGCACGGCGGGACGGCCGACGGCCGACACCGGCGCGCCGGACGACGCGGATGCGCCACCGCACCGACTGCCGCACCGGGGCGAAGGCCACGCCACCCACCGACGGACGGCCCGCGCCGCAACCCCGGGCCCCGCCCCCCCCTCAGCCGTAGCTCCTGGCCGGTGCCGGCCCCGCCGCGTAGGCGACCGCGTCGGCGAGGGGTTCGATGTCGGCGCGCGTGATGCCGGAGACGGTCACGCGGATCGCCGGTCCCGCGTCCATCCGGAAGCGGGCGCCCGGCGCCACCGCCCAGCCCGCACCGAGGAGCCGGGCGACGGCGCCGGTCTCGTCGGTGACCGGCACCCACACGTTCATGCCGCTGCGCCCGTGCGCCTCGACCCCGCGCCGGGCGAGGGCGCGGACCAGGCCGTCGCGGCGCGCCCCGTACGAGGCGGCCACGGCCGCCGGGTCGACGGCCCCCGTGGTCCACAGGTGGACCACGGCGCGCTGGAGCAGCCGGCTGACCCAGCCGGGGCCGAGCCGCTGCCGGCCGAGGACCCGGTCGACGGTCTCGGGGTCCCCGGTGAAGGCGGCGATCCGCAGGTCGGGGCCCCACGCCTTGGCCACCGAGCGCACGAAGACCCATCTGCCCCGCCCGGTGGTGAGGGGGTGCAGGGGCTGCGCGACGATGCCGTGCCCGTGGTCGTCCTCGACGAGCAGCACGTCCGGGTGGTCGTCGAGTACGGCCCGCAGCGCGGCGGCGCGGGCGGCCGTGACGCAGGCCCCGGTCGGGTTCTGGGCCCGGTCGGTGACGATCACCGCGCGCGCCCCGCCCCCGAGCGCCCGCGCCACGGCCGCGGGCAGGGGCCCTTCGTCGTCGACGGCGACCGGCACGGGCCGCAGGCCGAGGGCCGGCACGAGGTCGAGGAGGCTGCCCCAGCCCGGGTCCTCGACGGCGACGGAGTCACCCGGCTTGAGGTGGACGGCGAGGACCCGCTCGACGGCGTCGAGCGAGCCGGACGCGACACCGACGGGCCCGGCCGGGACTCCGCCCTCGTCGAAGGCGGCCCGCGCGAGCCGCGCGAACTCCTCGTCGACCGGCGCCTCCCCGTACATCGGCGGCCGCTCCGCGTACTCGCGCGCGACCTCCGCGAACACCGCCCCGAGCGGCGGCAGCAGCACGGGGTCCGGACTGCCGTTGCTCACGTCCCGTACGCCGGCGGGGGCCTCGACCCGGATCGAGCCGCGTGCGGTCGTGGCGGGCGCGGGACGCACCCGGCTGCCGCGCCGGCCGTCCGTCTCGATCACCCCGCGCTCGCGCAGGGTGCGGTAGGCGGCGGCGACGGTGTTGGGGTTCACACCGAGCGTGGCCGCCAACTCCCGCATGGGCGGCAGCAGTTGTCCGGGCTTGAGCTGCCCGGAGCCGACGCCCCGCTCCACGCTGGCGGCGATCTCCGATGCGCGACGACCTTCGATCCGATACTCTCCTAGCACAAAGCCAAGTATGCACTAGTGCAATAGGAGACGCAATGACGGACACGACGGCGACCGCCACCGGAACCGCGCGGCCGTCCTACGAGCCCACCGAGCGGACGATCCCCACCCGGTCCCGCGAGCGTGCCTCGTACGACCGCGAGCTGGTCCACTCGATACTCGACGAGGCCTACGTCTGCCACCTCGGCTTCGTCCGCGACGGCGCGCCCGTGGTGCTGCCCACCCTCTACGGCCGGATCGGCGAGCGCCTGTACGTGCACGGATCGACCGGCTCCCGGCCGCTGCGGACGGCCGGTCGCGGCGAGGCCGCCCCGGGCCTGCCGGTCTGCCTCACGGTGACGCACGTGGACGGCCTGGTGCTGGCCAGGTCCGCCTTCCACCACTCCCTCAACTACCGCTCGGTCGTGGTGCACGGCACCGCCCACCAGGTCACCGACCCCGAGGAGCTGCGCACCGCGCTCGACGCGCTGGTCGACCACGTCGTGCCCGGCCGCTCCGCCGACTCCCGTCCCGGCAACGCCAAGGAGATCGCCGCGACCGCGGTCCTGCGCCTGGACCTCACGGAGGTGTCGGCCAAGGTCCGCACGGGCGGTCCGAACGACGATCCGGAGGACGCCGGGCTCCCTCACTGGTCCGGTGTGATCCCGGTCCGGCACGGCTACGGCACCCCGGTCCCGGCCGCCGACCTCGACCCGGCGATCGCCCTGCCCGACTACCTCGCCGCCCTCTGAGGAGCCGTCCGTGTTGATCCACCCCTGGGACGCACCCCATGACGAGCACGAGTGGCGGAGTTGGCTGGCCGAGCACGACTTCGGCCAGCTCGCGGTCAACGGCGGCCCCGGCGAGCCGCCGTGGGTGCAGCCGACGCACTTCCGTTACGAGCCCGAGCCCGGTCCGTACGGCCGGGTGATCACCCATCTCGCGCGCCCCAACCCGCTCTGGCGCGACCTGGAGCACAACCCGGCCGTGCTGCTGAGCGTGGTCGACGACCACGTCTTCGTCCCCGGCCAC
Source organism: Streptomyces sp. NPDC126499 (assembly GCF_040302485.1). Classification (NCBI taxonomy): domain Bacteria; kingdom Bacillati; phylum Actinomycetota; class Actinomycetes; order Kitasatosporales; family Streptomycetaceae; genus Streptomyces; species Streptomyces sp. NPDC126499. The sequence continues at coordinate 25,865 of NZ_JBEOUO010000027.1, read as the reverse complement.
GGGACGGCCCCGGCGGGAGCCCCGCCCGAGCACGGCACCCCCACCTCGTACTACGCGGCCGTCCAGCTCCGCTGCACCGCGCACGTCGTCGACGACCCCGAGGAGAAGGCCGAACTGCTCCAGCGGCAGGTCGCCCACTTCCAGCCGGAGGGCGGCACCGCCCCGGTGCGGGCCGGGGAGGCACCGTTCGGGCGGATGCTGCCCGGCATCCGGGTGCTGTGCCTGGAGGTGACCGATGTGCGGGCGAAGTTCAAGTACGCGGGCAACAAGCCGCAGGAGGTCCAGGACCGGGTGGCGGCCCGGCTCGCCGAGCGCGGCGGACCCGGCGACGCGGCGGCCCTGTCCCACCAGGCCCGCCGCCGCGCCACCGGCCCGGCCACCGGCCTCAGCCGCTGATCCACCGCTTCAGCGCGTCGACGACGCCCTCCGGCGAGGTGTTGAAGCAGAGCCGGATCCTGGGCTCGGCCTCGCCGAGGACGTCGACCAGCCGCTCGAACAGCAGCGTGTGCTCGGGCAGCATGCGTACCCCGCCACCGATCATCGCGAGGCCGAACTCCTGGTCCTTCAAGTGCTCGCGCACGGCCCGCTCGGCGCTGTCCGGGTCGCCGTCGATCAGACACGAGACGGCGTCGAAGCCCGCCTCGCGCACCAGGGCGTGGCCCGCCTCGATCCGGGCGCCCATCGCCGCCTCGTCGAGGCCGGGCGTCCGGCTGTAGTCGAGGGCACGGGGATGCAGGCCGATGGTCAGCACCTTCGTGCCGCGCGGGAGGGGAGGCGGCGTCGTCGTCCGTTCCATGAAAAGGGCTCCTCGTGTGGGCAGTTGGCGCTCCGTCGATCAAGGACAGCGACGGGCCCGCGCCGGTCTATTCCGCCCGCACGGGAATCCGCCGCACCGCCGCCGCGCCACGCCTCCGCTCGGCCGCCGTACGGGACTACTCCGCCCGCACGGGAATCCGCCGCACCGCCACCGCGCCCCGCCTGCGCTCGGCCGCCGTACGGGACTACTCCGCCCGCACGGCAATCCGCCGCACCGCCGCCGCGCCCCGCCTGCGCTCGGCCGCCGTACGGGCTTCCGCCAGGGCGAGTCCGGTGACGGCGACGAGCAGCAGCAGGGTGCCGGCGAGGGTCGCCGCGGTGAGCCGCTCGCCGAGGAGCGCGACCGCGACGACCGCCGCGCTCACCGGCTCCAGGAGCATGATCACGGAGACGGTCGCGGCGCGGACCACGGCCGCTCCGGCGAAGTAGAGGGCATAGGCGAGGGCGGTCGGCACGGCCGCCACGTACGCCAGCAGCCCGAGCATGAGCAGCGGGGAGTCCGTGTGCGGCAGGAGTCCTTCGGCGGCGGCCATCGGCAGCAGTCCGACCGCCCCGACGGCGAAGGCCCAGGTGGTGGTCGACAGCGCGTCCGCGCCGCCGCCGTCGCGGCCGAGCCATCGGGTGAGCAGGGTGATCGCCGCGTATCCGGCGGCCGACACGAGGGCGAGGGCGACACCGAGCGGCCGGACGTCGGCGCCCCCGCCGCCGAGCACGAGGACGCCGAGCCCGGCGAGCGCCCCGGCGACGGCGGCGGCCCCGCCTGCCCCGATCCGCTCGCCCATGAGGACCCGGGCGCCGACGGCGATGAGCACGGGCCCGGCGCCGAGGGTGACGACGGTGCCGACGGCGAGGCCGGTGGCCTCGACCGCGGCGAAGTAGGCGCTCTGGAAGACGGTCAGGCCGATCCCCGTACCGAGGACGCGGACGAGACGCCGGCGGCGCGGTTCGGCGGGCGCGGCCGGGGCCACGGCCCCGCCCCGCGCGGCGGACCGAGGCCCACGGCGCAGCGCGAGCGCGCCGAGCAGCAGGACGAGGCCGCCGACGCAGCGCCAGAAGGACAGGGCGAGCGGCCCCATGTCACTGGCCCGGAAGACCAGCGAGGCGGCGGCGCCGGCCGTGCCCCAGGCGATTCCGGCGACGATCAGATAGGTGAGGCTCCGCCCGGTGGACAGGGCGGAAGCAGGAGTGTTCGACACGTGTGTTCTCCGCGTGAAGACGGGGTGGGTGTGGTCGCTTCGCTCCGCGGGCGGGCAGCGACGAACCGCTCGGGGGCCGTGTGTCGGCCCGCCCGAGCCCGGTCTTCGTCAGCGGAAGGTGCCGCCCGCGCTAGGCGGCGGGAGGCGGCAGAACGGTCGCGTGCATGATCGGCACCCTACGGGGTGGTCCCGCGGCCGGACAACCCGGCCTCTTCCGGGACGGCGTCCGTCGCCCCGCCGGCCGCCGAGCCCGCGACCGGCTCGTCCGTGGTCGCCCGGGGCGTCGAGGACTGGGCGATGAAGGCGCCGACGAGGACCACGGCGCCGCCGATGATCTGCGGCGCCGCCAGGTGCTCGCCGAGCAGCACCCAGGCGAGCACGGTCGCGACGACCGCCTCCAGGCAGGCCACGACGCCGGCGACCTGCGGGGAGAGCCGGCGCACCGAGACGACGCCGGTGACGTACGCGAGGACGGTGGCGATCAGGACGATCCAGCCGAGCAGCAGCCAGGCGGGGGCGCCGGTGCCGTTCATGTCGGCGCTGCCGGCGAGGAGGGACCAGTCCATGCGCCAGGGGCGGGCGACGACGGTGAGCACGAGGGCGCCGACGAGGAGGCCGTACGCGATGACGCCGAGCGGGTCGGCGGGTTCGGCCTCGGTGCCGCCCTGGTCGGACAGGACGAAGTAGCCGACCTGGCAGCAGGCGGCGGCGAGCGCGAGGAGCAGTCCGAGCAGGTCGAACCTCAGCCCGGACCAGACCTGGACGACGCAGGCGAGTCCGCCGACGGCGAGGACGACGCCGAGGGCGGCGGCGCGGGTCACCGGCCTGCGCTGGACGAAGCGGACCCAGCCGAGGACGAGGGCCGGGGCGAGGTACTCGATGAGCAGGGCGACGCCGACCGGGATGCGGGAGATGGCGGCGAAGTAGCAGGCCTGGACACCGGCGACGGCGAGCAGTCCGAAGCCGGCGAGCAGGGCGGGCTTGCGGCGCACCAGGTCGCGGTGGCGCCAGGCCAGCGGCAGCATGACGAGCGCGGCGCCGGCCACCCGTAGCCACACCACGTGCAGCGGGTCGAGTCCCGCCTCGATGAGCGGCTTGGCCGCGACACCTGAACCACCGAATGCGAAGGCCGAGGCCAGGGCGAGTCCCAGGCCGGCGCTTCTCCCCTGAGACGCGTGCATCGGGCCATCATGACAGGAGCCGGTCAGGCGTGTAACCCCCGTTACACCTGTTGAGACGGGTCCCCGATCCGGGCGGCGAGGGCGGCCCGGTCGACCCCGGCCCGGCGCAGTACTTCGGCGGCCCGGTTGTCCGGGTCGGCGGCGAGTGCGGCGAGCAGGTCGAGGCCCCGGGCCCGGCGGTCGCCGCGCCGTGCGGCCCGTTCGCGGGCGCCCGCCAGGGCGGCGGCTGCGGCCGGCGACCAGCCGCCGGCGCCGTCCCCGGCGCCGCGCACGGCGGGGAGGGCGGAGCCGGTGTCCTCGACGGATCGCTGCCAGTGCAGGCCGTAGCCGATGGAGCGCTGGACGAGATAGCCGAGGACCCGGGCGAGCCGGTGGTCGTCCTCGAACGCGGCGGCGGCCTCGGGGTCGGTCTCGACGAGGGAGTGCAGCAGGTGTGCGGTGTCGATCTGCCGGTCGCCGTCCCGCAGGGCCCGGCGCCGGGCAGCGGTCACCACGGCGACGAGCTCCGGGGTCAGACCGTCCTCGAGTCCGGCCCGGCGCGCCGCGGGCAGCGGCCGCAGCGCCCGGGGGGTGAGGCCGTGCGCCGCCGCACGGTCGGGGCCGGGGCGGTCGGTGGGCGAGGGGTGGCGACCGGGTACGGGAAGGTGACCGGACGCGGAGAGGTGACCGGGTGCGGGGAGGTGACGGTGGGGCACAGGGCCGCGCGGGGCGGGGGCCGGAGGGACGGGAGGCTGCACCCTTCCACCTCATCAGCCCGCGGGCGCGCGAGCATCCCCGGCGAGGAGCATGTGCGCATCCCACCGGAGTCGTGCACGGGCGAGCGGTTCCTCCTCCTTACGGATGAGATCGCGCGACGTCGCCTCCCGGGGCGCGCGCCGCCTTGCCCTGCGCCCCGTTCGCAACCACAGGCCCGTCTCGTATCGTCTTTCAGGCATGTTCTGGATGGTGGCTCTGCTCGCGCTGGACGGGCGGCAGTACGTCTACCGGGTGTACGCACCGCGGGAGGCGTTGCCGGCCGATCTCTTCTGGGCCGCGTTCCACTGCCACGACGAGAGCGGCGGACCGCGCGCCTCGGACTGGTTCGACTCCGCGCAGATCTGGTGGATCGACGGCGAGACCGCGGACCTGACGGTTCATCAGTATTGAATGTTCGCGCCGCTACGGCTACGTTCCGCGACACCGAAGGCCGACTGTACGCGTGAAGGGGTGGTCCCATGGCCGAAGTCAGCGCGGAGGCACGGATCGAGGCACCGGCCGAGAAGGTGTGGGCGCGGCTCACCGACTTCGCCTCGTACGGGGAGTGGAACGCCACCCACACCGGCTTCCCGAACGGCGGCCCGGCCGTACTGGAGACCGGCGCCACCTTCACGGAGAACATGAAGCTCATGGGCTTCCCCGCCGAGGTGACCTGGACGGTGGAGGAGCTGGAGCCGGCGCGGGTGCTCGCGATCCGGGGCAAGGGCCCGATGGGCGTCGACGTCGGCACGCGCTACTCGCTCACCGCCGACGGGCCGGCCACGGTCGTACGGATCGACGGCGCGTTCACGGGCGCGGCCGTCTCCCTGATGGCGGGCAGACTGAAGGACTCGGCCACCACGGCGCTGACCGAGTCGCTGCGCAGGCTCGCCGGCCTGGTGACCTGACCCGCCGCACGGACGAGGAAGGGCCCCGCGGCGGATCGCCGCGGGGCCCTTGGGGCGCCGCTCGGGCTCAGTGCTCGTCGGCGAGGATCAGATACAGCTTCTTGCGGGCCTCGGTGATGACGTCGACGGCCTTCTGCCGCTGCTCGGCACTGCCGGTCTTCCAGACCTGGCCGAACGCCTCCATCAGACCGAAGCCGGCCTGCCGGACCTCGTTCAGGGCCTCCCAGTCGACGCCGCGCCCGGCCTCCTCCCACGGGGCCTCCGGCCCCGCCTCGGCCTCCGCGCGCCCGGCGTCGGTGAGCGTGAACAGCTTCTTGCCGCCGTCGCTCGCGCTGGTGATCAGACCCTCGTCCTCCAGGAGCTGGAGGGTCGGGTAGACCGATCCGGGACTGGGCTTCCAGGCGCCGCCGGTGCGCTCGCCGATCTCCTGGATCATCTCGTAGCCGTGCATCGGGCGGTCCTTCAGCAGGGCCAGGATCGAGGCGCGCACATCGCCGCGCCGCGCCCGGCCGCGGCCTCCGCCGCGCCCGCCCCCGCCCCGGCCACCGAAGCCGCCACCCCAGGGGCCACCGCCGAAGGCTCCCGGCCCGAAGGGGCCGAAAGCGGCGCGCCGCCCCTCGAATTCACCGCGAGGGCCGGGCCCGCAGTACCCACGACCGTGTCCGTGCTGGTGCTCGTGTCCATGTGTACGCATCGCAACGCTCCTTCCATCGGGATTCATCGTCGAACTGTCGCGATGCCTCAACGATATATCGGAACAGTTCGTTCGGCAACACCCCGAGCGCCACCGGGCCTGCCCGCGCCCCCCCCAGCCGACCGGGCCAGCACTCCCGAATTGGCCTTGGCCTGCCGTTTTCCGCTTCCGGTACGTTCCGGCTCATGCGGATTCGAATCGTCGACGCCTTCACCGACCGGCCCTTCTCCGGCAACCCCGCCGGAGTCCTGCTCCTCGACTCCTTCCCGGAGGACGCCTGGCTCCAGCGGGTCGCCGCCGAGGTCAACCTGTCGGAGACCGCCTTCGCCCACCCGCTGCCGCCGGGCGGCGAGGCGGACTGGGCCCTGCGCTGGTTCACCCCCACCACCGAGGTCGACATGTGCGGCCACGCCACCCTCGCCACCACCCACGTCCTGCGCGACGAGGGCCTCGCCACCGGCACGGTCCGGTTCACCGCGCGCTGCGGCGTGCTGCTCGCCACGGCGGAGCCGGACGGCACGATCACCCTGGACTTCCCGACCTCCTCCCTGACCCCGGTCCCGGTCCCCGCCGGCCTGGCGAAGGCACTGGGCGCCGAGCCGGTCGCCGTCCACGACACCGCCGCCCACGTCGGCGACCTGGTCGTCGAGCTCGCGGACGAGACGACGGTGCGCACGCTCAGCCCCGACTTCGCGGCCCTGAAGCACCTCTCCCAGCGCGGCGTCATCGCGACCGCCCGCGCCGACCGCCCCGAGGGCGCCTACCAGTTCGTGTCGCGCGGCTTCTTCCCCGCCGTCGGCATCGACGAGGACCCGGTCACCGGCAGCGCCCACACCGCGCTCGCCCCGTACTGGTCCGCCCGCTTCGGCCGCGACGAGCTGACCGGCTTCCAGGGCGGCGCCCGCACCGGCATCGTCCGCACCCGGCTGCGCGGCGAGCGCACCCACCTCAACGGCCACGCCGTCACCGTCATCGACGGCGAACTGCACGCCTGACACACCGCCACACGACGCAGGGGCGTACGGCCGGTGCCGTACGCCCCTTTCCTCGTCCGCGCCGCTCACGTCACGGCGTCGGCAGCCAGCCCACCTTCCCGGCCAGCAGCCCGTAGCCGACGAAGGCCACGATGTCGAGCAGCGCGTGCGCGACCACCAGCGGCCCCACCCGCCCCCAGCGCCGGTACAGCCACACGAACACCACGCCCATCACCACGTTGCCGACGAAGCCGCCGATCCCCTGGTAGAGGTGGTACGAGCCGCGCAGCACCGCACTCGCCGCGAGCGAGGCCGTCGCCGACCAGCCGAGGCCGTCGAGCCTGCGCAGCAGATAGCCGACGACGATCACCTCCTCCACCACGGAGTTCTGGATCGCCGAGAGGATCAGGACCGGGTACTTCCACCACACCTCCGGCAGCGACTCGGGCACCACCGTGAGGTTGAACCCGGCCGCGCGCACCGCCAGGTAGAAGGCGAGGCCCGCGCTGCCGATCCCGGCCGCCACCAGCGCCCCGCGCCCGAGGTCGGGCCACGGCCTGCTCCGGTCGAAGCCGATCGCCCGCAGCCCGCGCACCCCGCCGCCCTCGCGCAGCAGCAGATGGGCGACCAGGGCGACCGGCACGAGCGCGGTGGCGATGCCGAAGAGCTGCCAGGCGAGGTCCAGCCAGGGCCGCCCGGGCGCGTAGGAGCCGTTGAGCGTGGCCGCCTGCTCCTTCAGCGCGCCCGGCCTGGTCAGCGCGCCGACGAAGCTGATGAGGGAGGACACCGCGCTCGCGCCCAGCGAGAGCGCGAGCACCAGCAGCGTCTCGGAGCGCAGGATCCGGCGCGGCCCGTCGGGGGGCAGGGAAGCGTCCCTCACTCGATGCTCCGACACCACGCCCGTCTCCCCTTCCCCATCATCCGCTGGGTACGGGAACCCTACCCAAGGGTGCCGGGCCGTGGTGTGGGGTCGTCTCCCGCGACGAAGAGACCGCGCGGCACTCGTGCACGCGGCACCGCCCCCGGGTCAGCCGCGTCGGAAGCCGTCGACGGCCACGAAGATGTTGTAGACGAAGAGCGAGAGGCCGACGAGGAGGAACGCCAGACGGACGAGGGTGCGGAAGACCTTGCGGATCCACGAGTACGCGGCGAACGCTTCGCCGGGCCTGTCCGGGTGGTAGGCGACCCGTACGGTCGGGGCGTTGCCCGCGACGTCGGCGGTTCGGGCCCTGCCGTGCAGGTCGGTGTAGGCATACTTCCGGGGGCCGCGGTACACCGCCTCGACGGTGATGCCGTACCGGGGCAGGTACCACTCGTGGTACGGCGTCCTCATCCCGTAGAGACCGAGCACGACGATGCCGAGGGTGACCGGGTTGCCGATCAGGAAGGCGACCGCGAGGACCCACGACCCCACGATCGCCATCGCCACGGCCACCCCGACGGTCACGAGGGCGACGCCCCACGCACAGATTCTGAGCGTGCGGAAGTACGCCCCGTCCTCGGACTCCGCCGGCGAACCTTCGGTGACGAGGGCCGCGCCGTCGGGCTCCCGGTCTTCGGGCAGGCGCGCGGTGACCGCGTCGGCGAACACCGTGGCCGCCGCCGCGCTCACGCCCCGCACCCGGAACACGGCCGGGGTCGCACCGGCCGGGGCGGTGAGCTCCACGGCGAGGGCACGGCCCTCCGCGCGGACCTGGCGAACGGCCTGGAGCGGGATCCGCCTCTCCCTGCGCCGGCGGCTCAGGACGAGGGCGTCTTCCTCTGCCTGGAGGGTTCCGCCGGAGCCGCGGAGGACGGGTATGGGAGAGGTGGTGGACATGGGCGTCGATCGTAAGGGCAGCCCCTCAGAGGGTGCCGTCCACCCCCACCGGCCAGGTGTGCACCGGCTCCCCGGTGTGCATCAGTTCGCGGTAGCGGCGGGTGGTGGCCGCGAGGGCCTCGGAGCGGTCGAGCCCGGACTCCAGGGCCTTGCGGAAGGTGTCGGCCTGCCAGGAGGCGCCGTTCACCCGACGCCGGCAGCGCTCCTCGATCACGCCCAGGTAGAAGTCCCGGTCGGCCCGCTCCACGTGCCAGGCGTCGAGACCGGCCGCGGCCAGCGGGAGCAGTTCGTCCAGGACGAGCTTGACCGCGGGGACGGTCGCTACCCCGCCGGAGCGGCCCGCGCGGGGCCAGCGCAGCTCGGCGTCGATGCCGTGGCGGCACGCGGTGTCGAAATTGTGGTCGGCGTCCTCGAAGGCCATCCGCTTCCAGATCGGCCGGGACTCCTCGGCGAGCGCCCGCACGAGTCCGTAGTAGAAGGCGGCGTTGGCGATGACGTCGGTGACCGTCGGCCCGGCGGGCAGCACCCGGTTCTCCACCCTGAGGTGCGGGACGCCGTCGACCCAGCCGTACACCGGACGGTTCCAGCGGTAGACGGTGCCGTTGTGCAGGACCAGTTCGTGCAGCCGGGGCACCCCGCCCTCGTCCAGGACGCGCAGCGGGTCCTCGTCCTCGCAGATCGGCAGCAGGGCGGGGAAGTAGCGCAGGTTCTCCTCGAACAGGTCGTAGACCGAGTCCACCCAGCGCTCCCCGAACCAGGTGCGCGGACGGACTCCCTGGGCCTGGAGCTCGGGCGGCCGGGTGTCGGTGGCCTGGAGGAACAGCGGGGGCCGGGACTCGCGCCACAGCTCCCGGCCGAAAAGGAAGGGCGCGTTGGCGCCGACGGCGATCTGCACGCCGGCGATCGCCTGCGCCGCGTTCCACACGGCGGCGAAGCGGGGCGGGGTGACCTGCAGGTGCAGCTGCACCGACGTACAGGCGGCCTCGGGCACGATCGAGGCGGAGGTGCAGTGCAGCCGCTCGACGCCCTGGATGTCGAGGGTGAAGTCCTCCCCGCGGACGGCGAGGATCTGGTCGTTGAGGAGCGTGTAACGGTCGGCGGCGGAGAGGTTGGAGAGGACCGCGTCGTCCTGGGTGAGGGTCGGCAGTATTCCGATCATCACGACTCCGGCGCCGACTTCCTTGGCCTTGCGGTCGGCATATCCGAGCCCGGTACGGAGTTCCTCCGCGAGCCGGTCGAATACATGGCCGCCGAGCGGGTGCGGGGCGATGTTCACTTCCAGGTTGAACATTCCGAGTTCCGTCTGGAAATCGGGACTGGCGATGCGGTCGAGCACCGGCGCGTTCAGCATCCGGGGCCGGCCGTCCTCGCCCGCGAGATTGAGTTCGATCTCCAGGCCCATGAGATTGCGGGGCCGGTCGAACCGCTTGTCCGCGAGCAGCCGCGCGAGGGCGGCGAGGCATTGCTGGAGCTTCCTGCGGTAGCGCTGACGGTCGGACGGGCCGAACCCGTCGGCCACGACCTTCTCCCCCATCGAAGCGTCCCTCCCGAGTGGGCAGCCGCCACGACGGCCGCGAGCGTCACGGACGATGATGCCCCGGAGGACTGATCCATAACGCCTGCGGGACGTATGTGTCGGCCGTTACCCTGGAGCGGGTTCTCCACCGGCAGTCCCCCTGGGCAACGAACAATGGACATATACCAAAGTCATATTGTTCCGTGAGTCGAGGGCCGGTTTCGGCCGACCGGTCCGGTGGGGAAAGTGCAGGCAGACGTTCCGCCGGAGGCCGGCATTCCACCGAATCGCCCCGGGAATACGACCGAATGACGCCTTGTCAGGAATATCGGCGCCCTCTAGCGGAAACACTGTGTGAACACGTGTCGTATAAACTCCGCGCACGAGGCAGAGTGTTGGCGCTTGGCCATGGGACCCATGGCCCCCCTCTCTGACCCCGTCGCTGACAGCGCCGTCGTACCTGCCCACGCTTCACCGTGTCTCCTGAGTGAGAGGCGACCCACCATGCTCCGACCCTCCCCGGCCCCCGCGCCGGCCCTCCGCAGTGTCCTCGCGGCCCTCGGATCGCCCACGGCGGTCCGCGAGCCCCGAACGCCGGCCCTGCGGGCCGCACAGGGACCGCTGAGCCCCGAACTGCCCCTGCCCGTCCACCTCCTGGGCATGCCCGGCGCCACCGGAGCCGCCGGTGCGACAGGGCCGCAGCCGCCCAGGACCCTGCTGGCCGGCTGGCGCTTCCTGATCAGGAACGGGGACCGGGCGATCGCCGCCGCCGACACCATGCTCACGCCCGACGGCTGGTCCTTCTCCCATTTCTTCGAGGGGCCCTACGTCACGGCCACCGAGCGGGCCCTGATCCAGGCCGAGGCGCTCGTCACCCCGTACCAGCCGCGGCTGCTGTCCGTACCGCAGCTGTACATGCTGACACTGTGGCTGCACGCCGACACCGAGGCGGACGGCGCCAGCACCGAACCCGGCCCGGACGACCTCCTGGTGCCGCTCGCCCCCGCCCCGCCCGGCATCGCCGCCAACCGCCCCTACCGGGTCGCCGATCTCCTGCCCGTCATCGGAATGCGTCTCGCGCCGCCGCCCCTCCTCGGGTCAGCGGCGCCCGCCTGATCCACCGCACGCGCACCCGCGCCCCGGGACCGCCGGTCCCGGGGCGCACTGCTGTCCGAGGAAGCTCCCGTTCGGACTAGCCCACTGGGACCATTCCGAACCCCCCGAAGAGAGGGGGAGGTTGACCTGAACCGCCCCTGCGGGTGATGCGTCTTCCCCGGAGAGGACGAGCTGCCGCGAAATCCCTGCGGAACGCCGTCCTTGGGGCAAGACTGGGACCGGAACCGAACCGACCTACGGGGGCGGCCATGCCAACGAAGAGCCGCAGGACATCCACTACGACGCAGCGAAAGAACCCACCCATGTGCCAGCACCAGCCTGCCTGTCCCACCGCCGACTCCGCCGACCGGGAGGCCGCCCGACGCGTGGCGCACCACCCGGAACAGGGATGGAGCCTGCTGTGCAACGGGGTCCTGATCTTCGAGGACACCGGTGAGCTGCTGCCGGACGGGCGGATCATCGCCCCCCACCGCCCGCTGACGGCGGCCCGGGTGACGACGGCGGCCTGACGGAGCCACGGACGAAGGCGAGGGCCGGCCCGGAGAAGTCCTCCGGACCGGCCCTCGACGCATGCGCCGTGATGTTCCGCCGTCAGGCGTCAGGCGCTCAGTTGTCGTACTCGTCCAGCGGCGGGCAGGAGCAGACCAGGTTGCGGTCGCCGAAGGCACCGTCGATCCGGCGGACCGGCGGCCAGTACTTGTCGGCGGCCGACACACCGGCCGGGAAGACCGCCTCGTCACGGGTGTACGGGTGGTTCCACTCGCCGCCCAGCGCGGCCGCGGTGTGCGGGGCGTTGCGCAGCGGGTTGTCCTCGGCCGGCCACTCGCCGGAGCCGACCTTCTCGATCTCCGCCCGGATCGCGATCATCGTGTCGCAGAAGCGGTCGATCTCGGTCAGGTCCTCGGACTCGGTGGGCTCGATCATCAGGGTGCCGGCCACCGGGAACGACATGGTCGGCGCGTGGAAGCCGTAGTCGATCAGGCGCTTGGCGATGTCGTCGACGCTGACGCCGGTCGCCTTGGACAGCGGGCGCAGGTCGACGATGCACTCGTGGGCGACCAGACCGGCCGGGCCCGTGTACAGCACCGGGTAGTGCGGCTCCAGGCGCTTGGCGATGTAGTTCGCCGCGAGCACGGCGACCTGGGTGGCGCGCTTGAGGCCCTCGCCGCCCATCAGGCGCACGTACGACCAGGAGATCGGCAGGATGCCGGCGGAGCCCCACGGGGCGGCCGAGATCGGGCCGACGCCGGTCTCCGGCCCCGCGGTGGGCTGAAGCGGGTGGTTCGGCAGGTACGGGGCGAGGTGCGCGCGCACCGCGACCGGGCCGACGCCGGGGCCGCCGCCGCCGTGCGGGATGCAGAAGGTCTTGTGCAGGTTCAGGTGCGAGACGTCGCCGCCGAAGTGGCCCGGCTTGGCGAGGCCGACCAGGGCGTTGAGGTTGGCGCCGTCGACGTACACCTGACCGCCGGCCTCGTGCACCAGGCCGCAGATCTCGGAGACGTGCTCCTCGAACACACCGTGCGTGGACGGGTAGGTGATCATCAGCACCGACAGCTCGTCGCGGTACTGCTCGATCTTGGCCCGCAGGTCCTCGACGTCGACCTCGCCGTCGTCGGCGGTCTTGACGACGACGACCTTCATGCCGGCCATCACGGCGGAGGCGGCGTTGGTGCCGTGCGCGGAGGACGGGATGAGGCAGACGGTGCGCTGCGTGTCGCCGTTGGCGCGGTGGTACGCGCGGACGGCGAGCAGACCGGCGAGCTCGCCCTGGGAGCCGGCGTTCGGCTGGAGGGACACCTTGTCGTAGCCGGTGACCTCGGCGAGGCGCTCCTCCAGCTCGGTGATGAGGGTGAGGTAGCCCTGCGCCTGCTCCACCGGGGCGAACGGGTGCATCTGACCGAACTCCGGCCAGGTCACCGACTCCATCTCGGTGGTCGCGTTCAGCTTCATGGTGCAGGAGCCGAGCGGGATCATGCCGCGGTCGAGCGCGTAGTCGCGGTCGGCCAGCTTGCGCAGGTAGCGCAGCATCGAGGTCTCGGAGCGGTGCGCGTGGAAGACCGGGTGGGTCAGGTACGCGTCGGTGCGCAGCGCGTCGGCGGGCAGCGCGTCCTCGGTGACGGCGTCGAGGGCGTCGATGTCGGCGGTGACGCCGAAGGCGGTCCAGACGGCGGCGATGTGGGCGCGGGTGGTCGTCTCGTCGCAGGACATCGACACGTGGTCGGCGTCGACCCGGTACAGGTTGACCCCGCCCTCGCGGGCGGCGGCGACGACCGCGTCGGCGCGGCCCGGGACGCGGGCGGTGAGGGTGTCGAAGAAGGCGCCCTGGATGAGCTCCACGCCCCCGGCGCGCAGGCCGGCGGCCAGGATCGCGGCGTAGCGGTGGGTGCGCCGGGCGATCTGCTTCAGGCCGTCGGGGCCGTGGTAGACGGCGTACATGCCGGCCATGACGGCGAGGAGGACCTGCGCCGTACAGATGTTGCTGGTGGCCTTCTCGCGGCGGATGTGCTGCTCGCGGGTCTGCAGGGCCAGGCGGTAGGCCTTGTTGCCGTCGGCGTCGACGGAGACGCCGACCAGGCGGCCGGGCAGGGAGCGGGCGTGCTTGTCCTGGACGGCCATGTAACCGGCGTGCGGGCCGCCGAAGCCCATGGGGACGCCGAAGCGCTGGGTGGTGCCGACCGCGATGTCCGCGCCGAGCGAGCCGGGCGAGGCCAGCAGGGTGAGGGCGAGCAGGTCGGCGGCGACGGTGACGACGGCGCCGAGCTCGTGGGCCTGGTCGATGACCGGCTTGATGTCGCGGATCGCTCCGGAGGCGCCCGGGTACTGGAGGAGCACGCCGAAGACGCCGCGCTCGGCGACCTCGGCCGGGATGCCGGCGGACAGGTCGGCGACGACGACCTCGACACCGGTCGGCTCGGCGCGGGTCTCGATGACGGCGATGGTCTGCGGCAGGGCGTCGGCGTCGACGAGGAACACGCCGTCCTTGACCTTGCCGACCCGGCGGGAGAGCGCCATGGCCTCGGCGGCGGCGGTGCCCTCGTCCAGCAGGGAGGCGCCGGAGGTGGGCAGACCGGTCAGGTCGGCGACCACGGTCTGGAAGTTGAGCAGCGCCTCCAGGCGGCCCTGCGAGATCTCCGGCTGGTACGGCGTGTAGGCGGTGTACCAGGCCGGGTTCTCCATCACGTTGCGGAGGATGACCGGCGGGGTGAAGGTGCCGTAGTAGCCGAGGCCGATCATCGGCGCGAGGACCTGGTTGCGGTCGGCGAGGGCACGCAGCTCGGCCAGTACCTCGGCCTCGGTGCGGGCGGCCGGCAGGCCCAGGGCCTCGGTGTTCTTGATGACGTCCGGCACGGCGGCGGCCGTGAGCTCGTCCAGGGAGCCGTAACCGACCTGGGCGAGCATCTTGGCCCGCGCCTCGGCGTCGGGTCCGATGTGCCGCTGTTCGAAGGGGATGCCCTGCTCGAGCTCGGAGAGCGGAGTGCGGTTGGCGGTCATGTACGGGGGCCTCCTGGTCGTCACGACCTTCGAGGGGCACCTCGGCGCGGGTGCCCGGACGGCCTCCCCCTCTGTCATCCAAACCTGAGAGCTTCACCGGCCCGCCTCGCGGAGGACCGGCTTTCACCGTCGGTGAGAGCGGATGCCGTGACGCCCGCCCTGCTTTCCAGAGTGACCTCGTCCGCGCGGTACGGGGGCCTGAGAGATTCCGGGGAGGATTTGCTCCTTCGGCGCCTCCGAAAGCCTTCTCCGGAGGACTCTCCCGCGCGGGGTCGACAGCCACAGCCAGCCTACCAGCGCCGTTCCTTCTCCCATCGCTCAAGTGGCCGACATCCCAGATGTGCACTTTCGTAGGGGTGTAGCGCAGTTGCGACCCGTTGGAGGGACCGTGCAGACCGATATCGATCCGCGCAGCCTGATCGGCCGCAAGGCCTACGACCGGGACGGGAACAAGATCGGCACCGTGGACGAGGTGTACCTCGACGACGCCACGGGGGTCCCCGAATGGGCCGCCGTCCGCACCGGCCTCTTCAGCCGTGACGCCTTCGTCCCCCTGGAGCCGAGCGAACTGGTGGGCGACGCCCTCCACGTCCCGTACGAGCGCGCCCTCATCAAGGACGCGCCCGACTTCGGCGTGGGTCGCCATCTCTCGCCGGAACAGGAACTCCAGCTCTACCGCCACTACAACCTCACGCTGCCTGCCGTGCCCCAGGACGCCCCGGACCGTGACTTCGGCCGTCTGGCGGGCCAGGAGGAGGCGTGACGGCCGCCTGAGCGCCGGGCCTCGGCCGTCTGAGCACCGGGCCGTCGGAAGCTTGAGCGCCCGGCTGCCGGCCTGAGCGGGGCGGCACGGCCGGCTCCGGGTCCGGTCAGGCCGCCGCGCCCGTCGCGCCGCCCGGGACGAGCGGCAGCGGATCCGAGGGCTCCAGGTCCGGGTCGTCGACCGGGAAGGTCCGCACGCGGCCGGGCGGCGAGCCCGGCTCCTCGAAGCGGACGGTGACCCGTCCGACCCCGCTGCCCTGCACCCAGCCCGGCCCGTACACGGCGTGCCGCACGTCGTGTCCCGGCGACCAGCGCCGCTCGGCGGTCTCGGTGGCCGTCGCGGGCGCGGCCGGAACGGGGTCAGAGGTGGCCGCTTCCCCGGGCCCGTCCGCCTGCGTCCCCGCCGCCCCGGTCCCGGTCCCGGTCCCGACCGCTGTCCCGGTCCCGGTCACCGCCCCGGCCGCGGCCTCCGCCTCGGCCTGCGCGAACAGGTCCTCCTGCGTGTAGTCGGCCAGCCCGCTGACCCCCACCCCCAGCAGCCGCACGCCGCCCGTCGTGTCCACCAGGTCGAGCAGCCGCGCCGCCGCCTCCTTGACCACCACCGGGTCGTCCGTCGGCCCCCGCAGCGTCTCCGACCTGGTCAGCGTCGAGAAGTCGTACCGCCGGACCTTCAGGACGATCGTCCGCCCCGAGTGCCCGGCGCCCCGCAGCCGCCCCACGCACCGCTCCGCGAGCCGCTCGACCTCGAGGCGGATCCGCAGCCGGTCGTGCAGGTCCACGTCGAAGGTGTCCTCCACGGAGACCGACTTGGCGTCCCGCTCGGCCACCACGGGCCGGTCGTCGTGCCCGAGGGCCATCCGGTACAGGGAGCCGCCGTGCGCCCGCCCCAGGAGCCGTACGAGCTCGTCCTCGCCCGCCTCCACCACCTCGGCGACCGTGGTGATCCCGGCCCGCCGCAGATGCTCGTCCGTGGCCGGCCCCACCCCGGGGATGATCCGCACCGAACGGGGCCCGAGCAGCTCCCGCTCCGTCCCGGGCTCGATCAGCACGAGACCGTCCGGCTTGGCCTCCTCCGAGGCGATCTTCGCGAGCATCTTGGACCCGGCGAGCCCCACCGACCCGGTCAACCCGGTCGTGACGAGGATGTCCCGGCGCAGCCGCTCCCCCGCCACGCGCGCGCTCGCGCTGTCGTCGGCCACTCCTCCCGCCTCCAGGTCGACGAAGGCCTCGTCGAGGCTGAGCGGCTCCACCAGCGGCGACAGCCGCCCGAGCAGCTCCATGACCTGCCCGCTGATCGCCCGGTAGAAGGCGAAGCGGGGCACCAGATACGCCGCGTTCGGCGCGAGCCTGCGTGCCTGCGCCATCGGCATCGCCGAGTGCACCCCGAAGCGCCGTGCCTCGTACGAGGCCGTGGCGACCACCCCGCGCGGCCCGAGCCCGCCGACGACCACCGGCTTTCCGCGCAGACTCGGCTTCGACGCCTGCTCCGCGGCGGCGAAGAAGGCATCCATGTCGAGATGCAGGATCGTGGGCGCGGCTCTCACGGTTCCGATGCTGCCCTACGCCACTGACAATCGGCCCGCACGCGCGTGCGGGTCGTGCGTGCGGAGGGGGACCCGCGGGTCAGACGGCCCGGTCCCCGCGGGACCCGTGGTCAGACGGCCCGGTCCCGGCGTCGGCGCGCCAGTTCGTCGGCCGGGTTGTGCCCGATCAGCGTCTCGCCGGTGTCCACCCGCTCGCCGTGCAGCTGCGAGAGCGCCGCCTCGACGTCCCGCCACACCACGCCGACGGCGATGCCGAAGACGCCCTGCCCGCCCTGGAGCAGGTCGACGACCTCGTCCGGCGAGGAGCATTCGTAGACGGTCGCGCCGTCGCTCATCAGCGTCATGCGCTCCAGGTCGCGAAAACCCCGGGCCCGCAGGTGCTGCACCGCCGCCCGGATGTTCTGCAGCGCCACCCCGGTGTCCAGGAAGCGCTTGACGATCTTGAGGACGACGACGTCCCGGAAGCTGTAGAGCCGCTGCGTCCCCGAGCCGTAGGCGGGCCGCACGCTCGGCTCGACGAGACCGGTGCGCGCCCAGTAGTCCAACTGGCGGTAGGTGATGCCGGCCGCCGCACAGGCCGTCGGGCCGCGGTAGCCGATGGCGTCCGAGCCCACGTCCGCGGCCGCGCCCTCGTCCGTACCGAAGTCGCCCACACTGCCGTGAAGCGGATACGGGCCCTTCTCCCCGGGGGCACGCCCCAGGAAGCCCCCTGCCGTACCGTCGCCGCTGCTCATCACGCCGACCCTCCGTCCTTGACCTGCCCACACGAAGGTAGGCAGTCACTCGGGGTGCGTCAACGATCGCCACACTCGGCACGCCGAGTGATAATCACCCTGAGAGTGGTTTCTCGTGCCCCACTCCGGGGAAAGGCTACTCGAATGCTCCGAGGGCGCTCTCCGGCGACGTCCCCATGGCCGCCGGCGGCTCCCCCTGACGGGTGACCCAGGCCGTCGTCCGATGGCCGACCGGTCCCCTGCACCGGTCCCCTACTGGTTGCCCTGGTTGCCCGTCCCGAAGTCCTCCGGCGAGATCTGGTCGAGGAACTCGCGGAACTTCTCCACCTCGTCCTCCTGCTCGTCCGGAATCGCGATCCCCGCGTCGTCGAGCACCCCGTCACTGCCGTAGATCGGCGTACCCGTGCGCAGCGCCAGCGCTATCGCGTCGGACGGCCGGGCGCTCACCTCGACGCCACTGGCGAACACCAGCTCGGCGTAGAAGACGCCGTCCCGCAGATCGGTGATGCGGACCTCGGTGAGCTCCTGCCCCACGGCCTCCAGGACGTCCTTGAAGAGGTCGTGCGTCAAGGGCCTGGCCGGGGCCATGCCCTGCTGCGCGAAGGCGATCGCCGTCGCCTCCCCCGGTCCGATCCAGATGGGAAGGTAGCGGTCGCCTCCCACTTCACGCAGGAGCACGATCGGCTGGTTGGACGGCATTTCCACCCGGACACCCACAACGTCGAGCTCGTTCACACAGCAACCCTAGGACGTGCCCGACCGGTTTGGGTAGTCGGGCCGTCCCGGGATCACTGCAGACGGAGTCCCAGAGCGGTCTGGACCAGTGCCGCGTGGAGCCGTACGGAGAGCCCGGCGAGCTCCTTCGCGGTCGCCTCCGCATGGGCCCTGGTCTGCGGATTGCGGTGCCGGCGCAGCGGCGCCACCATCTGCTCGACCAGGCCGGCCTCCCGGTCGGCGGCGGCCTTGACCGCCCGCAGATGCCGGGGTTCGAGCCCGAATCTCCCCAGATCGGCCACCAGCTTCGCGACCGTGACGGTCTCGGCGTCGTAGCCGCCGCCCTCCGCCGGGCCGATCAGGCCGTACGACTCCCATTCGGCCAGCTCGGCCTCGGTCACCTCGGCGGCGGCCAGCAGCTCCGCCCGGCCGATCCGGGCCGCCGTGGGGCGCTCGCCGTCCGCCTCCCAGGCCCCGTCCAGCAGGTCCCGCTGGGGGCTGGGCGAGGGCAGCTTGATCTGTTCGCCGCGGGCCAGGGCGTCCAGATGCTCGCGGATCACCTTGAGCGGCAGGTAGTGGTCCCGCTGCATCCGCAGGATCTGGGCGAGCCGCTCCACGTCCTGCGGGCTGAACTTGCGGTACCCGGAAGCCGTCCGCCGGGGCTCGACGAGCCCCTCGGCCTCCAGGAACCGGATCTTGGAGATGGTCACTTCGGGAAACTCGTCGCGCAGCTGGCTCAGCACCGTCCCGATGCTGAACAGCCGGTCGCCCGCGGCGGCGGTGCCGAGACCGGCACCGCCCGTCGGTGTACGCAGCATGGACCTTCCCTGAAGGTTCTCCGGAGCGTCACACGCTCCGCTGGCTCGCGAAGAAGACGAGCCGGTACTTGCCGATCTGCACCTCGTCACCGTTCGAGAGCACGACCGAGTCGATCGGCTCCCGGTTGACGTACGTGCCGTTGAGGCTGCCGACGTCCGACACCGTGAAGGTGCCGTCCTGCCCGCGCCGGAACTCCACGTGACGACGCGACACGGTCACGTCGTCCAGGAAGATGTCGCTCTGCGGGTGACGGCCGGCCGTGGTCAGCTCACCGTCCAGCAGGAAGCGGCTGCCCGAATTCGGACCGCGGCGCACGATCAGCAGCGCCGAACCGGCCGGCAGCGCCTCCACGGCGGCGAGCGCCTCGGGCGACAGCGCCGGGAGCGAGGTCTGCCCGGTGACCTCCGAGTCGTAGGCCTCGAGCCCCGAGATGGAGATCGTCGAGGTCGTCTCGGAAGCCCGCTCCGGAGCCACCCCGCCGCGCAGCGGCGCGCCGCAGTGGGAGCAGAAGCGGCTGTCCGCCGTATTGCGGTGACCGCACCTCGTACACACCGGCATGGACGCGTCCTCCTGCCGCGGCTGCCCCGCGGAGGTCTGGGTCGCATACGGGTCGGGGACGAACCCTCCACCCGTACTCGAGGCTGATGGTTCTCCGAAACCTATGCGCGCGGCACCGGCAGGGTCAACAGAAGACGCGCCCTGTGTGCCCGGAATGTCGCCACCCTGGCCACCGACCTCGTCACGGAAGAGCGGGCGTTCGACGCCCTGTTCCTCACCCTGCGCGTGGCGCGGCGCGCGATGCTTGGCGTTGCCGCCGTCCTCGCGTCCGCTCTTCCCGAACAACTTCGCAAACAACTTCACGGGCGATTCCCCTTGACCGAAACAGACCCGCCCGTGGGGCAGGACGAACCCTGACTGAACACACCTGCCGACCCGGACATCTTCACAACGTCCGTGGCCACTCGACAGTTTCCACCACGCACCACCCATGTGGTGCGCCGACCCCCCGCAAGGTCATGCCCTTGCCTCCGAGGCGTCATCGACCCCTGCCTCACTGCGAGGACGACCGAGCGTAGTCAGGCCGCTTCGCAGGTCGCAAGGCGTCGACGACGATCTTCCCTGAACGCTGCACCGTGGCCGTCGCCTGCTCCTTCTCCAACGTCTGGACGACACCGCCGGGGATGTTGAGCGCGGGCTCGAGATCCTCCGGCTTCCCGATGACCTTGAAGACGTACGGAGCGGCCACCTGCGTTCCATCGATCCGAAGATCGCGTCCGCTGCCCGAGAAATAGCTGTCCGCCACCACCCGCACGTCGTTGACCTGGATCGCCTCCGCGCCCGCCGCCCGCAGCTCCTGAATGGCGTCGAGCAGCATGTCCGACTCGATGGCCCCCGTGGAGTCCGTGATCGTCAGCGTGATCCCCGGCCCCTCGGCGGCGACCGTGCCGGCCAGGATGCCGAGCTGACGCTCCTTCTCCTGGGTCTGCCGGCGCGCCTCCTCGGCCTGGTCCGAGCTGGTCTCCAGCTCCGAGCGCTGGCCCTCCAGACGCGTCTTCTCGTCCTCCAGGCGCTGGGTGCGGTCGTCGAGTTCGTCGAGGATGCGCACCAGGTCCTCCTGGCGGGCACCGCGCAGCGCACTGTTGTCACTGGTCGACCGCACCTGGATGGCGAGCCCGAGACCGAGCACGAACAGCAGGAGCGCCACGACGAGTTGGGCGCGGGTCACCCGCGGCGGCCACAGGCTGGCGGCCAGCCGCTGCCGGCCGGTGACCCCGGAGCCGGCCGACGCCTGCGGCCGGGGCGGCGCGGGGGGCTGCCCCTCGGGCGTGGCGTGGGGCTGGAGCTGCGGCTGCTCCGGGCGCCGGGGCTGCGGCTGCGGCTGCGGCTGCGCGGGAGGCTGGGGCTGCGACTGGGGCCGCGCGGGAGGCTGCGGCTGCGCCTCGGGCAGCGGCTCGTGCCGCCCCTGGGGCTCGGGCCGCGCCTGCGGCCGGGACTCCTCCGGCTCCTGCGCCGGGTTCTTGTCGTTCTCGCTCATCGGCCTCACGCCCGGAACACGTGCCGCCGGATGGCGGCCGCGTTGGAGAAGATCCGGATGCCGAGCACGACGACCACACCCGTCGACAACTGCGCGCCGACGCCCAGCTTGTCGCCGAGGAAGACGATCAGCGCGGCCACGACCACGTTGGACAGGAACGACACCACGAAGACCTTGTCGACGAAGATCCCGTCGAGCATGGCGCGCAGCCCGCCGAAGACCGCGTCGAGGGCGGCGACCACGGCGATCGGAAGATAGGGCTCGACCACCGCCGGAACCTCGGGCCGGACCAACAGTCCGACCACGACTCCCACGATCAGGCCCAGTACGGCGATCAAGATGTGCCCTTCCCTGTCTCGGCCGTGGCCCGCCCGGTGGCCTTCGCCCCGGCTCCCCTCGGCTCTGCTGTACGTACGATCAGGCTCGGCGCGGCGGGCAGACGCACCTCGCCCTGTGCCGAGATACTGGTACGGATCCCGAAGTTCTCCCGCAGCGCGTGCAGGTACTGACCGTCGGCGCTGTCCTGGAACGCGGTGCTCAGCCGCTGACCGTCGCCGACGGCGAGGATCGTGTACGGCGGCACCAGCGGCTTGTTGTCGACCAGTATGGCGTCACCCGCAGCCCGGATCGCCGACAGCGCCGTCAGCCGCTGCCCGTTGATCGCGACCGCCTCGGCGCCCGACTCCCACAGGCCGTTCACGACCCGCTGCATGTCCCGGTCGCGCACCCGCCCCGTGTCGGCGAAGCCACTGCTCTCCCGCGGACCGCCGCCGCCCGCGTCGGTGCCCTTGGCATCGTCGACGACGAGCCGGACGCCCGGCCCCTGGACCGGGATCGCTCCGGACAGCAGCGCCACCAGCTCGGCCTGGTCACCGCCGTGCTGCTCCAGCGCCTTGCGCTGCCGCTCGCCCACCTCGGCGCGGATCCGCTCGACGTCCTGCTCCAGCCGGTCGGCCGCCGAGGTCTCCGACTCGATCCGGTCGATCAGCTCCTGCCGCTCCTTGGCGACGACCGGCGCGGACACCCGCGCCTCGGCCGCGCCGAGCGTCACCACGGCGGCCGCGAGCACCAGACCTGCCGCGAGTCCGAGCTTCGCCCGGATCGTACGGGGCAGGCCACCGCCCTCGGCCGCGCGCCGGGCCGACGCCTCCGCGTACCCGTCGTCGAGGGCGTGGTCGATCACGTTGTTCAGCAGCGACATCGACGCGTCCGGGCGCGGAGGGGGCGTTTCTGTGCTCCGAACGGGGGGCTGCTGCGACATGCCGCACATCGTCGCACGTCGTACGCCCTACCGCCGAATGGCCCCTCCGAAGGGGCGGGAGGTACCGCCCGGTACCTCCCGGCCCGACAGCCCCGTACGGGGACCGCTCACTCAGTGGCCCGCGCTGTCCACCACGGCCGACCACTCGTCGAGCAGGGCCTGCGCGGAGGCGTCGTCGGGGCCCTCCGCCCACAGGTGGGTGACCGCCTCCGCCGGGTCGGGCAGCACCATCACCCAGCGCCCGTCGGCCTCGACCACCCGCACACCGTCGGTGGTGTCCACGGACCGGTCGCCGGCCGCCTCGACCACCCGGCGCATCACGAGCCCCTTGACCGCCCACGGGGTCGCGATGTCCCGCTTCAGCACATGGGCCCGCGGGATCCGCGCGTCGATCTGGCTCAGCGTGAGCTGGGTCCGCGCGACCAGACCGATCAGCCGCACGAAGGCCGCGGCGCCGTCGAAGACGCTGCTGAACTCGGGGACGATGAATCCGCCCCGGCCGTCGCCGCCGAAGATCGTCGTGTCCTCCCGGCCGACCCTCGTCAGGTCGTCGGGCGAGGTCGTCGTCCACTCCACCTGCGTGCCGTGGTACGCGGCGACCTGCTCGGCGATCCTCGTGGTGGTGACCGGCAGCGCGACCCGCCCGGACCGCCGCTCGGCCGCCACCAGGTCGAGCAGCACCAGCAGCGCCCGGTCGTCCTCGATGATGCGGCCCCGCTCGTCGACGAGCGAGAGCCGCTCGCCCACCGGGTCGAAGCGCACACCGAACGCGGCCTGCGCCGACGCCACGATCTCACCCAGGCGTACGAGTCCGGCCCGCCGGCTCTCGGCGGACTCGGTCGGCCGCGACTCGTCCAGACCCGGGTTGATCGTCAGCGAGTCGACCTGGAGCCGTCCGAGCAGGCTCGGCAGCACGAGGCCGGCACTGCCGTTGGACGCGTCCACGACCACCTTCAGGCCCGCTTCGGCGATCCCGGAGGTGTCGACGTTCCGCAGCAGCGATCCCGTGTACGAGTCGAAGACGCTGGCCGGGAAGGACAGGTCGCCGATCTCGCCGGGGAACGCCCGCCGGTATTCCTGCCGTGCGAAGACCCGGTCGAGCTTGCGCTGTCCCGCCTGCGACAGGTCCGCACCGCGCTCGTCGAAGAACATGATGTCGACGGAGTCCGGCACACCGGGCGAGGTCCGCACCATGATCCCGCCGGCGCTGCCCCGGGCCGTCTGCTGCCGCGCCACCGGCAGCGGCACGTTCTCCAGGTCCCGTACGTCGATGGCGCTGGCCTGCAGCGCCGAGATCACGGCCCGCTTGAGCGCTCGGGCACCCCGGGAGTGGTCACGCGCAGTGGTGACGGTCGCGCCCTTCTTCAAAGTGGTCGCGTACGCGCCTGCGAGCCGCACCGCCAGCTCGGGCGTGATCTCCACGTTGAGGATGCCGGAGACACCTCTCGCGCCGAACAGGTGGGCCTGCCCGCGGGACTCCCAGATGACGGAGGTGTTGACGAACGCGCCGGCCTCGATCGTCTTGAACGGGTAGACCCGCACGTTGCCCTGCACGATCGATTCCTCACCGATCAGGCACTCGTCGCCGATGACGGCCCCGTCCTCGATCCGGGCCGCCCGCATCACATCGGTGTTCTTGCCGATGACGCAGCCGCGCAGATTGCTCTGCTGCCCGATGTAGACGTTGTCGTGGACGACCGCCTTGTGCAGGAAGGCGCCGCTCTTGACGACGACGTTGGAGCCGATCACGGTGTGCTCGCGGATCTCGGCGCCCGCTTCGACCTTGGCGTAGTCACCGATGTAGAGCGGCCCGCGAAGGACGGCGTCGGGATGGACCTCCGCTCCTTCGGCCACCCACACGCCCGGGGAGATCTCGAAGCCGTCGATGTCGACCTGGACCTTGCCCTCGAGGACGTCGGCCTGGGCCTTGACGTAGCTCTCGTGGGTGCCGACGTCCTCCCAGTAGCCCTCGGCGACGTAGCCGTAGATGGGCTTGCCTTCCTTCATCAGCTGCGGGAAGACATCGCCCGACCAGTCGACCGGGACGTCGGCCTGCACGTAGTCGAAGACCTCGGGCTCCATGACGTAGATGCCCGTGTTCACCGTGTCCGAGAAGACCTGCCCCCAGGTGGGCTTCTCCAGGAACCGCTCGACCTTTCCTTCCTCGTCCACGATCGTGATGCCGAATTCCAGCGGATTGGGCACGCGGGTCAGGCAGACCGTGACGAGGGCGCCCTTCTCCTTGTGGAAGGCGATGAGGTCGGTGAGGTCGAAGTCGGTGAGTGCGTCTCCCGAGATGACGAGGAAGGCGTCGTCCTTCAGCGCCTCCTCGGCATTCTTCACACTCCCCGCGGTGCCGAGCGGCTTCTCCTCGTTCGCATAGGTGAGCTCCATTCCGAGCTCTTCGCCGTCACCGAAGTAATTCCTGACGAGTGAGGCGAGAAACTGCACGGTGACGACGGTCTCGTTGAGACCGTGCCTCTTGAGCAGTCGCAGGACGTGCTCCATGATCGGCCGGTTGACCACCGGCAGAAGAGGCTTGGGCATGCTCGAGGTCATGGGGCGAAGGCGAGTGCCTTCACCACCGGCCATCACGACGGCCTTCATGTCGGAAGCGTCCTCCTTGAAGAGACGACGGTCCTGCCGACTTCACCTGTCCGCTCAACGCGCCCTTGGGCTTCTTCGTTCATGCCGGCGCCGTTGTCGGCAGGGCGGACGGGCTCAATCGGCCTCGGTATCCGCCTTCACGAGTCGGCGGACCTGGACCACGTAGAGGATCCCTGCCCACCAATACAGAGTTGTACCCCATCCGGCGAAGGCCCACCCGAAAACTTCGGCGAGTGACGCCAGCCATCCGTTTCCGTCACTGAGAAGCAGCAGCGGGAACGCGTACATGAGGTTGAAAGTGGCAGCTTTCCCGAGGAAGTTCACCTGCGGCGGCGGATACCCGTGCCGGCGGAGGATTCCCACCATGACCAGCAGCATCAGCTCGCGGGCCAAAAGGGCGGCGGTCAGCCAGAGCGGCAGGATCTCCCGCCAGGTGAGCCCGACGAGGGTGGAAAGGATGTACAGCCGGTCGGCGGCCGGGTCGAGCAGCCGGCCGAGGCTGCTGATCTGGTTCCAGCGCCGGGCGAGCTTGCCGTCGAGATAGTCGCTGACACCACTGAGGGCAAGGACGAGCAGCGCCCAGCCGTCACTCTTGGGCCCACCGAACTCGGGGCGGAGGATCAACCACAGGAACAGCGGTACGCCGACGAGGCGCGCCATGCTGAGGATGTTGGGGATGGTGAGGACCCGGTCCGTCTGAACGCGGGTCTCCTGGACCTCCACCCGGGGGCCTCCTGTGGAAACGAGCCGAACGATGCCCCATGACCTTACCCTCAGCCACGATGACGGGGTGCACGGGGGTCGCCGTGAACGCAGAAAAGCCCCGCACCAAAAGGTGCGGGGCTTTCCCACAATGATCGTTCGGCGGCGTCCTACTCTCCCACAGGGTCCCCCCTGCAGTACCATCGGCGCTGAAAGGCTTAGCTTCCGGGTTCGGAATGT
>NZ_JBEOUO010000026.1:0-100074 GCF_040302485.1 Streptomyces sp. NPDC126499 | reverse complement strand
TCCGATCTGGGGCCGGGGCCGCGGAGTTCGCCTGCACCGGGGCCGGGGCGGGGGCCGGGGCCGCGGCCTCGCCTGCTGCCGGGCGCTCGGGGCTCGCCGTACCGGAGCCGTCCGCCGGCGCGGCGGTGGCGCCGGCGGCGGGCCATGCGGCGCGCGGGTCCGGGGTGCCGCCCCACGACACCTTCTGGTCGCGTTCGCCGCCGAAGCCGGTCTGGCGGTCCGTGGTCGCCTGCCAGGCGGAGGCGGGCTCCTGCGGGGCGGCCGACGGCGTCGCCGGGGCGGGGTCCTGGGCAGGGGCGGGGTCCGGGGTCGCCGGTTCCGGGTCCTCGTCGAGGAAGACCGGGCCCGTCTCCTCGACCGCGGGAACGGCCGGCACCGAGGGCGCCGGGGCCGGGCTCGCGGCCAGGAGCGGGGCGACGGCGACCGGCGGGGCCGGCAGGGCCTCGCCCTCCTTGGGGGCCGGCCGACTCGTACCGGGGACCCACGCACCGCCGTTCCAGTACCGGATGTAACCCGGAATGGACGGGTCCGGGTAGTACCCCGCCTGCGGTACCTCTCCGCCGCCTCCAGGAGGAGTAGCCACTGCCCCGACTCCGTTCAGTCACAACGCCTTTGATCCGCCCGGGCCGCGCACCGTCCGCACCGACCGCGCCGAGCCCAAGGAGGACAGTAACGAAGAACGCCGCCGCACGGACAAGGAGCCCACCAGAAAGCCCGCCTTCGAGGGACACCTCCGCACTTTCGTCACACAGCGTGATTCTCAGGCCCGCAGAATTTCTCCAGAAAAAACTTCCCGAAGTCGCGTAATGGATCCGCCCGAGCCCGCTCTCTCCCTGTGAAGGCCCCTTTACGGGCCCCCACCGCACAGGGAGACAGGACCATGCAGAACACCGAGAACAACGTCGTCGAGCGCGAGCTGGAACTGAGGCTGGTGCTCTCCCCCGAGCGCTCGATCCCGGTCCCGGCCCGGCTCGCCTACCGGGTGGACGACCCGTACGCCGTCCACATCACCTTCCACATCGGCTCCGACCACCCCGTCAACTGGACGTTCGCCCGCGAGCTCCTCGTCGAGGGTGTCTTCCGGCCCTGCGGCCACGGCGACGTCCGCATCTGGCCGACGAAGGTCGACGGCCGCAACGTCATCCTGATGGCGCTCTCCTCCCCCGACGGCGACGCCCTCCTGGAGGCGCCGTCCGCGCAGGTGTCCGCCTGGCTGGAGCGGACCCTGCGGGCGGTCCCGCCGGGCACGGAGGCCGAGCAGCTCGGCATCGACGAGGGGCTGGCCGAGCTGCTGGCCACGACGGTCGTGGGAGACGACCTGTGGCTGCGCGACCCGTGGCCGTCGGACGAGTCCACCGACGGCGAGCTGTGACGTCCCGGCGCCGGCAGGGTCGGGGGGCGGTCCGCTCGGATCCACCGGCACGTGACCCGGCGAGTGGGCCGGTCCGCTCAGGCCCGCACGCGCCTGACCCGGCAAGGGGGGCGGCCTGGTCGGGTCCGCACCCGCCTGACCGGGCGAGGGGGGCGGTCCGGTCGGGTTCGCACGCGCCTGCCCCGGCCAGGGAGCGGTCCGCTCGGTTCCGCACCCGCCTGACCCGGTTTCAGAAGAGCTTGCCGGGGTTCAGCAGGCCCAGCGGGTCGAAGGTCTGCTTGATCCCGCGCTGCAGCTCCACGCCCACCGGCCCCAGCTCCCTCGCCAGCCACTCCTTCTTCAGGACGCCCACCCCGTGCTCGCCGGTGATCGTGCCGCCGAGTTCGAGCCCGAGCGCCATGATCTCGTCGAAGGACTCCCGCGCCCGCCGGGACTCGTCCTCGTCGGCGTGGTCGAAGCAGACGACGGGATGGGTGTTGCCGTCGCCGGCGTGCGCGCAGACCCCGATCGTCAGCCCGTACTTCGCGGCGATGGCCGCCGTGCCCGAGAGCATCGCGGCGAGCCGGGTGCGCGGCACGCACACGTCGTCGATCATCGTCGCCGTCTTGATGGTCTCCAGGGCGGTGAGCGAGAGCCGGCGTGCCTGGAGGAGGAGCTCGGACTCGGCGGCGTCCTCGGCCGGTACGACCTCCGTGGCACCCGCGGCCCGGCACAGCTCGCCCACGGCGGCCAGATCGGCGGCCGGGTCGGGGGTGTCGAAGGCGCACAGCAGAAGCGCCTCGGTGGTGTCGGGCAGACCCATGTGCGCCAGCTTGTTGACGGCCCGGACGGTGGTGCCGTCCATCAGTTCGAGGAGCGACGGAGTGTGGCCGCGCTCCATGATCGCGCAGACGGCCGCACAGGCGGCCTCCGCCGTGGGGAACTCGGCCGCGAGCGCGAGCTGGACGGGCGGCTGCGGCCGGAGCGCGAGCACCGCTCCGACGACGATGCCGAGCGTGCCCTCGGATCCGACGAAGAGGCGGGTGAGGTCGTATCCGGCGACGCCCTTGGCGGTGCGCCGGCCGGTCCTGAGCAGCCGCCCGTCGGCGAGGACGACGTCCAGACCGAGCACGTACTCGGCGGTGACCCCGTACTTCACGCAGCACAGGCCGCCGGACGCGGTGCCGATGTTGCCGCCGATGGTGCACATCTCCCAGCTGGAGGGGTCCGGCGGGTAGTACAGGCCGTGCTCGGCGACGGCCCGGGAGAGCACGGCGTTGACCACGCCCGGTTCGACGACGGCGATCCGGTTCACCGGGTCGATCTCCAGGATGCGGTCCATCCTGACCAGCGACAGGACGATGCAGCCGTCGGAGGCGTTGGCGGCGCCGGAAAGACCGGTGCGGGCGCCCTGCGGGACGACCGGGACGCGCAGCTCGGTCGCGGTGTGCATGACGTGCCGCACCTGTTCGACGGTGCGCGGGAGCACGACGGCCGCGGGGGTGCCGGCGGCGCAGAAGCTCGCCATGTCGTGGGCGTAGGAGGCCATGACGTCGGGGTCGGTGATCAGGGCCTCGGCGGGCAGCCCGGCGGCGAGGGCCTGGTGGAGCCGGGCCGGGTGGAGCCCGGCCGGGAGGCCGGCGCGAGGATCGCTCTGCTGAAGATCGTCCATACGACCAGCGTGGCACCCGGGGCCATCGGTGTGAACCCGCCGGAGCGGGCGCTCGTCCGCTCTTCGTACAGCCGCGCACGGGCGCACAGTGAGCGCCATGAAGACCGAGAACGTGTCGAGGACGGTCCTCGCCTGCGGCGTGGGCGCGGTGCTCGCGGCGACGGCGCTGCTGTACGTGCCCGAGCTGGTCGGCCGGACGCCGCCGCCCGCGCCCGGTCCCGCCGAGCGGGCGGTGGACGCGGCGAACGCGGGGGCGCAGGCGGCCCTGCCGGACCTGGTCGCGCTGATCGCCGACCGGGAGACGTGGCTGCGCGCCCATCCGGGTGACGAGGCGTCATGGGCGGTGCTCGGCGCCGCCTATACGGAGCGGGGGCTGCGGCGCGCGGACGCGGCGGACCTCCCGCGCGCGGAGCAGGCCCTGAAGCGCTCGCTCGCGGTGCGGCCGGCCGCGCGCGGCAACCTGGACGCCCAACTGGGGATGGCGGCCCTGGCCAACGCCCGCGGGGACTGGAAGACGGCGAAGGAGTGGGGCGAGCGGGTGCGCAAGGCGAACCCGAAGCGCTGGTCGGCGTACCCGGTGCTGATCGACGCGTACAACGGCCTCGGCGACTACAAGGCGGCGCGGAAGGCGACGGAGACGCTGGCCGAGCTGCACTCGGGCGCGGCGGTCAGCACCCGCTCGGCGCAGATGTACCGCGACCGCGGCTGGCGCGAGGACGCGGGCGCGGCGGCCCTGGACGCGGTGGCGCTCGCGGAGACGCCGACGGAGAAGGCGGCGGCCCTGGCCCGGCTGGGCGACCTGGCGTGGGAGCGGGGGGAGCCGGCGGAGGCGCTGGCGCAGTACGGGACGGCGCTGGGTCTCGTACGGGATCACGCCCCGTCGCTCGCGGGCCGCGCCCGGGCCCTCGCGGCCCTCGGCCGCACGCCGGAGGCGGTCCGCGACTGGCGGGCGGCCCTGGAGCGGCTGCCGCTGCCGGAGTACTTCCTGGAGGCGGGCGAGCTGTACGAGGCGCTGGACCGGGACGGGGAGGCGCAGGCGCTGTACGAGCGGGCCCGGACCGCCGGGTGGCCGCGCTCGGAGGCGGTCCTCGGCCTCCTGGAGGCGGAACACGGCGACCCCGCGGCGGCGGTGCGGCGGCTGCGCGCCGAGTGGGCACGGGGGCACCGCTCGATGCAGGTGGCGGACGCGCTGGGGTGGGCGCTGCACCGGTCGGGCGAGTCGGAGGAGGGGCTGGAGTACGCGAAGCGGGCGACGGACGAGGGGCTGCGCAGCGCGCTCTTCGCCTACCACCGCGGCGAGATCGAACGCGCCCTCGGCGCCTTCGGCCCCGCCCGCCGCCACCTCGCGGAGGCCCTCCGCACCAACCCCCGCTTCTCCCCGCTCCTCGCGGCACGGGCGAGGGAGGCGGTGGAGGCGATCGGCGAGCCGGGTACCGCCCCGCCGGGCGCGGCACGACCGGCGGGCTCGGGGGAGCCGGAGCCCGCGAAACCGGCTGGTGCGCCGAAGAGCCCGTAGCGCCGTTCGGACACACTCCGCGCGCGGGCCGGGCCGACACCCCGCTGATCGGGCGCGCCGACCAGCGGCCGGCGGACGGCCGGCGTTGCCTGCCCCCGACGGCGGGTGCGGGGCCGCTGGCTTGTGGGCTGTCACCCGCCCCCGTTGTGGGCATTCGTCCCGCTGGGGCGGGACGGGTGGGCACAACGGACGGCGCCCCTTGCCGGGCCCAGGCTCCCGGTTCCTGACCCGCACCACGAGGGCAGCGCCCTTGTGGTGCGGGCCAGGGCGCACGCTGCGAAACGCGCCCGCAAGGGCACCGTCCCGTGTGCCCACCCGTCCCTCCTCTGGGGCTTCGCCCTGGAGGGACCCCAAGCGGGACGCGGGGCGGCACGGCCCTCACGGGCCCGGGACGACCCGCACGGACGGAGGCGACGAGGCGAAGGCCCAAGGGAGGGCGACGGGGCGCAGGCTCGCCGGGCCCGTCCACCCCCTCAGGGCAAGTCCCGGCCCCCGGGCGAGCCCCCCGTTGCCCGCCCGGGGTGTCACCGGGGTGTGCCCCGGGCGCGGTCGGCGGGCGGCCGGGGCGTGGCGGGGGCCCGGCGCCGGGAGGGTGGCTCCCGGGCCGGGCCCCGCGTATCGAAGGAGGGAGCGGCTAGAGGTTGCCGCGCTTCTCCTGCTCGCGCTCGATCGCCTCGAACAGCGCCTTGAAGTTGCCCTTGCCGAAGCCCATCGAGCCGTGCCGCTCGATCATCTCGAAGAAGACCGTCGGACGGTCCTGGACCGGCTTGGTGAAGATCTGCAGCAGGTAGCCGTCCTCGTCGCGGTCCGCCAGGATCTTCAGCTCGCGCAGCTCGTCGATCGGGACCCGGGTGTCGCCGACCCACTCGCCGAGCGTGTCGTAGTACGCGTCGGGGACGGACAGGAACTCGACACCGGCGGCGCGCATGGCGCGCACCGTCGCCACGATGTCGTTGGTGGCGAGGGCGATGTGCTGGACGCCGGGGCCGCCGTAGAACTCGAGGTACTCGTCGATCTGCGACTTCTTCTTCGCGATCGCCGGCTCGTTGATCGGGAACTTCACCTTCTTGGTGCCGTCGGCGACGACCTTCGACATCAGCGCCGAGTACTCGGTCGCGATGTCGTCGCCCACGAACTCCTTCATGTTCGTGAAGCCCATGACGTTGTTGTAGAAGGCGACCCACTCGTTCATCTTGCCGAGCTCGACGTTGCCGACGCAGTGGTCGATCGCCTGGAAGGTGCGCTTGGCCGGCGGCTCGACGATCGGCTTGGCGGCGACGTAGCCGGGGAGGTACGGGCCGTCGTAGCCGGAGCGCTCGACGAGGGTGTGGCGGGTCTTGCCGTACGTGGCGATGGCGGCGAGGACGACGGTGCCGTGCTCGTCCTTGAGCTCGTACGGCTCGACGAGGCCGGTGGCGCCCTGCTCGACGGCGTGGGCGTACGCGGCGCGCGCGTCCGGCACCTCGATGGCGAGGTCGATGACGCCGTCGCCGTGCGCGGCGACGTGCTCGTCGAGGAAGCGGCCCCAGTCGCTGGTGGCCTTGATGACGGAGGTGAACACGAAACGGGCGGAGCCGTTGGTGAGGACGTAACTGGCGGTCTCGCGGCTGCCGTTCTCCGGTCCGGAGTAGGCGACCAGCTTCATGCCGAAGGCCGTGGAGTAGTAGTGGGCGGCCTGCTTGGCATTGCCGACGGCGAAGACGACCGCGTCCATTCCCTTCACCGGGAAGGGGTCGGCCTCACGCGCGGTGCTGGGGGTGTGATCGATGGTCTCAGTCATGGGAGCAGCGTCGCGCCGGTCGGCAGGCTGCGCAATAGTTTGTTGTTTCACTGGTCAATATGTGCAGCGACCCGCCAGTATGTGCGTGCGACTTGTACATCATGACCACCGGGAGGCCGCTGTGGCGATCGATCATCTGGACGGGCGGCTGATCGTGCTCCTCGCCGAGGAGCCGCGGATCGGGGTCCTGGAGGCCTCGCGCCGCCTCGGCGTGGCGCGCGGCACGGTCCAGGCGCGGCTCGACCGGCTTCAGTCGAACGGAGTCATCCGCGGATTCGGCCCCCAGGTCGACCCGGCGGCCCTCGGCTACCCCGTCACCGCCTTCGCGACCCTGGAGATCAAACAGGGCCAAGGCGCCGACGTACGGGGGCATCTGGCGACCGTGCCGGAGGTCCTGGAGCTGCACACCACCACCGGCCACGGGGACATGCTGTGCCGTCTCGTGGCCCGTTCCAACGCCGATCTCCAGCGGGTGATCGACCGCGTCGTCGGTTTCGACGGCATCGTCCGGGCCTCCACGGCGATCGTCATGGAGAACCCGGTCCCCCTGCGGATCATCCCGCTGGTGGAACAGGCCGCGCAGGACCCGGACCCGCCGCGATAGCCCTCGGGCCCTTCAGGAGTCGAGCGCTCGGACCGTCCGATCACGAGTTGCAAAGCACTCTCTGCAAAAATCCCTTGCAGAGAGTGCTTTGCAACTCTACGGTGGAGTCATGTCCGAGAAGCACAAGCCCGAAGCCGCATCCGCGGCCCGGTCCGCGGCGGAAACCGAGGCCCGACCCGAGCCCCTGTCCGAGGCGGGATCCGAGGCGCGGTCCGAAGCCAGGTCCGAGGCGCGGTCCGAATCCCGGCCCGAAGGCCGGTCCGAGGCCCGGTCCGCGCCGCCCCCGCCCCGGGTGCTCGACCCCCGGTCGCTGCGCGGCCTCGCCCACCCGCTGCGCATCCAGCTGTTGCGCGCCCTGCGCCACCACGGGCCCGCCACGGCCTCCCAGCTCGCCGAGCGGCTCGGCGAGTCCAGCGGCGCCACCAGCTACCACCTGCGCCAGCTCGCCGCCCACGGCTTCGTCGAGGACGACCCCGAGCGCGGCAAGGGCCGGGAGCGCTGGTGGAAGGCGGCCCAGCAGGGCACCGCCATCGACGAGTCGCTGCACGCCAACCCGGACCCCGAGGTGCAGGGCGCGGTCGAGGTCTTCCTCTACGAGATCGCGAACATCCACACCCAGGAGCTCCACACCTTCCTCGGCAACCGCCACCAGTGGATCGACGAGTGGAACGGCGCCTCCGACATCAGCGACTTCACGCTGCACCTGTCCCCCGCGCGGCAGCGCGAGCTCAACGAGCGGATACACGCCCTGATCGACGAGTACCACGCGGTGGAGGACCCCGACGCCCCCGGCGTCCAGCGGGTCCGGATGCACCTGCACGCCTTCCCCCAGCACGGCGCGAACTGACCGAGCACCGACGGATCCGACCGGAAGGGCCCCGTCCATGCACCCCGACATCCACCTCACCCTGCACGCCCTGACCGCCGCCGAACTCCGACGGGCCGCCGCCGCATCCGTACCCGCCACCCCGCTCCGCGTCCAACTGGGGTGGACCCTCGTCGAGTTCGGCCTCAGGCTCGCCGCACCCGGCCCCCGCACCGCCCACGCCGCCGCCTGACCGAGCTCCGAGCACCGAGCTTTGAGCTCCGCGCACCGAAACACCGCGCACCGAACGAAACCGGGGGGACCACCGTGCGCTCACGCACCCGCACACGCATCCGCTCACGCACACCACTGGCCGGCGTCCTGGCCGCCAACGCCATCTCCATCAGCGGCAATTCGCTCACCCTGATCGGCGTGCCGTGGTTCGCCCTGGAGACCACCGGAAGCCCCGGCAAGGCGGGGCTCGTCGCCTTCTGCGCGGCCGCACCCGTCGTCGTCTCCGCCCTCGCCGGCGGCCCCGTCATCGACCGGGTCGGCCGGCGCCGGGTCTCCGTCCTCTCCGACCTCGTCTGCGCCCTCGCCCTCGTCGCGATCCCCCTGCTCAACCGGGCCGGGCTCCTGCAGTTCTGGATGCTGTGCGCGCTCATGGCCGTCACCGGACTGTTCCACGCGCCCGGCGAGACCGCGCGCCACGTCCTCGTCCCCGACCTCGCCGAGCGGGCCGGGACCCCGCTCTCCCGCGTCGCGAGCCTCTACGACGCCGTCTCGCGCGGCGCCCGCATGACCGGCGCGGCCGTCGGCGGCCTGCTCGTGGCTCTGATCGGCGCCGACACCGTGCTGTACGTCGACGCCGCCACCTTCCTGCTCTCGTCCCTGCTCGTCCTCATGACCCTGCGCGGCGTACCGGCGGCCGAACGCCCGCGCCACGCGCCGAAGCTCAACCTCGCCACCTACCGCGCCGACCTGCGCGAGGGCTATTCCTTCCTGCTGCGCACCCGGCTCCTGCTCGCCGTCGACCTCATGGTGATGGTCACCAACGGGCTCGCCCTCAGCTGGAGCGCGGTGCTGCTGCCGATCCACGCCCGCGAGGAGCTCGGCGGCTCGGCCGCGCAGGGTCTGCTGGTCGCCGTCTTCGGCGGCAGCGCCCTCGCCGGCGCCCTGCTCTACGGCGTGGCGGGCCACCGCTTCCCGCGCCGGCCGGTCTTCACCGCCGGCTTCCTGATATCCGGCGCGCCCATCCTCACCGCCGCCTTCACCGACACCGTCCCGCCGATGCTCGTGGCGGCGGCGCTCGGCGGACTCGGCGCCGGGGTGCTCAACCCGATCCTCACCACCGCCTTCTACGAGGTGGTGCCGGAGGGACTGCGCAGCCGCGTCGGCGGCGCCAGCTCGGCCGCCGTGCTGCTCACCACGCCGCTCGGCGGCCTGGCCGCCGGCCTGCTGGTCGAGAGCGTGGGCATCACGGCGGCGCTGCTCACGGTGGGCGGGGCGTTCGTCCTGGCGACCCTGTCACCGCTGCTGTTCCCGGTCTGGCGGGGGCTGGACGCCCCGGCCCCGGCGAAGGCGGCCGTCGGCGGCCCGACGACCGGGCCGCTCACCGGCGGCTCGAGCGGCTCCGACGGCTCCGACGGCTCCAGCGGCTCTAGCAGCCCCGGCGGCTCCGGCGGCTGTAGCAGCTCCAGCAGCTCTAGCAGCTCGGGACCTTCGACTCCTGTCCCTGCTCCAGGGCGCGAAGAGACGACACCGCGTCGTTGAGGGCGGTCACCGGGACGAGCCGCAGCCCCTCCGGCCGCTCCGCCTGTGCCTGGGAGCACTCGGCCTTCGGCACCAGGAACACGGTGGCGCCGTCGCGGGCGGCGGCCTGCGTCTTCAGGGAGACCCCGCCGACGGCGCCGACCGTCCCGTCCGGCTCGATCGTGCCCGTACCGGCGACGATCCGGCCGCCGGTGAGCTCACCGCCGTCGCCGTCCCCGGCGATCTTGTCGACGATGCCGAGTGAGAACAGCAGTCCGGCGCTGGGGCCGCCGATGTCGGCGAGGTGCAGCCGGACCTTCACCTTCTTCGGGTCCAGCTTCAGATAGCCGAGGGCGGCGAGGGTCGCCGCGTCCTGCGACTGCCTCATCTGCCCGAGGTTGCGCTTCTCGATCTCCTCGTCGGACTTGCCCGACGGATAGACGGAGGACTTCGGCAGAACCGCCCGGTCGGTGCGGAACCATGCCTCGGTGACCTCTCCGAGGTCGATGGGCTCGGACGGCCCGGTCGCCACGATCGTCGTCATCCTCAGCTGGCCCTCGGTCGGGCGGACCGGGACGCCGGAGACGGTGATCACCTCGCGGCCCTTGTCCTTGCCGAGCACGTCGGCGGTCGAGCCGGGCTGGGCGATCGTGTACGGCAGCGGTGCGAGCCCGGCGACGGCGAACAGCGCGACGACGGGCAGGGCGCAGAGCGCGAGGGCACGGTGGCGCGGGAGACCGGCGAGACGGGAGAACACGCCCCCAATCTACTGGGCGGCCGCCCACGCCCTCCGTACGGCCCGCGCGCGCCCTACGGCAGGGGGCGGGGCAGGGCGCGGGCGAAGAAGCCGCCCACCCGGCGCCGTACCGATGCCATCGCCGCGTCCCCGTCACCGGGACCGACGAGGGCGGCCCGGGCGGCGGCCGTCACCAGCCCGGCGGCCTGGAGCCGGGGGACGAACGCCGCGTAGTCCGTGAACGCCCAGTGGTTCGCGCCGGTGAGCAGGGCGCGGCGGCCGGGCAGCCCGGCCCAGGAGCTCTCGACGCGGGGGGCGCCGTCGAAGCCGTCGGTGCGCAAGAGCAGCAGCGGCCGGTCGAAGCCGTCGAGGGGCGTCAGGTCGAGATAGCCCTCCAGGTTGGCCACGGCCCGGATCCGGCGGTCGGCGTGCGCCGCGTACACGGCGGCCGTGCCGCCCGCCGAGTGCCCGATCACACCGATCCGGCGCCGGTCCATGACCGGGGCCAGGGGCAGTTCGCCGAGCCGGTCGAGGACGTGGCGGAGGTCCGCGATCCGGGTGTCGATCATGGTGCGGAAGGTCTCCGGGCTCGGCGGCCCGAGCAGGACGGTGGGCCGCATGCCGGTGGGCAGTTCCACCTGGGTCGCGTCGCCGGGGTGGTCGACGAGGACGACGACCCGGCCGTGGCTGGCCAGGTCCTCGGCGAGGCTCGTGCCGAGGGTGCGCGAGTCGCCGCCGCCCGGGGTGTACAGCAGCACCGGCCGCCGCCCCGGCAGGGCGGGCGCCCCGACGTGACCGTGGGTGAGGACGGCGCCCCAGTCCACCGCTCCCGGCCCCGGAAGCCCCGGCCGGACGAGGGGTGCGAGATCGGCGAAGAGCGCGGCCTCGTCCGGGGTGAGCTGCGGGGCGCGCCGACAGCCGCGCACGGTGCGGGCCGGGTACAGGACGGTGAGCATCAGCTCCCGTGCGCCGCCGACCCAGGGGTCGGTACGGGAGTGGTCGATGAGGTGGACGGTGCGCAGGCCCACGGGATGCGGGCCGGTCGGCGCGGGCAGCCGGAGCAGGGGCTGGGGACGGGCGTGGGCGGTGGCGGTGGTCGCGGTGGTCGCCGGCAGCAGCGCGGCGGCGGCGCCGAACAGGGCGGCCTGGGCGAGGGTGCGGCGACCGAGGGCGGGTTTCGCTGTCATACCGGGCATCCTTGGGGCGGGGCGGGGGCCCGCGCGAAGGTTCAGGCCCTGCCCGAAAGGCTGGCGCGAGGCGAGGAGTTGTGCGGGTGCTGCGGATCCACTTCACGGCGGACGATCTCGCCCGGGTCCGGTTCGCGCCCCGGCCCGCGCCGCTGCAGGAGCTCCACGCGGCCCTTGCGACCGCCGTCGTGCCCCGCCCCGGTCCGCCGCTGCTCGGCCGCTGGCGCGGCCGGGTGCTGCGCGCCCTGCCGGCGGCCGCCGGGCCGCTCGCCGACCTGGTGCCGGCGGGCCGCCCGCCGTCCTTCCTCGACGTCCTCGGCGACACCCTCCCCGACGCCTTCGAACGGATCCGCGCGACCGCCCCGGCGCTCGTCCGCTCCGAGCTGGAGAAGGTGTACGGGGCCGGGGCCGGGCCCGCTCCCCGGTGGATCCAGGGCCTGCACGCGGGCGAGGAGGCGTCCTGGCAGACGGTAGGCAGGGCGCAGCGGGCCGCGTACGAGACGGTTCTCGCCCCTGTCTGGGCCCGGGTGCAGGACCTGCACCGCGAGGAGTTCGCCCGGCACGCCCTGGCGGTCGCCGAACACGGCGTGGCCGCCGCCCTGACCGCCCTGGCCCCGGGCAGCCGGCTCCACGCGGGCGTGTGGGAGTGGCCGGGCCCGCCGTCCCGCGAGGTCGAGCTCACCGGCCGGGGCCTCGTCCTCCTGCCGACCTTCCACCACCCGTCGGGCCCGCTCCTCCAGGACCTCCCCGGGCGCCCCGTCGTCCTCACCTACCCGGCGGGCCCCGCGCTCCCGCCCGCCCCGGACACCACTCCCGCACCCCCTGACGAGCCCCCGCCCCCCGTCCTGGGCCGCACCCGCACCGCCCTCCTCCACCTCCTCGCCACGCCCCACACCACGACGACCCTGGCCCGCGCCCTGAACGTCAGCAACGCGACGGCCTCCGCCCACACGGCCGCCCTGCGGGCAGCGGGCCTGGTCGCCACGAGACGAACCGGCAGATCCGTCACCCACGAACGCACGGCCCTGGGCACCCTCATGACGGAAGCGAGCGGCCCCACCCCTGGCGCGTGACGCACCGCAGCGGCAACCGCCCCGGCACCCGGAGCCGTACGCGCACCCGTGCCCCCGCCGCCCCGGAGCCCTGAGCTCGGAGCCGTACCCGTACCCCTGCCGCCCCGGCGCCCGGAGCCGTACCCCTGTCGCCCCGGCACCCCTAGCCGGGAGCCCGGAGCCGTACGCGTACCCGTACCGCCCCTCCTCGCCGCCGCGCGCCCTAGCGCAGCGCGTCGGCGACCTCCCTCGCCGCGTCGACGACCCGCGGGCCCACTCGTTCCGGCACCGCGTCCGCCAGCATGACGACGCCGACGCTGCCCTCGATGCCGGTCACGCCGACCAGGGGGGCGGCGGCGCCGCTCGCGCCCGCCTCCAGTTCGCCGTGGGTGAGGGTGAAGCCCGGTTCGATGAGTTCGCCCTGCCGGGCGGCGAGGATCGCGCGGCCGGCCGCCCCGCGGTCCAGCGGGTGGCGGAAGCCGGCCCGGTAGGCCACGTGGTAGTCGGTCCAGGTCGGTTCGACGACGGCGACGGCGAGTGCCTCCGCCCCGTCGACGAGGGTCAGGTGCGCGGTCGCGCCGATGTCCTCGGCGAGCGAGCGCAGCGCGGGCAGCGCCGCCTCCCGCACCAGCGGGTGAACCTGCCGGCCGAGCCGGAGCACGCCGAGGCCCACCCTGGCACGGCCGCCGAGGTCCCGGCGGACGAGGGCGTGCTGTTCCAGCGTGGCGAGCAGTCGGTAGACGACGGTCCTGTTCACACCGAGTCGGTTGGACAACTCGGTGACGGTCAGGCCGTGGTCGGTGTCGGCGAGCAGTTTGAGGACTCGAAGTCCCCGGTCGAGCGTCTGGGAGGTCTCCGCGGTCACGACGCCCTCTCCTTCGGAGTGAGTGACAACGGACTCCAACGGAAGCTGCGGCACCGGTCCCATCGGCGACGCACGTCAGAGGCCGCCGGCAGGACGGGGTACACCGGCTGCGCTCCGCGGCGGCGCTGCCACGGGGCGTTTGCTTGAGCCGGGACAGTAG
The DNA here is from genome assembly GCF_040302485.1 of Streptomyces sp. NPDC126499. NCBI lineage: Bacteria > Bacillati > Actinomycetota > Actinomycetes > Kitasatosporales > Streptomycetaceae > Streptomyces > Streptomyces sp. NPDC126499. The sequence goes on along the minus strand of NZ_JBEOUO010000026.1, from coordinate 86,594 downwards.
CGACCTGCTCCGCTGAGCGGAAGACCTCGTCCAGAATCCGGGCGCCTGCGACCTGATCTGGGCGGTTCGGGACCTAAGTCGGCCGAACGGGGGACTTTGACGGACAAGACCGGCTGCCCCGCCCTGCCCGCGCCGCCCTCCTGGCGCGGAACGGCCCGAGGCCCGTACGCGGTGTGCGCACGGGCCTCGGGCCGTTCCTCCGGGTCACCTCACCGCATGCGGGTGGCCCACTCCTGCACCTTCTTGATCCGCTCGCGGATCTGCCCGGCGGTCGCCTCCGCGCTCGGCGGCCCGCCGCACACCCGGCGCAGCTCGGTGTGGATCACGCCGTGCGGCTTGCCGCTCTGGTGCACGTACGCGCCGACCATCGTGTTGAGCTGCTTGCGCAGTTCGAGGAGTTCCTTGTGCGAAACGACGGGACGCCGTTCCGCCGGAAGCTCCAGGAGGTCGGCCTCGCTGTCCGGCTTCTTGCGGCTGTGCGCGATCTGCCGGGCCTGCCGCTTCTGGAGGAGCAGCTGCACCTGGTCGGGTTCGAGGAGCCCGGGGATCCCGAGGTAGTCCTGCTCCTCCTCGCTGCCGGGGTGGGCCTGCATGCCGAACTCGGCGGCGTTGTAGAGGACCCGGTCGAAGACGGCGTCGGACTCCAGGGCCTCGAAGGGCAGCATGTCCTGCTCCCCGGTGTCCTCGTCCTGCTGCTTCTCGGCCTCCGCCATCTCCTTCTCGGACTCGGCGTACGGGTCCTCCTCGCCCTCCTTCTTCGGCCGGTCGAGGACGTGGTCGCGCTCGACCTCCATCTCGCTGGCGAAGCCGAGCAGGCTCGGGATGGTGGGAAGGAACACGGACGCGGTCTCGCCGCGCCTGCGGGATCGTACGAAGCGGCCGACGGCCTGCGCGAAGAACAGCGGCGTGGAGATCGTCGTCGCGTACACGCCGACCGCGAGCCGGGGCACGTCGACGCCCTCCGACACCATCCGGACCGCGACCATCCAGCGGTCGGTGCTGCCGCTGAACTCGTCGATCCGGCCGGAGGCACCGGCGTCGTCGGAGAGGACGAGCGTGGCCTTGGTGCCGGTGATCTCCCGGATCAGCTTGGCGTACGCGCGGGCGGAGTCCTGGTCGGAGGCGATGACGAGGCCGCCCGCGTCGGGGATGGACTTGCGAACCTCGGTCAGCCGCTGGTCGGCGGCGCGCAGCACGTTGGGCATCCAGTCGCCGCGCGGGTCGAGGGCGGTGCGCCAGGCCTGGGAGATGGCGTCCTTGGTCATGGGCTCGCCGAGCCGGGCGGCGATCTCGTCGCCCGCCTTGGTGCGCCAGCGCATGTTGCCGCTGTAGGAGAGGAAGATGACGGGGCGGACGACGCCGTCGCCGAGGGCGTTGCCGTAGCCGTACGTGTAGTCCGCGGCCGACCTGCGGATCCCGTCGTTCCCCTCCTCGTACGTGACGAAGGGGATGGGGTTGGTGTCGGAGCGGAAGGGCGTGCCGGTGAGGGCGAGCCGGCGGGTGGCGGGCTCGAAGGCCTCCAGGCAGGCCTCGCCCCAGGACTTGGAGTCTCCGGCGTGGTGGATCTCGTCGAGGATGACGAGGGTCTTGCGCTGTTCGCTGCGGTTGCGGTGGAGCATGGGCCGTACGCCGACGCCGGCGTACGTGATGGCGATGCCGTCGTACTCCTTGCTGAGCGGCCCGGCGCTGTAGTCGGGATCCAGCTTGATCCCTATCCGCGCCGCGGCCGCCGCCCACTGCTTCTTCAGGTGCTCGGTGGGCGCGACGACGGTGATCTGCTGCACCACGTGGTGGTGCAGCAGCCAGGACGCGAGGGTCAGCGCGAAGGTGGTCTTGCCGGCGCCGGGCGTGGCGACCGCGAGGAAGTCACGAGGCTGCTCCTGGATGTACTTCTCCATCGCGCCCTGCTGCCAGGCTCGCAGCTTGTTGGCGGTGCCCCAGGGGGCGCGGCCGGGGAAGGCGGGAGAGAGGTGGTGGGAGGAGGCGGTGGTAGTAGTCACGATCTCCGGTTCGACGCTCGTCCAGATATGACAACCGGGCCACCTTACCGGTGCGGTGGCGGCGACCCGGTACGCACGAGTCCGTGCCGCCCCGGCGTGAGAGAGTCCTCACAGAGCTCGCAAACGCCCCGCGATGTCCCCTATGTCCGTGAGCTCGCCGCCCGCGACGGCGATGACCAGGGCGTATGCCCGGTCCTGGTCGACGTCTGCGAGATCGACACCGTTGACGGCGAGGAACACGGCCGCCGACAGCCATGCGGCGCGCTTGTTCCCGTCGACGAACGGATGGTTCGACGCGAGGGCGTGCAGCAGCACGGCGGCCTGCTCGTACAGGTCCCCGTACGCGCTCTGCCCGAACATCCGCGCGCGCGGCCGGTGCACGGCCGACTCCAGCAGCCCGGGCACCCGCAGCTCCGGCACCCCGTCCCCGGTGAACCCGATCCGCGCGATCTCCGTCACCTCGGCGACGGTGAGAAACCGCACCCCGCTCATGCGCCGAGCCGCTTCAGAAGCTCCTGGTGCCGCAGCGCGAGGCGCAGGGCGTGCTGCCGCACGAGGGTCGCCTCGAGCGAGATGTGCCGCTGTACGGCCTCGCCGACGAGCTCCTCGACACAGACGCCGACGGCATCGGCGAGGTCGGCGAGCTCGTCGCTGACGGGGAGGGTGACGGGGGTGGTGGGCATGGGGGGACTTTAGGGAGGGGGGTGAGGACGGGGCGAGGGGTTTTCGGGGGCGCGGGGCCCTGCGGGCGGGTGGCGGGGGCGGGCGGACGCGGGGCGCCTCCGGGTGCGGGGCCTTCGCCCCGCCGTTGTGGGCATTCGTTCGGCTGGGGCGGAACGGGTGGGCACAACGGAACGGCGCCCCTAGCCGGGCCTAGGCTCCCGGTTCCTGACCCGCACCACGAGGGCAGCGCCGCCGTGGTGCGGGCAGGCACAGGTGCGGAACGCGCCCGCAAGGGCGCCGTCCCGTGCGCCCACCCGTCCCTCCCCCCAGGGCTTCGCCCTGGGGGGGACCCCCACAGCGGGACGAATGCCCACACGGGCGGGACATGGCCCGCACGGGCGCGGGGCGCAGGCCCGCACGGACCGCCGTGGCGCGCCGGTGCAGCCGCAGGCACGACCGGCGCCCCGCCGGGTCCCCGCCGCAGGCACCGCACCCGGAGGGGCCCCGCCCGTTACCCCCGGCCCCGCTCCCCCAGTCGCGTCGCCACCCACGCCCCCACCGCCGCCACGCCCGCCATCGGCAGGAAGACCGCCGCGAAGGCGGCCGGGTGGGAGGCGGTCGCGGCGGTGGTGGCGGTGGCCGTGGCGTGGCCGACGGTGCCGCCGCCGAGGGCGGCGAAGGCCGCGCCGCCGAGGGCGAGGAGGAAGACGTTGGAGAGACCGTCCGAGATCTGGAGGGCGGCGGAGTTCGCGCCGGTCTCCTCGGGCGCGGAGAGCTTGAGCAGCAGCACGCTGGTGGAGGAGATGACCATGCCCATGCCGAAGCACCCCCAGGCCCAGGCCGCCGCGACCACCCACACCGGCACGGCCGTGAGCAGCACGGTGGGCGCCGCCGCGATGGCGGTGGCGACGAGGACCATGCCGACGACGACGAGCCGCTCCCGGTACGGCTCGGTGACCGGCCGGGACTGGACCCAGGAGCCGAGCGCCCAGGTCAGGCCGCCGACGGCGAGCGAGAGCCCGGCGAGCGTCGGGGTCAGCCCGCGCTGGGTGACCAGCATCAGCGGCACGAAGGACTCGGCCGCGATGAACGAGCCGGCGGCCACCCCCCGCAGCAGCACCACGGAGGGCAGCCCGCGCGCCGCCCGGTAGGTGCCGCGCGGGAGCAGGCCGCGCACGGCGGGGACGAGCAGGGCCGCGCCGACGGCGGCGGGGAGGAGGGAGAGCCAGCGCAGCTCCTGCCCGGCGTACTGGAGCAGCGCGACGCCCGCGGAGATGCCGAAGGCGAGCCGGATCCGCCTCCGGTCCCACGGCGCCACCGGGGCGTCGGGGTCGGCGGGCCCGGAGGCCGTGCGCCGGATGGCGGGCAGGGCGAGGGCGAGCGGGAAGACGACCAGGGCGGGGATCCCGACGAAGACCCAGCGCCAGCCCAGGTGCTCGGTGATGGTGCCGGAGGCGAGCGGCCCGACCACCGAGGGCACGACCCAGCTCGCCGCGAACGCCGCCATGATCGCGGGCCTGAGGTGCTCCTCGTACGCGCGGCTGATGACCACGTACAGCGCGACGATCACCAGCCCGCCGCCGAGCCCCTGGACGGCCCGGCCGAGGATGAACAGCCACATCGCGCCCGCCGTCCCCGAGAGCAGCAGCCCGGCGGCGAAGCAGCTCATGCCGACGGCGAGCGGGCCGAGCGGCCCGCCGCGGTCGGACCACTGGCCGGCCAGGACCATGCCGAAGAGGCTGGTGGTGAAGTAGGCGGAGAAGGCGAAGGCGTAGAGCGAGACGCCGTCGAGTTCGCGGGCGGCGACGGGCATGGCCGTGCCGACGGCGGTGGCCTCGAAGGCGACGAGCAGGACGACGGAGACGACGCCGATGCTGAGCGCCCGGTGCGCCCGGTCGAGCACGGATCCGCCGCCGGCGCGTGTGTCGGCGGCGGAAGCGGGCGGAGGTTGGGCGATGTCGGCATCGCGGGGTTCGAGGGCGCTCATAGCCACCAGAGTAAGGGCCGTATCCGCTTTTGGCCCCTGTCGTGAGGCGTATGCGGCCTCCCCCGTCGGTCGTACGACCACCGCCCGCCGTGAACGCCGTATGGCAGGCGTATGGCAGTCGTGTTGCGGCCCCCGGCGAACCGTTGAACCCCCGCCCCACCCGCGCCTAACGTCTTTCTCGTCAGCAGCACAGCAGCGCAACAGCAGAGCAGCACAGCAGCACGACACCCACCCCGACCGTGTGCCCGAGTGGTTCAGGGGCTCGCCTGCAAAGCGAGTGACGTCGGTTCGAATCCGATCACGGTCTCCACGCCCGGCCCGGTGCGCCCACCGCGGCCTCCCCCTCGGTCTCCATCGGTCGCCCCCGCTCTCCGTCGGTCGCCGTCGGTCTCCCCTTGATCGTCCTGATCGTCGCTTGAGTAGGCTCTCCCTGCTCATGCGGACGATCAGGGGGGATTCGCACATGGAACGGCCGCTGTCGTACCGGCTCATCACGCGTCTGGACCCGCCGGGATCCGTCCCCTCACCCCCGTACCGCCGCTTCGTCGCCAGGGAGTCGGCCGACGACCGTACGGTGCTGCTCACCGTCCCCCACACCGGCACCGACCCGGCGCTCTTCCGTCAGGAGGCGGAGGCGGCCCAGCGGTTGCCCGCCCCGTGGACGCTGCCGGTCACCGAGGTCATGGCGACCCTGGACGTCGTGGGAGCCGCGGGGGCCCGGGACGGCGCCGGTGCTCCGGCCTGTGCCGGTCCGTACGTCCCCGCGCTGCCCCTTCCCGTCGCCCTGGCCGTGCACGGCGGACCGCTGCCCGAGGAGGCGGTGCGGGTGATCGGCGCCGCGCTGGCCGAGACCCTGGCGGCTTTGCACGCGCAGGGTGCGACGCACGCGGGCGTGTCCCCGGCCGCCGTCCTGCTCACGGCCGACGGCCCCCGGCTCACCTGCTTCGGCGCGGGCCGCGTCACCGACCGGGTGGACCGGGAGGCGCAGGCGCCGGAGCGGGCGACGGGCGGGGTGCCGCGGCCGCCGGGTGACGTGTACGGGCTCGGGGCCGTGCTCGCGTACGCGGCCACCGGCCACACCGTCCCGGAGCGTTCGGAGCTGCCACCCGCCCTGCGTGCGACGATCACCGGCTGTCTGGCCCGCGAACCGGCCGACCGCCCGACCGCCGCCGCCCTGCTCCCGGCCCTGGCGCCGCCCACGCCGCACGCGACGGTGCTCGGCTCGGCGGCCTCGCTGCTGACGCCGGGCTGGCTGCCGCACCGGGTGGTGGCGGCCCTCGCCCGCCAGTCCGCGACCCTCCTCGCGGCCGACCTGCCCGCGACCGCCCCCGCGACCGCCCCCGCGGGCGCCGCCGCGGGCGCCGCTTCCCCCGCCGCGTTCCCGCACGCCGCCGGTGCCACCCCTCGTGCCGCTTCCCCCGCCGACTCCCCGGCCGGTGCCACCCCGACCGCCGCTCCCACCAGCACCCCCGCCGGCACCCCTCATGCCCCCGCGCCTACCGCCCCCGCCCCCGCCGACTTCCCCGGCGTCTCCCCCGTCCATCCCGGGAACTGACCGAACCGATGCTCTCCCCCCTCACCCACGACGACCCGTCGGCCATCGCCTCCTACCGCCTGCTCGCCCGGCTCGGGGCCGGCGGCATGGGTACGGTCTATCTGGCCCGCTCGCCCGGCGGCCGTACCGTCGCGCTGAAGACCCTGCACGCGCGGCTGGCCGCCGACCCGGCCTTCCGCACCCGCTTCCGGCTGGAGACGGACGCGGCCCGCATCATCGGCGACCGCCACGGCGCGGCCGTCTTCGACGCGGACCCGCTCGCCGAGACCCCGTGGCTGGCCACCGAGTACGTGCTCGGCCCGCCGCTCGACGACGCCGTCGCCCTCGCGGGCCCCCTTCCCGAGCCGACGGTCCGCGCGGTCGGCGCCGCGCTCGCCGGGGCGCTCCGGCAGCTGCACTCCTCGGACGTGGTCCACCGCGACCTGAAGCCGTCCAACATCCTCATCACCGCCCACGGCCCGAAGGTGATCGACTTCGGTATCGCCCGCGCGGCCGGCGACGACCGCCTCACCACCACCGGTGCGGCGGCCGGCACCCCCGCCTTCATGTCGCCGGAGCAGGCCTCGGGCCAGGAACACCCGCCCGCGGGCGACGTGTTCGCCCTCGCGGGCGTCCTGGTCTTCGCGGCGACCGGCCGCGCCCCCTTCGGCGGCGGCGCCCCGGCCGACCTCCTCTACCGGGTCCGCTACGCCGACCCGGACCCCGAGGCCCTGGCCGCCCTGCCGCCGTCCCTGCGCCCGCTGCTGACCGCCTGCCTCGCCAAGGATCCGGCGGCCCGCCCGACGACCGCCACCCTGATCCGAGAACTCCACGACGGCCACGGCGAGTTCGCCGACCACCTGCCGGCTCCGCTGCTCGCCGCGATCGCCCGCCGCGCCACCGACGTGTGGCACCCGCTCCCGCCCCGGCTCCCCGCCCCGGCGGAGGACCCCTACGCGCCGACCGTTCCGGCCGGGACGCCCGGCGGCCGGTCCGCCTCCGCCCCCTCCTCCACCGCCTCCGGTCTCTCGCGCCGCAGACTGCTGCTCACCGGCGGCGGATCGGTGCTGGGACTCGCCGCGCTGGGCGCGGGCGGATGGGCCTGGCTGGGGCCGGGCCGAGGGGACGGCGGCACCTCGCCGAACGGCAAGGGATCCGGTACGCCGTCCACGTCCGCCTCCTCCGGCACGGCCGACGAGAGCGGCCCGCTGCGCAGGGCCTGGTTCAAGGAGGCGGCGGGCGCGCCCGGTTCCGCCCCGCCGATCCTGCTGGACGCGGCCGTGATCATGATGACCGGAAACGGCCTCAAGGGCCTGCGCGCCGCCCCGGGCGGCTTCGAGTGGACCGACCCCAAGCTCCTCCACGAGGACCAGGTCGCGGCGGACCGGAAGACCGTGTACGGCCTGGTCGAGGACGAGTCCAACGGGCTCACCGTCCGCGCCCTCGAACCCGACACCGGCCGTGAGCTGCGCGAGGTCGCCGTGCTCAAGGACTTCAGGTACCCGTGGGTGTCCGGCCTGGCGAAGATGCTCCACGCGAGCGACGGCACCCTCTACCTGGCCGTCAACCGCCGCGGACCGGGCGCGGGCAGCGGTACGTACGACTGGGTCCTGATCGCCCTCGACACCGCCACCGGCCGTGAGCGCTGGCGCGTGCCGATCAAGGAGTCGGAGCCGGGGCACGACTTCAACGTGTACTTCGCGCGGGCGGTCGGCACCCGCCTGATCGTCGGTCAGGCCACCAACGACATGACCCTGACCGCCTACGACACCCGCACCGGCAAGGTCCTGTGGCGCACTGTCGTCCCGGAGGCCTCCGGGGCGTTCCTGCGTCCGCCCGTCAACGGCGCCGAGGTCGCGGAGGACGGCACGCACCTCTACGTCGGTGCACGGTTCCTGCACGCGATCCGGATCACGGACGGGCGGGAGATCTGGAACTTCGGCTACGGGCGCCCGTACGGCGATCTCCAGCCGCAGCGGCGGCACTACGGAGCACCGCTCGTCCACGACGGCGTGGTGTACGCGGTCGAGGGCACCCGCACCCTGGTCGCCGTCGACGCCCGGCGGGGCCGGCGCCTGTGGGAGGCCGACGTGTCCGCCGGCGGCACGCCCGGTCTCGAAGCGCCGCCGGTCGCCGGCTCCACCCTCCTGTGCCTGGTGAACCAGCGCGGCGTCGGCGTCGTCGACCTGGAGACGCGCCGCTACGTCCAGACCCTGTCGAGCGCCGCCGCCCGCCTGGCCTCCTCGGGCGACAAGTGGTTCTACGGCGTGGGGGGCGGCCGCGTGACGCAGTTCGCCGCACAGTGAAGGACGCGGTGAAGGACCCGGCCGCGGAGCAGGGGACGGCAGGGACCCGCCGCGCCTCCACCCGGCGGCGCACCCGCCGCGCTGTCGACGTACGGCGCGCCCGCCCGGCCGACGCCCGGCAGCACCACCCCGCCGGCGCCCAGCGGACCCGCCCGGCCCCCGCACAGCGGCGCACCCGCCCTGCCGGGCGCCCGGCGGGCCCGCCGCCTCGACGTCGGCGGCGCACCCGCCCGGCCCCCGCCCAGTGAAAGGACCCACCGCCCCCGTGAACCCGCTCTCCACCGGAGATCCCCTCCGCCTCGGCCCGTACCGGCTCCTCGGCGTCCTCGGCGAGGGCGGCATGGGCAAGGTCTACTTCGGCCACGACGGCTCCGGCGGCACCGCCGCCGTGAAGGTCCTGCGCCCCGAACTCGCCCACGACCAGGGGCTCGCCCAGCGCTTCGTCCGCGAGGCCGAGATGGCCCGCGCGGTCACCAGCAAGGGCGTGGCGCGGGTCCTCGGCGCGCAGACGGAGGGCGGACGGCCGTGGATCGCGGCCGAGTTCCTCGCCGGGCCGACGCTGGACGAGGCGGTGCGTACGTACGGGCCGATGGACGAGCCCACGGTGCGCGCCCTGGGCCACTTCCTGTCCCGGACCCTCCACGACATCCACGCGGCGGGCCTGGTGCACCGGGACCTGAAGCCCGCGAACATCGTGCTGACCTCGTCCGGTCCGCGGGTCATCGACTTCGGCATCGCCCGGCCCGAGCACGGCCTGACCCTGACGACGACCGGCCAGATACCGGTCACGCCCGGGTATGGGGCCCCGGAGCAGGTCCTCGGCCGGCGGGTCGGGCCGGCCTCGGACGTCTTCTCGCTGGGCGCGGTGCTGGTCTTCGCGTCGAGCGGCCGCCGCGCCTTCGACGCGGCGCATGTGGCGGCCGTGCAGTACGAGGTGGTGCACGGTCACCCGGACCTGAGCCTGGTGCCACCGTCGCTGCAGCCGCTGATCACGCCCTGCCTGGCGAAGGATCCGGCGCTGCGGCCGGCCCCGGCGCAGATCGCGGCGGCCGTCACGCCGCCCAAGGGTGCCGACCGGGCCTGGCGCAGGGGGCCGCTGGCCGACGACATCGCCCGCCGGGAGGCGGCGACGGCCCGCCTCGTCGCCGTCCCGGGCCTGCCCCGCTCCACCGGGGCGCCCCGGCGCCGCTTCCTCACGGCGCTGGTGACGGGCGGCGCGGTCCTGGCGGTCGGCGGCGGTTCGGCGGCGTACGCGCAACGGAACGACTAGGCGAGGCGGCGGCCGCGGCGGTGGTCGGCGATCAGGAGCGGCGTACCGACCGCCATGGCGAGGAGTCCGGCGGCGCAGACGCCGAGCGCGATCCAGAAGCCGGGGCTGTGGCCGTCGCCGCCGGGGCCGGAGGCCACGTCGGTCACGGCCGAGGGGGCGGCAGCCGGGGCGCTCGGCTTCGGGGTCGGAGTGGGGCTGGGGGTGGGCTCCGCGTAGTCCTCCAGCGGGAACACGTTCGGCGGGCCCGGGTCCCCCGGCGTGTTCAGCGCCCGCCGCGGCCGTACGGCGCCGTAGCCGATGTAGTCGCTGCGCACTTCGCCGCCCACAGGTCCGGCGACGGTGTTGAGCAGCACCTGGAGCACCTGGTTGCGGGTCCAGTCGGGGTGCGCGGACCAGACGAGGGCGGCGCTCGCGGCGGCGACGGCGGAGGCGATGGCCGTGCCCTTGGACCTGCACAGTCCGGTGCCTCCGGCGCAGGCGCTGATGATGTCGGCACCGGGGGCGGCGAGGTCCACCTGGGGGCCGACGCCGGTGCCCTTGATCCAGGTGCCGTTCCGGTCGACGGCGGCCACGCCGACGACGCCGGGCAGTCTCACCGGCGTCTCGACGAGCCCTTCCTCCAGGAAGGTGTCCCCGACCCCGGCGAAGATGAGCTTGCCCTTGGCCATGGCGTACGCGACGGCCTCGCGCACCTCGGCGGACTCCTCGTACACGGGGACGCTGACGGACACGGAGATGATCCGGGCGTCCGAGTCGGCGGCGTGCCGCAGCGCGGGGACCAGTCCGGCGTTGACGGCCTTCTCCTGGTCGGCGACGCTGCCGTTGCGGCGATACCCGTCGCTGATGTTCAGCGGCATCACCTTCGCCCCGGGCGCGAGCCCGTACGCACTGGCCTGCCCCCCGGGCCCCTTCCCGTTCCCGGCGATGACGGCGGCGGCGGCCGTCCCCCCGTCCTTCCTGCTCGCGGTCCCGGCCCCGGGAAAGTCGACCTCCCCGACGAGCCGCCCGGCGAGCTCGGGCACCTCCTTCACCCCGGTGTCGACGAGGGCGACGGTGATGCCCTTCCCGGTGCTGCGCTGCCAGATCTCCTCGGCGTGCATGGACGTGAGGTGCCACTGCCGCTGCCGCACACTCTCGGCGTGCGCGGGCATCGCGGCCACCCCCACCAACAAGGCCCCGAGCCCCGCAGCAACCCCCCGCCAAAGCCCCCGAGCCGCCACGCCGCTCCTACTCCCGCTGTTCCCACGCCGCTTGACGTCCTACGGGGAGGGAGCCTACTGGGGCGTGAGAACGGGCTTGTCGGTGAGTCCGGCGTTCCCACACCCCCGCACAGGCGTCCGGGACGAGATCCCGCCAGCCGCCGAGCCCAAGCAGCCGGGTGGCCCTCAGGCCACCACCACCGCCGCCTGCGGTCGGATCGGGAGGCGGTTGACCGGGCGGCCGGTGGCCGCGCGGACGGCGGCGGCCACGGCGGCCGGTGAGGTGACGACGGGGACCGCGCTCGCGGGTTTGGCGCCGAAGGGGGCGACGACGTCGCGTTCCTCGACGAGTTTCACGATGCGAATGTCGGGGGCGTCCAGGGAGGTGGGCAGGGCGTAGCCCGTCAGGTCGGGGTGGCGGACCAGGCCGCGGGAGGTGCGGAGGTTCTCGGTGAGGGCCGCGCCGACGCCCTGGGTGACGCCCGCCTCGATGCGGGTGGCGAGCTGGGCCGGGTTGAGGATGCGGCCGACGTCCTGGGCGACGGCCATCTCGACGACCCGCACCGTACCCAGCTCGACGTCGACGTCCACCACCGCGCGGATGGCGCAGAAGGCGAGACCCACGAAGGCGTCGCCCTGGCCGTTGTCGTCGAGGGGCTCGGTGGGATGCGGGCGGCACTGGGCGGTGGCCCAGAGTTCCTTGCCCTCCAGGGCCTCGGTGACCGTGGTGGACAGCACGCCGTCGTACGAGGTGATCTTGCCGTCGGCGATCTGGAGGAGCTCGGTCGACATGCCGAACTTGTGGGCCAGCGGCTGGAGGAGCTGCGTGCGGACCATCTTCGCCGCGCGTTCCACGGCGCCGCCCGAGACCCAGGTGTGCCGGCCGTGGGTGGCGGGCCCGGCCGGGGGCTGGTCGGTGTCGACGGGGGCGACGTACACCTCGTCGATGCCGAGCGTGTCCTGGACGATCTGGCGGGCCAGGGTCGTGAAGCCGGAGCCGGTGTCCACGGCCGCGCAGATGACGGTGGCGACGCCGTCCTGGACCCGGACCGTGGCCGTCGAGACCTCGTCGGTGCCCTCGGCGCCCAGCATGTGCACCATGCCGAGCGCGTAGCCGACGCCCCGCCGCACCGCGCCGGGCTCCCCCGCGCCGTCCGGGCCGCCGGGCAGCAGCCAGTCGTCCTCCGGGGCGTCCATGGGAAGCGGCGGCAGCGGGTGGTCCCGTACGGCGGAGAGGAGTTCGGCCACCGGTGCCGGGCAGGTCACCGTCTGGCCGGTGGGCAGGATGTCGCCCGTCGCCAGGACGTTGCGCATCCGCAGCTCCGCCGGGTCGACGCCGAGCCGCGCGGCCAGCTTGTCCATCTGCGCCTCGTACGCCGCGCACACCTGCATCGCGCCCTCGCCCCGCACATGCCCGGACGGCGGGTTGTTGGTGCGCACCGCCCAGCCCTCGACGAAGGCGTGCGGGACGACGTACGGGCCGCAGGCGAAGGCCACGGCCGCGGCCAGGGACTCGGAGGAGGAGTCGGCGTACGCGCCCGCGTCCAGCAGGATCTGCGCCTCCACCTTCACAAGGCGTCCCTCGGCGTCCGCGTGGTGGCGGTAGCGCAGCAGGGTGGGGTGGCGGTGGGCGTGGCCGAGGAAGGACTCCTCGCGGGTGGCGGTGAGTTTGACCGGGCAGCCGGTGCGCAGCGCCAGCAGGCCCAGCGGGATCTGGAAGCCGGGGTCCTCGCGGTCGCCGGTGGCCCCGGGCACGCCGGTGACGACCAGCTTGACCTGGTCGGGCGTCAGGCCGAAGCAGGCCGCCGCCAGGTCGCGGTCGGTGTGCGGGTCGGTCGAGGCGGTGTAGAGCTCGACGCCTCCGTCGGGGCGCGGCACGGCGAGCGCCGCCTCCGCGCCGACGGGGGCGGTGTCCTGCCGGCCGATCCGGTACAGGCCCTCGACGACGACCTCGCCGGTCGCCTCCGGGTCGCCGAAGCGCAGCGGGATGTGCCGGATCAGGTTGCCGTCCGGATGCAGGGGCGGGGCGCCGAAGGCCTGCTCGGGGTCGGTGACCGGCTCCAGGACCTCGTACTCGACCGCGATGGCGGCCGCCGCGAGGCGCGCCGTGTCGGGGTGGTCGGCGGCGACGGCGGCGATGGCCTCGCCGTGGTGGCGGACGAGGTCGGAGGCGAAGACGGGACGGTCGGCGACCTTGCGGCCGTACGTGGCGGCGCCGGGCACGTCCGCGTGGGTCACCACGGCCCGTACGCCCGGCATCTCGGCGGCCGCCGTGGTGTCGATCGACACGATCCGGGCGTGCGGGTGCGGGGAGCGCAGGATGGCGGCCCACAGCAGGCCCTCGGCCCACAGGTCGGAGGCGTACGGGAAGGTGCCCTCGGTCTTCGCGCGGGCGTCGGCCTGCGGGAGCGAGACGCCGAGACCGAGGCCGAGGCCGTCGGCCTGCTCCGTGGTCGTCGTGTCGCTGCTCACGCCGTGCCTCCGTCGTGCGGGTGGGGAATCTGGTGCGGGATGCGGGCGGCGGTCTCGTCGCCGGGGCGGGCGGACGCCTCGCGCTCGGCGACCACCTCCCGTACGGCGTCGAGGACGCCCCGGTAGCCGGAGCAGCGGCAGAGGTTGCCGCACAGCGCCTGGCGGGTCTCCAGCTCGGTCGGGGCGTGGTTGCCCTCGAGGAGGTCGTGGACGGTCATGGCCATGCCCGGGATGCAGAAGCCGCACTGCACGCCGCACTTGGCCAGGGCCCGCTGCACGTCGGACGGCTGTCCGTCCACCGCCAGGCCCTCGACGGTCCGCACCTCGCTGCCGGCGGCCGTCGCCGCCGGCACCAGGCAGGAGGCGACGAGCCGGCCGTCGACCTGCACGTTGCACGCGCCGCACTCGCCCTGCGAACAGCCGTCCTTGGCCCCGGCGAGGCCGAGCCGCTCCCGCAGGACGTAGAGCAGCGACTCGCCGATCCAGGAGTCGGTGACGGGGCGGTCGGCGCCGTTCACGCGCAGCGTGTACGAGATGTGGGGGTGCTCGTCGCTTTCGGTGGGCAGGTCCGCCGGCATGCCGGTCGGGATGTCCGTCGGCATGTCGACGGGCGGCGTGGCGGCCGGGTCCACCGGCGGAACCGGAACCTCCTCCGCCGGCGCCTCCTCCGCGACCACCGGCTCGGGCCCGGACTCGTTCTCCGGTACGGGTACGGATGCGGGTACGGGCTCCGCTACGGGCGCGGGTACGAGCTCGGCCTCGGGCGCCGGTTCGGCCCCCGCCCCGTCCTCCGCCGCGGCCTGCGTCTCGTACGCCGCCCCGGCCTCCGCCCCGGCCTGCGCCTCGTACGCCGCCCCGGCCCCTGCCTCGTACGCCGCCCCGTACTCCGGCGACGGCACCGGCTCCGGCTCCGTCACCGCCCACGGCGCGGGAGCGCCGCCCGGCAGCGTCGCCGGGGCACTGCTCGTGTAGTGCGCCGGCGCCGACGCCGTGTACTCGCCCGAGCCGTCCCGGACGTCGCGGACGTCCTGGCCCCCCGGGGCTTCCTCGACCGTCGGGACGGTCCAGGAGGCCGTCTGCTCGTACGCGGCCTCCGGCGCCGGCTCCTGCGGGAACCCCGTCCCGTCCGCCCCCACCGGCGACTGCGTCTGCCACGGCCCCGTGGCCGCCGGGTCCGTCACCGGTTCCGGCGCCGGTTCCGTCGCCGTCAGAGGAGTCAGCGGGGTGATCATCGGCGGCGGGACGTAGCCGTGGCCCGGAGCCTCCAGCGGCACGCCCTCCAGCATGAACTCGGGCGGCAGCTGCACGAACGCCGTCGCGTCGCCGTCGTAGCCCTCGCTCTGCGGGATCGGCTCCCAGCCGCCCGTTCCCTGTGCCCGGCCCTCGTGTGCCCGGTCCTCGTGTGCCCGGTCCTCGTGTGCGTCGCTCACGACAGCGCCCTCCCCAGTGCTCGTCGGGCCAGCGCGGCGACCGTGCGCCGCAGGTGCAGTACGACGGGGGGCAACTGCTCGTCGCCCTGCGGGTCCGGGATGCACGCGGCGGCCACGTAGTCGCCGAACGCCGCCAGCGCCTCCGGGGCGAGGCCCCGCTCGCCGTCCCAGTCGACCAGCGAGGCGATCCACTGCTCCGCCTCCAGCGGCCGCAGCGGCATCGGCGCGATCGCGCCCACCGCGCAGCGCACCCCGCGCCGCGCCGGGTCGAGGACGACGGCGACGGAGGCGGTGGCGCGGGCCGGGCCGGTGCGGCCGGTGGCCTTGAGGAAGACCTGCGGGGCGTGCAGCAGCGGTACGCGGACGAAGGCGACCAGCTCGCCGGGGGCCAGCAGGTCGCGCCCGGCCAGCAGGTGGCTGACGGGCAGCTCGCGGCTGCCGAGCGGGCCGACCACGACCAGTTCGGCCTCCAGGGCGGCGAGCACCGGCAGCGAGTCCCCGGTGGGCGCGGCGGACACGACGTTGCCGCCGAGGGTGCCGGCGTTGCGGATCTGCGGCGGGCCCGCGACGCGCGAGGCGGCGGCCAGGGCCGGGATGAGGGCCGCGAAGTCGGGGCGGCCCATGCGCGCGTGCGTGAGGCCCGCGCCGAGGAGGGCGTGGCCGTCCTGGTACTGCCAGCCGCGGATCTCGTTGATCCGGCTCAGGCCGACCAGGCCCGCGGGGCGCAGCTGCCCTCGGTTGACGGCGGCCATCAGGTCGGTTCCGCCGGCCACGGGCACGGCGGCCGGCATGGCCGTCAGCGCCGCCACTGCCTCGTCGAGCGAGGCGGGCAGCGTCACGGACCGCGCCGTCCGTGATGCCGTCTGTGGTGCGTGCGTGGTCAACCCGCTGCCCCTTCCCGGTGTCCCGGTGATCCCCGACCGTCCCCGGCTGTCACGCCTGTGTGGCCGTACCGTACGTGCTCACGGCCCGGACGTGGCAACTCTGGCACATCTTCCGTGCCGTACGTCGCGAGGGTCCGCGAAGGACGGTTCCGTCCGCGAGGTGCCGGGAACTCCCGCGAGCGCCCGGGACTTCCGTTTTGCCGCTCTTGGGTGACGGGAGGGGGCGGGTGTCTCACACGTTCGGGGGTGGCCCGTCGATCGGGCGGCCGGCGACGCCGGGTCGACGCTGCCAGGGGCGCGGCCCGGAGGGCGGCCGGTAGTCGACGCCGAGGGCGTCCAGGCGCCGGTAGTGGGCGGCCATGCGGCGCTCGAAACCGTCGAGGTCACGGGCATCCGGGGCGGGCAGCGGGGACCAGGCGACCTCGGCGAAGGCGGCGAGCCGGGGGAAGACCTGGTAGTCGACGCGGGCCCGGTTCTCCATCACCTCCGTCCACACGTTGGCCTGCGTGCCCAGGATGTGGGCGGCCGCCTCGGGGGCGAGGCCCGGCGGTACGGGGTCAAAGCGGTAGACGTCGGCGAGGGTGCGCACGTAGCCGATGGGCACCGGTTCGTCCTGGCCCGGCGCCTGACGGTGGTCCAGGTACACGTGCTGCTCGGGGCACATCACGACGTCGTGCCCGGCGCGGGCGGCGGCGATCCCGCCGGCGTAGCCGCGCCAGGACGACACGGCGGCGCCCTTCGTGAGCCCCGGGTCCGTCGTCCCGCCTCCGGCCCGACTCCCGCCCTCCAGGATCTCGTCCCAGCCGATGAGGCGGCGGCCGCGGGCGGCGAGCCAGCGGTCGAAGTGCCGGACGAACCAGGACCGCAGCCCGTCCTCGTCGCCGACGCCGAGCTCCTCGATCCGGGCCCGGGCGGTGGGCGAGGCCCTCCACTGGTCCTTGGGGCACTCGTCGCCGCCGAGGTGGACGAACGGGGAGACGTCGGCCGGGAAGACGTCGAGGACCTCCTCCAGGACCCCTTCGTAGAAGCGCAGGACGTTGTCAGTGGGGGCGAGTACGTTCGGACTGATCCCCCAGGTGTCCCAGACGGAGAGGGCGGTGGTGTCGATGACGTCGGTGTTGCCGAGTTCGGGGTACGCGGCGATGGCGGCCTGCGAGTGGCCGGGCACGTCGATCTCGGGCACGACGGAGATATGCCGGTCGGCGGCGTAGGCGACGATCTCGCGGAGGTCGTCCTGGGTGTAGAAGCCGCCGTGCGGGGTCTCGTTCCACAGCGGTGACGCCCGGTGCCCCCACTTGGTCCGCGCCCGCCAGGCGCCGACCTCGGTGAGGCGGGGGTGGCGCTTGATCTCGACGCGCCAGCCCTGGTCGTCGGTGAGGTGGAGGTGCAGGACGTTCAGCTTGTGCGCGGCCATCAGGTCGAGGTGGCGCAGGACGTCGTCCTTGGGCATGAAGTGGCGGGCGACGTCGAGCATGAGGCCGCGCCAGCGGAAGCGGGGGCCGTCGGAGACGGTGAGCAGGGGCAGGTCCCAGTCGTGCCCGGCCGGCACCACGCGCGCCCTGCGGTGGGCGTCGGGTCCGAGGAGTTGACGCAGCGTCTGGGCGCCCCAGAACACCCCGGCGGGACCGCCGCCTTCGATGAGGACGGCCACGTCGGCCATCGAGCCGTCGGTGGACAGCACGTAGCCCTCGGGGCCGTGCCGCCGCTCCACGTCCTGGCTGATCCGCAGCCGGATCGCGTGCGGGCCGCCGCCGTCGGCGAGCGGCAGGCCGGTGGCGGCGCCGAGCACCGACCTGAGCCAGCGGGCGGTGGCGTGCGTGCCGGGTCCGGCGTCGAGGGTGGTGCGCTCGCCCAGGGCGGCGTACCCGGGCGAGCCGGCGCGGCACGCGGCCTTTGCCGGCGCGGGGATCAGGTCGTGGACGAAGTCCTGGTCGGTGGTCATCGCGTCAGTCCTTCACCGCTCCGCCGAGGCCGGAGACCAGGCGGCGCTGTACGAGTACGAAGAAGACGAGCACCGGGATCGTCATCACGGTCGAGCCGGCCATGATGCCTCCCCAGTCGTTCTCGTCCGGCTTGAAGAACACCAGCAGCGCCATCGGGAGGGTCGACTGCGAGGTGTCGCTGATGAGGAAGGACTTGGCGAAGAGGAAGTCGTTCCAGGTCGAGATGAACGAGAAGACGCTCGTCGCGACGAGCCCGGGGAGGACGAGCGGGAAGAGGATCTGCCACAGGAACCGGGCGCGGCTCGCGCCGTCGATCATCGCCTGCTCCTCCAGGGCCTCGGGCACGGCCTTCACGAAGCCGCGGAGCATCCAGATCGCGAAGGGCAGCGAGAAGGCGATGTGCGGGAGGATCAGCGAGCCCAGGGTGTTGAGCTGGCCGAGGTCCCGCATGAGGAAGAACAGCGGGATGGTCAGCGCTTCGACGGGGACCATCTGCGCGATCAGGAACATGACGAGCAGGGTGGTGCGGAAGCGGAAGCGGAAGCGGGTGACGGCGGTCGCGGCGAGGAAGGCGATGACGGCGGAGGCGAGCACCACCGCGCACGCCACCACGAGGGAGTTGAGGAAGTAGCGGCCGAAGTCCTGCTGTTCGAGGACGCGGCGGAAGGAGTCCAGGGACGGGGCGAGGGTCCAGGGCCGTGGCTCGGCCGACTGGATCTCGCCGGCCGGTTTGAAGGCGGAGAGGACCATCCAGTAGAGCGGGAAGGCGACGGCGGCCGCGACGAGCAGGGCCGCCGCCTCGGCGGCGAGCCGCCCGGGGCGGGTGGGGCGCCGTATCCGGAATCGGGGGCGGGCTTCGGAAGGGGCGGTCACAGTTCTTCTCCCCGGCGGCGCAGCAGACGGAGGTGGACCAGGGTCACGGCCAGCAGGATCAGCAGCATGACGACCCCGATGGCCGAGCCCAGGCTGTACTCGGAGGAGGCGAACGCCTTCTGGTACGCGTACACGTTGAGGACCAGGTTCTGGCCGGCGATGCCGCCGCCCCCGGTCATCACGTAGATCTGGGTGAAGACCTTGAAGTCCCAGATGACCGACTGGATCGTGACGACGGCGAGGATCGGCCGGAGCATCGGGGCGGTGACGGAGCGCCAGATCCGCCACTGCGAGGCGCCGTCGAGGGCGGCGGCCTCCAGGACCTCGGCGGGGACGGCCCGGATGCCGGCGTAGACGGTGACCATCACGAAGGGGAAGGAGCACCAGACGACTTCCGTCAGGACCAGGGCGAAGGCGCTGTAGCGCCCGTAGGTCCAGGAGAAGTCGCCGAGGCCGAGGATGCGGTTGACCGGCCCGTGGTCGGGGTCGAAGAGGAAGACCCAGACGGTGGAGCCGGTGACGGCCGGGGTGGCCCAGGCGCCGAGCGCGGCCAGCATCAGGGCGAGCCGGGGCACGGCGCGGACGCGGGTGAGGAGGACGGCGAGGGCGCAGCCGACGGCGAGGGTGGTGACGACGCAGGCGGCGGCGAAGAGGACGGTGGCGAGGAGGACCTGCCGGAACTGGGGGTCGGAGAAGAGGGTGGTGTAGTTGGCGAAGCCCTGGAAGGAGGTGGGTTCGCCACCGCTGACCTGGGCCTGGGTGTACTCCAGGAAGGAGATCAGGCCGAGTTGGTAGATCGGGTAGACGAGGAGCGCGCCGAGGACGGCGAGGGCGGGGAGCAGATAGAGCCAGGGGGTCCAGGCGGGCCCGCGCCGGCGGGCGGCCGGCCGGGGTGCGGGGGCGGGGGGCCGCGCGGGGGCGGCTTGGCCGGTGGTCTGCCGTGCCGGGCTGCCGGAGGCGGTCGTGGTGGGGCTCATGGGGGCGGTCCGGCGTCTCAGCGGGCGGTCGCGGCGAAGGCGGCGTCCATCTTCTTCGCCGCGTCGGCGGAGGCGGTGCCGACGTCCTTACGGCCGCTGACGATCTCCTGGAACATGGTCGGCAGCACCTGCTCGGCGTCGATCCGTCCCCAGCCGGCCGAGGCGGGGACGAACTTCGTGCCGGCGCCGAGGGTGTCGGTGAAGGGCTTCACGAACGGCTCCTTGCGGGCCGCCTGCTGCCGGACGTCGGTGTATGTGGGCAGGAAGCCCATGGCGTCGAAGAGCCGGGCCTGGGTCTCCTTGCCGGCGAGGGACTTCATCAGGTCGACGGCGAGGGTGCGGTGGGAGGTGCTCTTGAGGACGCCGAGGTTGTTCCCGCCCGCGAAGGCGGGGGTGATGGAGCCGGGGGTGGTGCCGGGCAGCGGCACGACCGCGTACTTCCCCTTGACCGCGCCGGCCTCGACGGCGGCGTGGCTGAAGTCGCCGCCGATGGCCATGGCGGCCTTGCCGGAGGCGAAGGCGGTGACGGTGGCGTTGCCGCCCATCTGGGCGCACTTGGCGGCCGGGCAGTTGTCGTCGCCGAAGAGCGAGGTGTAGGCGGTGATGCCCTTGCGGGCGGCGGGGCTGTCGAGGGCGGACCGGTAGGACGGCCCCTGGGGGGTGGCGAGTTCGCCGCCGTGGGCCCAGATGAAGGGCAGGGCGCCGTAGGTGTACGCGCCGCCGACGGCGATCCCGTACAGCTCGGGCTTGGCCTTGCGGACCTTCTTCGCGGTCGTGACCAGTTCGGCCTGGGTCCTGGGGGCGGTGAGGCCGAGTTCGGCGAAGACGTCGGTGCGGTAGTAGAGGGCGCGGACGCCGACGAACAGCGGGGCGCCGTAGACCTTCCCGCCGACGGTGACGGAGGAGCGGGCGGTGGGGTCGGTGTCCCGGGCTTCGGGCCAGGCGTCGAACTCGGCGGTGACGTCGGCGAGTCCGCCGTCCTTGACGTAACCGGCGGTGTCGGTGTTGCCGTACTCGATCAGGTCGGGCGCGGACGCGGGGTCGTTGAAGGCGGCCTTGACGCGCTGGGCCCGGGTGTCGACGGGGATGTACTCGACCTCGACGTCCACGCCCTTGTGCCGCTGCTCGAAGGCGGCGACGGCCTGGTCGACGACCTGCTGCTTGGGCTTGTTGTCGACCTCCTGGAAGAGCCAGACGCGCAGGGTGCCGCTCTTGTCGTCGGTGGGGGCGGTGCCGCCGGAGGTCTGCGGAGCGCAGGCGGCGAGGGTCACGAGGGCGAGGGCGACGGGTACGGCGATGCGGGCAGGAAGCTTCATGGCGTGCGGTTCCCCTCCGAGCGTGTTGCAACATACGCAACGGGCGTTTCGTGCTGCACAACACGCGTGAGGTTAGGGGCCGGTCATCGCCGCGACAAGTGGTCTCCACCACTCTGTGACCGGCAGAAGCACCCCGTGCAACGAGAACGGCCCCCGGCGTGCGTACACAGGGGTACGCACGCCGGGGGCCGCCCGGACGGGGTGGGACCGCGGACTACTTGTCCTTGCCGCCCTTACCCTTGTCCTTGTCGCCGCCGGAGCCCATGGATTCGTAGATCTCCTTGCACATGGGGCAGACCGGGTACTTCTTGGGGTCGCGCCCCGGTACCCAGACCTTGCCGCAGAGTGCCACCACGGGAGTGCCGTCGAGGGCGCTCGCCATGATCTTGTCCTTCTGGACGTAGTGGGCGTAGCGCTCGTGGTCGCCGTCACCGTGGGACACCTGCGGCGTCGGCTCGACGAGGGTCCCCGTACCTGCCCCGCGCTCGGGCTCGAGAGTGCTCATGGGCCCAGGGTACTGAAAACCGGGGGGTCAGTTCAGCGAAGGGTCGTGCGGGTAGGTGGCGACCATCGCGAGGTCGCCGCGCTGGCGGCGCAGGACCTGGCGCCAGAGGGTCTCGGGGCGCGGCGAGGAGACGTCGCCGGGCTCGGACTCCACCACGTACCAGGCGCCGTCGCCGAGCTCGGCCTCCAGCTGGCCCGGGCCCCAGCCCGCGTAGCCGGCGAAGATCCGCAGGGCGCCGATGGCCGGGCCCAGGAGCTCGGGCGGGGCCTCCAGGTCGACCAGGCCGATCGCCCCGTGCACCCGACGCCAGCCGAGCGGGCCCTCGTCGCCGGGGATGACGGCGATGCCGAGGGCGGCGTCGAGCGACACCGGGCCGCCCTGGAAGACGACACCGGGCTCGCCGGCCAGGTCGGCCCAGGGGGCGAGGATGTCGCCGACGGTCACCGGTGTGGGCCGGTTGAGGACCACGCCGAGGGAGCCCTCGTCGTCGTGGTCGAGCAGCAGGACCACCGCGCGGTCGAAGTTGGGATCGGCCAGCGCGGGCGTGGCGACGAGCAGCCGTCCTGTGAGCGAGGACACCTCGGTCATGCGACACATGATCCCGCATCTTCGGCGATTGCGGGGGTTGTCCGGCCGGGTCGGGGGTAGGCGGGCCCAGTCCCAGGTCAGCCCGGCCCCTCCACGGCGGCCGACAACAAGTGGACGGTGACGCTCCGCAAGATCACGGGAACGGAGGGTGTTGTGCCGAATTCATTACGTTCGCGGGGCCCCCTCAGCCACACAAGTGGGGTGTCATCGCCCCTTACCCTTTTCTCTGGCCACCCGACCGACGACCCGGAACGCGAGATCCATGACCGGCACAGACAGCCATGATGTACTGCTCGTCCATGGCGGAACCCCGCTGGAGGGCGAGATCCGCGTCCGCGGCGCGAAGAACCTCGTGCCCAAGGCGATGGTCGCCGCCCTGCTCGGCAGCGAGCCGAGCCGACTGCGCAACGTGCCCGACATCCGTGACGTCCGCGTGGTCCGCGGACTGCTCCAGCTGCACGGCGTGACGGTCCGCCCCGGCGAGGAGCCGGGCGAGCTGATCATGGATCCGACGCATGTCGAGTCCGCCAACGTCGCCGACATCGACGCCCACGCCGGCTCCTCCCGGATCCCGATCCTCTTCTGCGGCCCGCTGCTGCACCGCCTCGGCCACGCCTTCATCCCGGGCCTGGGCGGCTGCGACATCGGCGGCCGGCCGATCGACTTCCACTTCGACGTGCTGCGCAAGTTCGGCGCGACGATCGAGAAGCGGGCGGACGGGCAGTACCTGGAGGCCCCGCAGCGGCTGCGCGGCACCAAGATCCGCCTGCCGTACCCGTCCGTCGGCGCGACCGAGCAGGTGCTGCTCACCGCCGTCCTGGCGGAGGGCGTCACCGAGCTGTCCAACGCCGCCGTGGAGCCGGAGATCGAGGACCTCATCTGCGTGCTGCAGAAGATGGGCGCGATCATCGCCATGGACACCGACCGGACCATCCGGATCACCGGTGTCGACCAGCTCGGCGGCTACAACCACCACGCCCTCTCGGACCGCCTGGAGGCGGCCTCCTGGGCGTCGGCGGCGCTCGCCACCGAGGGCGACATCTACGTGCGCGGCGCGCAGCAGCGCTCGATGATGACCTTCCTCAACACCTACCGGAAGGTCGGCGGCGCCTTCGAGATCGACGACGAGGGCATCCGCTTCTGGCACCCGGGCGGCTCGCTCAACGCCATCGCCCTGGAGACGGACGTGCACCCCGGCTTCCAGACCGACTGGCAGCAGCCGCTGGTGGTGGCGCTCACCCAGGCCGCGGGCCTGTCCATCGTCCACGAGACGGTGTACGAGTCGCGGCTCGGCTTCACCTCCGCGCTGAACCAGATGGGCGCGCACATCCAGCTGTACCGCGAGTGCCTGGGCGGCTCGGACTGCCGCTTCGGCCAGCGCAACTTCCTGCACTCGGCGGTCGTCAGCGGCCCGACCAGGCTGCAGGGCGCGGACCTGGTCATCCCGGACCTGCGCGGCGGCTTCTCGTACCTGATCGCGGCCCTCGCGGCGCAGGGCACCAGCCGGGTGCACGGCATCGACCTGATCAACCGCGGCTACGAGAACTTCATGGAGAAGCTCGTGGAGCTCGGCGCCAAGGTCGAGCTGCCGGGCAGCGCGCTCGTCTAAGCGCCTGCGACCGCTTCTGGCGGACGAACGAGAGGGCGGCCACCCCCTGACAGGGTGGCCGCCCTCTCCGCTTGCCTCAGGCCGTCTGTACGGCCTCGCGGCGCGCGCTGCCTACAGGCTGCTTACTTGCCCTTGGCGGCTTCCTTGAGCTTCGAGCCCGCGGAGACCTTCACGCTGTAGCCGGCCGGGATGTTGATCGGGTCGCCGGTCTGCGGGTTACGAGCGGTGCGAGCGGCACGGTGGGTGCGCTCGAAGGTCAGGAAGCCGGGGATGGTGACCTTCTCGTCACCCTTGGCGACGACCTCGCCGACGGTCTCGGCGAGCGCGGCCAGCACGGCGTCGGCGTCCTTGCGGGTCACCTCGGCGCGGTCGGCCAGGGCGGCCACCAGCTCACTGCGGTTCATTTCGTTACTCCCGTGTTTCTACTTGCCTGTGAGGCGGGTTGCCTGTGAGGCGGGCCACGCGGCGGAGCCGCATGACGGGCACTGCGAAGCCGATGCTGCCAGGGCCCTCGGACAGTCCCCGGACCCGGGTCTGGTGACAGACCCTCGCGCCCAGACCGCATCCTGCCCCCACCAGCGGCGGGAACGCCAATCCGGCACCCCCTGGGGTCACACGAAAAGCGCCAGTGCCCACCGGTGGTGACGTAGCGTCGACTCCGCGGGGACCATGCGCAGCCGAACTACCACCCTAAAGGCGGGTTTGGGGTGCGGCACCCCGCGACACGCGCGCCAAGGCCGCCCCCCGGGGCCCGAGGGCCCGAGGGGCGGTGTGGAGCGGGAGCGGCGCCGGGCCGGCACCGGGGCGGGGCCGGGGCGGCGCCGGGGGAGCCGGGGGGCTCAGGCGCCCGCGCCGGCCGCCTTCGCCGCGGTGCGCACGGCGCCCGCGACCGCGCCCGCGACCTTGTCGTTGAAGACCGACGGGATGATGTAGTTCGGGTTCAGCTCGTCCTCGGTGACGACGTCGGCGAGGGCGCTGGCCGCGGCCAGCATCATCTCCGTGTTCACCGTCCGGGACTGGGCGTCGAGCAGACCGCGGAAGACACCCGGGAACACCAGCACGTTGTTGATCTGGTTGGGGAAGTCCGAGCGGCCGGTGGCGACGACGGCGGCGGTCTGGCGGGCGATCGCCGGGTCGACCTCCGGGTCCGGGTTCGCGAGCGCGAACACGATGGCGCCGTCGGCCATGGCGGCCACGTCCTCGCCGCCCAGCACGTTGGGGGCCGAGACGCCGATGAAGACGTCGGCGCCGACGACGGCCTCCTTGAGGGTGCCGGTGACGCCCTCGGGGTTGGTGTTGTCGGCGATCCAGCGCAGCGGCGAGTCCGGCGTGGCGTCCACCAGGTCCTCGCGGCCCGCGTGGACGACGCCGTGGATGTCGGCGACGACCGCGTGCTTCACACCGGCCGCGATCAGCAGCTTCAGGATGGCCGTACCGGCCGCGCCGGCGCCGGACATGACGACCCGTACGTCACCGATGCCCTTGCCGACCACGCGCAGGGCGTTGGTCAGGGCGGCGAGCACGACGATGGCGGTGCCGTGCTGGTCGTCGTGGAAGACGGGGATGTCGAGGGCCTCGCGCAGCCGGGCCTCGATCTCGAAGCAGCGGGGCGCGGAGATGTCCTCCAGGTTGATGCCCGCGAAGCCGGGGGCGATGGCCTTGACGATCTCGACGATGGCGTCGGTGTCCTGGGTGTCCAGGCAGATCGGCCAGGCGTCGATGCCGGCGAAGCGCTTGAAGAGGGCCGCCTTGCCCTCCATGACGGGCAGGGCGGCCTTGGGGCCGATGTTGCCGAGGCCGAGGACGGCGGAGCCGTCCGTCACGACCGCGACGGAGTTGCGCTTGATGGTGAGGCGGCGGGCGTCCTCGGGGTTCTCGGCGATCGCCATGCACACGCGGGCCACGCCCGGGGTGTAGACCATGGAGAGGTCGTCACGGTTGCGGATGGGATGCTTCGACGCCATCTCGATCTTGCCGCCGAGGTGCATCAGGAACGTACGGTCGGAGACCTTGCCGAGGACGACGCCCTCGATGCCGCGCAGCTGCTCGACGATCTCCTCGGCGTGCGCGGTGGAGGTCGCGGCGATGGTGACGTCGATGCGGAGCTTCTCGTGGCCGGAAGCGGTGACGTCGAGGCCGGTGACGGAACCGCCGTGGGACTCGACGGCCGTGGTGAGCTGCGAGACCGCGGTGCCGCTCGCGGGCACCTCGAGCCGGACCGTCATCGAGTACGAGACGCTGGGCGCCGTTGCCATGGCCGTGTTCCTCTGCTTTCCCTAGCTTCGTTGCTACGCCGGCCCGGCTGGTTGCCCGGCGGCGCCCTCCGATGGTCGCACCTACCTGCCGGTAGCAGGTAATACGGTCTTTTCGTTTTCGGAAAGTAGTTTCCACCATACGAGAGAACGTCCGGAAACAGAAGAGGCCCCCGCCCCCCGAAGGGGGCGAGGGCCTCTCACGTAAGCGACACCGACCCGCCATGCTCGCCTCGCGGCAAGTGGTCCCTCGAAGGGACGAAGGTTGGGCCCGGGGGCTTGGATCGAGCCGGTGTCACGACAAGGCTAACAAACCACCCCCGGAAGCGATTCCCGCGGCGCGGGTTGACGCGAAATGACCCCCGGTCGGCCCGCTCCTCCGCTCCGGATGCCGGCCGAACGCCCCCCGGCTGCCGATCCGCCCGCCGCCCCGGATCAGTCCCGGCCACCGCCGTCCTGACTCGGTCCGCGCAGCTCCGGCTCAGTCGCGCAGCAGGTCCGGGACGCCGTCCGCGTCGGGCAGGTCCCGGTCACCCGAGACCACCGTCAGGGCCTGCGTGGACCGGGTCAGCGCCACGTAGAGCACCCGCAGGCCGGCCGGCGACTCGTCCGCGATCTCCGCGGGCGAGACCACCACCGTGGCGTCGTACTCCAGGCCCTTCGCCTCCAGGGAGCCGAGCGCCACCACCCGGTCGCCGAGCCCGTCGAGCCAGCGGGCGGCCTCCGCGCGCCGGTCCATGGCGACGACGACGCCGACCGTGCCGTCCACCCGCTCCAGCAGCCGCTCCGCCTCGGACCGTACGGTTTCGGCCAGCTCGCCCTTGTCCCCCACCGCGACGAAACGCGGCTCGACGCCGGTGGAGCGCACCGCCTTCGGCGACTCCTTGCCGGGCATGGCGAGCGCGAGCACCTTGGCGGCGAGCTCGGCGATCTCGGCCGGGTTGCGGTAGTTCACGGTGAGCTCGAAACGGCGCCGGGGCCGGGTGCCGAGGGCCTCGTCGCGGGCGGCGGCGGCCTCGTCCGGGTCGGACCAGGAGGACTGCGCGGGGTCTCCGACCACGGTCCAGGTGGCGTGCCGACCGCGCCGGCCGACCATCCGCCACTGCATGGGCGTGAGGTCCTGGGCCTCGTCGACGATGACGTGCGCGTACTCGGTGCGCTCGGCCGCGAGCCGCTCGGCCCGCTCCCGCTGCGTCTCCTCCCGTACGGGCATGAGCTCCTCCAGGCCCGTGAGCTGGTCCAGCGGGTCGTACTCCCGCTTCTTGCGGGGCCGCGCCGGGGTGCCGAGGAGGGTCTGGAGCTCGTCGAGCAGGGCCACGTCGTGCACGGACAGGCCGGGGCGGCGCAGCGAGCGGGCCAGCCGGCGGACCTCGCCGGGGTTGAGGATCCGGCGGGCCCAGCGGCCGAGCCGCTTCTCGTCGGCCATGGCGTCGAGGACCCGGCGCGGGGTGAGCTCGGGCCACCAGGCGTCCAGGAAGGCGAGGAAGGAGTCCTCGGTGGACACGTCCTCGTCGAAGGAGGAGCGCAGCTCGGCGGCGAGCTCGGGGTCGCTGTGCCGGCCGGCCGCGCCCGACTTGGCGTACAGCGCGTCGAGCAGCAGCCGGCGGGCGCGGGGGCGCAGCAGGTTGACGGGCGCGGTACCGCCGAGGACGTTGTGGCGGATGCGCCTGAGTTCGTCGGCGCCGAGTTCCAGGCGGCGGCCGAAGGCGACGACGCGCAGCAGGGCGGGGGTGCCGGCCGGGGCGGCGGGGGCCTCGTCGTCCCCGTCCAGGGTGAGCTGGGCCTTCGGCGCGGGGGTCTCCAGGGCGCCGCGGGCGGCCTTGCGCAGCACGGCGAGCATCCGGGAGGAGCCCTTGACCCGGGCGACGGCGGGCTCGTCGTACGCGTCGGCCTCGGCCCCGTCGACGAGCGAGCCGAGCGCCCGGATGGCGACCTGGCCCTCCTCGCCGAGCGAGGGCAGCACGCCCTCGGTGTACGAGACGAGCAGCGGGGTCGGCGAGACGATGAGGATGCCGCCCGCGTAACGGCGCCGGTCCTGGTAGAGC
Source organism: Streptomyces sp. NPDC126499 (assembly GCF_040302485.1). Classification (NCBI taxonomy): domain Bacteria; kingdom Bacillati; phylum Actinomycetota; class Actinomycetes; order Kitasatosporales; family Streptomycetaceae; genus Streptomyces; species Streptomyces sp. NPDC126499. The sequence continues at coordinate 58,741 of NZ_JBEOUO010000026.1, read as the reverse complement.
AGGTAGGCGGCGCGGTGCAGGGCGACGGCGGTCTTGCCGGTGCCGGGGCCGCCCTCGACGTAGGTGACGGAGGCGGCGGGGGCGCGGATGACCAGGTCCTGCTCGGCCTGGATGGAGGCCACGATGTCCCGCATGGTGTGACTGCGGGCCTGGCCGAGCGCGGCCATGAGGGCGCCGTCGCCGATGACGGGCAGCTCGCGGCCGTCGAGGGTGGCCTTCAGCTCGGGGCGCATCAGGTCGTCCTCGACGCCGAGGACCTTGCGGCCCTTGGAGCGGATGACGCGGCGGCGCACGACCCGGCCGGGGTCGACGGGGGTGGAGCGGTAGAACGGGGCGGCGGCGGGCGCCCGCCAGTCGATGACCAGCGGGGAGTAGTCGGCGTCCAGGACGCCGATCCGGCCGATGTGCAGGGTCTCGCCGATCTCGGCGTACTGCTGGCCGCCCTCGGTCCGTACGGCGTCCTCGGCGGGCTCGACGGAGGTGTAGGCGCCGTCGGGGCCCTTCTTGCCGTCCTTGCCGTAGAGGAGGTCGATGCGGCCGAAGAGGAAGTCCTCGAACTCGTTGTTGAGCCGGTTGAGGTGGATTCCGGCGCGGAAGACCTGGGCGTCGCGCTCGGCGAGGGCGCCGGGCGTGCCGACCTGGCCCCGCTGGGCGGCGTCGTTCATCAGGAACTCCGCCTCGTGGATCTTCTCCTCGAGGCGGTGGTAGACCCGATCCAGATGTTCCTGTTCGACACCGATCTCGCGGTCCCTGACCGTGTCGACGGCTTCCTGCGCGGCCACCGGGCCCCCTTCTGACGTGCACTGGGCAGCCTTCGAGGCTACGCCACCGGGTGGGGCCGTGTCAGGCCTGGTGCCGTGTCAGGGGGTGGCGTATCGGGACGGGTGGTGGGTCGGGGCCGGTGGCGGGGGGGCGGGGGGCCGGCGGTGTGGTGGCGTGGTGGGCAGCGGCCGGCGCGGTGGCGGGCGGCGGGCGGGGTGGGTCCGGGGCGCGCTGGTTGTCGGTGGCCGCCGGTAGCGTCCGTTCAGGGGAGGTCGCGGGAGGACCTGGCAGGACGGGGGAGGACGTGGGAGGACGTGGGAGGGGACGTGGACGAGGAGCCGGCCGAGAAGGGCGAGGCGGGTCCGGCGGGCGCGGCGGACGAGGCGGACGAGGCGGGCGCGGCGGGTCCGGCCGGCGAGGCGGGTCCGGCCGGCGAGGTGGGTCCGGCCGGCGCGGCGGGCGAGGTGGGCGGCTGGGGTGACGACCGGTGGCGTGCCGCGCACCGGGCCGCGCTCGACCATCTGGTCCGGCTCGTCGCCGGCTCGCCGCTCGGGGACGAGCTGGTGCTGCGGGGCAGCGCGGTCATGCCGGCCTGGGTGGGGGCCGAGGCGCGGGAGCCCGCCGATCTCGACTGGATCGTGCCGCCGCCGCTGCTGGTCCCGCTGGATCCCGCGCATCCCTACCCGTACGTGGACGAGCTCGCGACCGTCCAGCAGTGGCCCGAGGCGGCCGACGGCGCCGGCCGCTACGAGATCTGGACCTTCGAGGAGTTCGAGACCCGTGGCCTGCACCCACGGCTGCCGCCCGAGGGGCTGCGCTGGGTCGTCGAGCCGGAAGCGCCGGTGGAGCCGGAGACCACCGCGCCGCACGAGGTCCTGCTCGCCCTGGTGCGGGAGAACCCGGTGGCCGCGCCCGGTGTGGTGCTCGACGCGGACGGCGCCCGTGTCGACGGGACGTGGACCTACACGGCGTACGACTGTCCGGGCATCCGCCTCGTCGTGCCCTGGACGGCGCAGGCCCTCCCGCCGGACCTGCCGCCGGGCCGGGTGCGGCTGGACTTCGCCCGCGACGAACGGCTCCCGGAGCCGCCGGTCCTGACGGCGGTGCCGCGCGGGGACGGCTCGGGGCGGACCGTGGTGCGGACCGCCGGGCGCGCGCTGTCGCTGGCCTGGAAGCTGCTGTGGCTGTACGAGGACTCGGCGACGGAGGGGCGGGCGCGGGCCAAGGACCTCTACGACGCGGTGCTCCTCGCGGAGGCGGAGGGCGCCCCGCCCTCGCGCGCGCTGCTGCGCAGGGTCTTCGGCGTCTTCGGCGACCGGCCGGACGTCGAGGCCCCGGGCCTGGGCACCCCGGACGGGTGCGAGCCGGACGGGTGCGCGCCGGGCCGACGGCAGATCGTGCTGCCGCCCGCCGACTGGGAGGCCTTCCGCGCCGAGCACCCACGGGTGCGGGGTACGGCCGAGGAGTGGCTGGAGCGGCTGCGCCGGGCGCTGGAGCCGTAGCGGGGCGGGGACCCGGAAGCGGGGAAGGGGCGCGGGGAGAGGGGCGCCGGGAGAAGCGAGGGCGTCCGGGAAAGGGGGGGCCGGCCCGGGCGTACGGGGGAGCCGCCCGGGCCGGCGGCAACCGGACTGCTCGGGGGCGTGCCGTCCGGTTGACATGGTGTCCCCGCAGGTCAGCGCGGGGCACCCACAGCATGAACGTTCAACTGTTTATTATCTACGGACCGTTTTTCCTAGTAATTCGCGCACGGACATATGGGGGGTGTGGTGAACAAGACGGCGCTACGGGCCCTTCTGAAGGAACGCCGTGAACTGATCGCACCCGAGTCCCACGGCCTCTCCCGGCCGACCGGCCGCGGCCGGCGCGCCCGCGGCCTGTCCCAGCAGCAGGTCGACGAGCTGACCTGCCGTGCGGTCGACACGTACAACCGCCTGGAGACCGGCCGCTATCCGAACCCGCCCGCCGACTACCTGCGGCAGGTCGGCCGCCTCTTCGGCCTCAACGAGCAGGAGTGGGTGATGCTCTGCCGGTACGCGGGGATCGGCGACCCGCCCGGACCGCTCACCCCTTCCTCCGGCCTGGAGGTCCCCGGGGTGTGGCAGGAGGCCGTCGACGGCATCGGCCACATGGCGTACGTCACCGATGCCTCCTGCAACCTGCTCGCCCACAACCGGCACTTCGCCGACATGCACCCGGGGCGCCGGGTCCCCGCGAACACCATGCGGTGGATGCTCCTCGACCAGGAGGCCCGCGAGACGACCCTCGTCGACTGGCACACCGTGTGGGCCCCGCTGGTCCTGCCGCAGCTGCGCGCCGCACTCGCCGCGCGCCCGGAGGACGAGACCCTGCGCCGGATCGAGCGGGAGGTGCGCGCGGACCGGGACCTCGGCCCGATGTGGGAGGCGGGCGGCGCCCACATCCACCCGGACGGCGACGAACGGCCGCTCCACCACGCCCTCCACGGCCCGGGCCACGTCAGCATCTGTGCCGCCCAGCCACTCACGGCCCCCGGCGCCCGTCTGATCATCATGTTGTTCCGGCCGGGCCCCGGGAAGTCCCACCCGAGGGTGCCGATGCTGCGGGCGGAGCACTGAAGCATCGGCACCCTGGGACGGCTGGGCTCCTACGAGAGGGCCGGCGGCGGGTCGTCGTGCAGGACGCGCTGGAAGAGGTGGTGGTCGCGCCAGTCGCCGTCGATGTGGAGATAGCGGGGCGCGGTGCCGATCCGCTCGAAGCCGCACTTGTCGAGGACCCGCTGGGAGGCGTGGTTGTGGAGCAGGGTGCAGGCCTCGATCCGGTGCAGGCCGAGCTCCTCGCGGGCGGCCCGGCACGCCTCCTCGACCAGGGCGGTGGCCAGGCCGCGTCCCGCGTGGTCCTCGGCGACCCAGTAGCCGAGCGAGGCGCTGCGGAAGGGGCCGAGCGCGATCCCGGACAGCGTGACCGACCCGACGATCACCTCACCCGCACCGCCCACACCGTGCCCACCGCCGGCACCCTCCGCACCGCCGACACCGTGCGCACCGCCGGCATCATCCGCGCCGCCGACACCGTGCGCACCGCCGCCCCTGTCGGCCCTGCCTGCCCCGTCAGCGCTGCCCGGTCCGTCGGCCCTGCCCGGCCCGTCGACCACGGCGAACCACCGCGGCCGTCCGTCGCCGAGCCGTGCCGCCTGCCCCTCGGCCGTGTAGTAGGTCTCGCTCCACCGCGGCTCCCAGGGCCGCAGGTACGCCCGGTTGCGGAGCAGTGCGTCGGCGAGGGCGGCGGCGTCGGCGGGGGTGCCCGGTCGGATGCGGACGTTGTCGGGGATCTTGGTCATCCGCGTACGGTAATCGCGCGGGCGCACCGGTGGGTGCGGACCCCCTACGTCCCCTCGCCCGCCCCGTACTTCGTGTCCGCCGCCGGGTCGAGGGCCAGTCGGTAGCCCCGTTTGACCACCGTCTGGATCAGCTTCGGTGCGCCCAGGGCCGTGCGGAGGCGGGCCATCGCCGTCTCGACGGCGTGCTCGTCGCGGCCCGCGCCCGGCAGGGCGCGGAGGAGTTCGGGGCGGCCGACGACCCAGCCGGGGCGGCGGGCGAGCAGGCCGAGCAGGGCCATGCCGGCCGGCGGGACCGGGCGCAGGGCGCCGTCGACGAGGACCGCGTGGCCGCGGATCTCGATGCGGTGGCCGGCGACCGGCAGCACCCGGGCCCGGGCGGGCAGCTCCTGGCACAGGAGCTGGACGAGGGGGCCGAGCCGGAAGCGCTCGGGCTGGTGGGTGTCGACGGCGAGGGCCTGCAGCGGAAGCGCCGTCACGGGGCCGACGCAGACCGGAAGCACGTCGTGCCGCAGGGCGGCGAGGAGCTCGTCGAGGAGCCCGCGGTCGCGCGCCCGGTCGAGCAGGGAGGCGGCAGCCGGGGCGCTGGTGAAGGTCACGGCGTCCAGGGCGCGGCCCACGGTCGCGTCGAGCAGCCGGTCGAGCGGGGCGATGTCCTCGGGCGGCATCCAGCGGTAGACGGGGACGGGCACGACCTCCGCGCCGGCCGCGCACAGCGCCTCCACGAAGCCGGGCAGCGGCTCGCCGTGCAGCTGGAGGGCGATCCGCCGCCCCGCGACGCCCTCGTCGAGGAGCCGGTCGAGGACCTCGGCCATGGACTCCGAGGACGGCGACCAGGACTCGGTGAGCCCGGCCGCCCGCACGGCGCCCTTCACCTTGGGGCCGCGGGCGAGCAGTTCGACCCCGCGGAGCCGGTCGACGAGCTGTTCGCCGAAGCCCCAGCCGTCGGCGGCCTCGACCCAGCCGCGGAAGCCGATCGCCGTGGTGGCGACGACGACGTCCGGGGCGTGGTCGATGAGGTCCTTGGTCGCGGCGAGCAGCTCGGTGTCGTCGGCCAGGGGCACGATCCGCAGCGCGGGGCCGTGGACGACGCCCGCGCCGCGGCGGCGCAGCAGCGCGATCAGCTCGTCCGCGCGCCGGGCCGCCGTGACCCCGACGGTGAAGCCGGCCAGGGGCCCCTGCTCGCCCGGCCCGCCGGCCCCGCGCCCGCCGCCGCCCGCCGCGCGCCCACCGGACCCACCCGGCCGGCCCGTCCCGTTCTCGCGCGTCTCGTTCTCGCCCGTCCCGTTCTCGCGCGTCCCGTTCTCCCCCGTCCCGTTCTCGCGCGTCTCGTTCTCGCCCGTGTGGCGCTCGTCCATGTCGTGCTGTTCGCCCATGTCGTGCTCGCCCCTGTCGTGCTCGTCCCTGTCGGCCGAGACTGCCGGGGCCGCGTGTCGGTCTCGGTTCGCGCGTATTTCCTGGTCGTTACGGCCGTACGGGCCCACTGTGACTCATACCTCGGCGGGTGCGCGCCGCTGTTCCGCTCCGGCGGCGGTGTCCGGGACGGGGGCCACGGCGGAGGGCCGGCGAAGGTATACCGCCCAGGTGACCAGCATGCACGCCGCGTAGAAGGCGAGGAAGGCGACGAAGGCGGCGGTGCCGGAGCCGACGGTGAGGAAGGACTGGCGGAAGGCGAGGTTGATGCCGAGGCCGCCGAGCGCGCCGACCGCGCCGATGAGCCCCATCGAGGCACCGGACAGGCGCCGGCCGTACGCCTCGGCCTCCTCGCCCGCGAGGCCCTTGCGGTGCCCCTGGGTGAGGAAGATCGCCGGGATCATCTTGTACGTGGAGCCGTTGCCGAGGCCGCTGAGGACGAAGAGGCCGATGAAGCCGACCAGGAAGAGGGCGAGGGACTCCACGACCGAGGCGTAGAGGACGACCCCGGCGGCGAGGGCCATGGCGGCGAAGGTGGCCAGGGTGATGCGGGCGCCGCCGTGCCGGTCGGCGAGCGCGCCGCCGACCGGACGGACGAGCGAGCCGAGCAGCGGGCCGATGAAGGTGAGCGAGGCGGCCTGGAGCGGGGTGCGCCCGAACTGGGTCTGGAGCACCAGGCCGAAGGCGAAGCTGTAGCCGATGAAGGAGCCGAAGGTGCCGATGTAGAGGAAGGCCATGATCCAGGTGTGGCGGGCCTTCACGGCCTCCTTGACGGCGCCGGTGTCGTTCCTGACGGGCGCCAGGTTGTCCATGAACAGCGCGGCGCACACGGCGGCGACGACGATCAGCGGAAGGTAGACGCCGAGGACGATCCTCGGGTGCATCGCTCCGGCGGTGCCGATGACGAGAAGGCCGACGAGCTGGACGACGGGGACGCCGATGTTGCCGCCGCCCGCGTTCAGGCCGAGCGCCCAGCCTTTCTTCCGCAGCGGAAAGAAGGCGTTGATGTTGGTCATGGACGAGGCGAAGTTGCCGCCGCCGACGCCGGTGAGGGCGGCGACGAGCACGAAGGTGCCGTACGAGGTGCCCGGCTCCATCACCGCGTAGGCGAGGCCCGTCGGCAGCAGGAGCAGCAGGGCGCTGAAGATCGTCCAGTTGCGGCCGCCGAAGCGGGCGACGGCGAAGGTGTACGGGATGCGGATGAAGGCGCCGACGACGGTGGCCGTGGCGATGAGGAAGAACTTGCCCGCCGGGTCGACGCCGTACTGGGGCCCCATGAAGAGGACCATGACGGACCACAGGCTCCAGATCGAGAAGCCGATGTGCTCCGCCAGCACCGAGAACCACAGGTTCCGGCGCGCGATCCGCTCCCCCTGTTCACGCCAGAAGGTCTCGTCCTCCGGCTCCCAGCGTTCGATCCACCGGCCGCCCATCTCGCACCTCCACGCTGTCGGTCCCCTTGCCCCAGTGCTCGGGTCCCTGTGGGGCCGACGCTAGAAAGGCCGCGTTTCAGGGCGGTGCCGTGAGGTGACGGGTACGGAACCTTGCTCTCACCCGGAGCACGGGACTGCTGTGAGCGCCCCCGCCCCCGCCGACTGCCCCCGCCCTCGTCCCCGCCGACCGCCCTGGTCCCCGTACGGCGCCCAGCCCGTACGGCGGCTACGCCGCGTCCGGGAGGCCCGGCTCGCCCTCCGGCAGCCAGGAGCCGGGCGGCCGGACGTGCCAGCCCTCGCGGGCGGCGAGCTCGGCGGCGGCGCGGCGCAGGGCGTCGAGGCCGGGATGCCGCAGCCCCCGGCGCCACACCAGGCTCACGGGCGACAGCGGTACGGGGTCGGCCAGGGGCCGCAGGACGCTGCCCGGCATGGGCGGGAAGTCGACGACGGCGAGCACCGAGACGCGGGCCTTCTCCATGATCCGGCGAAACTCCTCCTTGCCGACGGCCAGCGGCGCGGGCGGCGCGACCCGGATGCCCCGGCCGGCGAACAGCCGGGCGGCGAGGTCGGTCCACTCGGGCGTGCGGTCGTTGCCGGCGCCCGCGTAGACGTCCCGGCCGGCGAGGGCGGCGAGCGGGACGGCGGGCAGCTCGGCAAGCGGGTCGTCCTCGGGCAGCAGCACGGCCATCGGCTCGTACCGCACGAACTGCGTGTCCAGGCCGGCCCGCAGCTCGGGCGCGAGCCCCCCGTACCGTCCGAAGGAGGCGTCGAGCCGGCCGGCCAGGATCTCGCGGACGGCGCCGGTCAGTCCGCTCTCGTAGCGGGCCATGAGCTCCAGCTCGGGGGCGAGTTCGCGGGCGCGGTGGAGCACGGACTCGTGGCCGAGGCCGGGGCTGTTGAGGTCGACGAGGAGGGGGCGGGGAACGCCGCGGAAGGCGTCGGCGAGCTCGTCGTGCGCGGCGAGGACCGCGCGGGCGTACGGGAGGAGCCGTTCGCCGTCGGGGGTGAGGGTGACCTGGCGGGTGGTCCGTACGAACAGTTCGGCGCCCAGCTCCCGTTCGAGCCGCCGCACGTCCCGGCTGAGGGCCTGCTGGGCGACGAAGAGCCGGCCGGCGGCACGGGTGAAGTGGAGCTCCTCGGCGACGGCGACGAAGGCGCGCAGCAGCCGGGGGTCGACGTCGGTGCGCTGTCCGACGGAGGAGGCGGCGCGGGACGTGGCGCGGGACGTGCTTGGAGGGCTCGGGGTGCTTGGAGGGCTCGGGGTGCTCGGGGTGCTCACCGCCGCAGTTAACAACCCGAACGCGTGAATCGCCACCGAATAGGTGTTGGACCGACAGGGCCATGCCAAATGAGCCTTGATCCATGCCGCCCTCCGACCATCTGACGCTGACCCCCACCGGCCCCGCCCTCGCCCCCCGCTACCGCGAGACCGCGCCCCGACCGCCCGCCAACCCCTACCTCCGCCTCTTCACCGTCCCCGGGGCCCGCGCCTTCACCGCCGGCAACCTCATCGCCCGGCTGCCCATGGGCATGTTCGGCGTCAGCACGGTCGTCATGATCGCGGAGGGGTACGGCTCCTACGCCCTCGCCGGGGCCGTCAGCGCGGCCGGCCTGGTCGCCGGGGCGCTCACCGCGCCCTGGATCGCCCGGCTCGTCGACCGCCACGGCCAGGCCCGCATCGCCGTGCCCGCCACCGTCTGGGCCGTCCTCGGTCAGCTGCTCCTGCTGCTGGGCGCGTACAGCCACGCCCCGGCCTGGGTGCTGGCCGCCACGGCCGTGCTGAGCGCCACCGCGCCCAACACCGGCGGCATGTCCCGGGCCCGCTGGGCCCACCTCCTGAAGGACGACCCGAACGCCCTGCACACCGCCAACGCCTTCGAACAGGCCGCCGACGAGCTGTGCTTCATGCTCGGCCCGGTGCTCGCCGCGTTCCTCTGCTCGGCGCTGTTCCCGGAGGCGGGCACCCTGGTCGCCGCCGTCCTCTTCCTCACCGGAGTGCTGCTGTTCGCCGCGCAGCGCGCCACCGAGCCGCCGGTCGCCCCGCGCACCAGCGCCGGCTCCCCGCTGCGCGCCCCGGGCATGCCGGCGCTGCTCGCGGTCTTCCTCGCCACCGGCGCGATCTTCGGCGCGATGGAGGTGGTCACCCTCGCGTACGTGGACGGGCCCGTCGCCGGCCCCGTGCTCGCCCTCCAGGCCGCCGGCTCCTGCGCGGCCGGCCTGGTCTACGGCCGCGCCCGCCGCTCGGCCCGGCTCGCGAGCTGCCTCGCCGCGATGACCGTCCTGATGGCCCTGCCGCTGCTCGCCGCCCTCACGGGCTCCCTGTTCGTCCTCGCGGGCGCCCTGCTGGCGGCGGGCATGGCGATCGCCCCGACGATGGTCACGGGCATGTCCCTCGTCCAGCGCCTGACCCCGGCGGCCCAGCTCAACGAGGGCATGACCCTCGCCGTCACCGCCCTGCTCGGCGGCATCGCCACCGGCTCGGCCACCGGCGGCTGGCTCGCGGACCACGCCCCCTCGACCACCTACGGCTACCTGATCCCCCCGACGGCGGCAGCCCTGGCCCTGACCCTGTGCCTGGCGGCCCGGGTGGGCAGGGGGCGAGTCGAGTGACGAGACAGCGAGGCGGTGTTCGTCGTCCACGCGGCGGGACCAGTAGCCGGACAGCTCCCCCTTGAAGGGCTCGTGTACCGGGCCGACGACAAGGAAGTCGTGATCATCAAGGCCCGCTACCGCACTGAACTCCACCCGGCATGACAAAGGCCCGGCGGTCGCGTACGACCACCGGGCCTGTGCCCACATGGGATGAAGTGGAGATGGCGGGAATCGAACCCGCGTCCAACGGTGCGGAACCAGGGCTTCTCCGTGTGCAGTCTGGTACGAGTTTCTCGGCCCTCCGGATCACCCAGACAAGTCCGGAACGGGCTCAGTCACTGTTTGATTTCCCTCTTCACCCCGTGACCGGGATCAAGGTTTAGTTCCCTGCATGATGCCAGGATCCGGGTCGGGAACAGCCCCGGGCTGACACTTCGCGAGTCGCTACTTAGGCAGCGAGGGCGAAGGAATCGCGCTTGGTGTTGGCGATTATTGGTTTCGGCGCGTGGTTAACGAGATCATTGCCGCTTCCTCGACACGCTTCCCCTGCTTCGACATCCGCTGTCGAAACCGATCATCCCCATGTTGATTTTTCAATCCGCGCACCCTCGGTGAGGTGCGTGGCCCATCGTACGTGACCAACGGCCACGCGTGCCAGCGTATTCCCGGCGGTCGGTCCAGCGGTCGGTCCAGCGGTCGGCCCGGGCCCAGTGGCCGGCCCGGCGGTCGGCCCCGGCGGTCAGCCAGCGGCGAGCTTCGCCGCCCGCTCACGGCGGCGCGCCGCCGCGATGGCGCGGCTCGCCTCGCGCGTGTCCTGCTTCTCCCGCAGCGTCTGCCGCTTGTCGTACTCCTTCTTGCCCTTGGCGAGCGCGATCTCGCACTTGACCCGGCCGCCCAGGAAGTACAGCGCGAGGGGCACGATCGTGTGACCCGTCTCGGAGGACTTCTGCGCCAGCTTGTCGATCTCCGCCCGGTGCAGCAGCAGCTTGCGCTTCCGCTTCGCCGAGTGGTTGGTCCAGCTGCCCTGGGAGTACTCCGGGACGTGGATGTTGTGCAGCCAGGCCTCTCCGCCGTCGATCTGGACGAAGCCGTCGACGAGCGACGCCCGGCCCATCCGCAGCGACTTCACCTCGGTGCCCATGAGCACCAGGCCGCACTCGTAGGTGTCGAGGATGTGGTAGTCGTGCCGCGCCTTCTTGTTCTGCGCGATGAGCTTGCGCTCCGGCCCCTTGTCCTGGCTCTTCTTCTTCGCAGGCTTGCCCTGCACGTTGACGAGTCCCTTTGCCATAGTGCGGTCATTTTCGCACTACGAGCCCCCTCCGAGGCCACTCAATACCGTACGGGCCCGCTGCTCGGCCCGGTCGCCGCCCGCGTCGCGGACCACGAGGTCCGGGACGATGCCGCGGCCGTCGACCGCGTGCCCGGCGGGCGTCCGGTAGTGCCCGACGGTCAGCTCGGCCACGGAGCCGTCCGGCAGCGTGCTCGGCATCTGCACCGCGCCCTTGCCGAAGGTGCGCGAACCGACCGTGACCGCCCGGCCCCGGTCCTTCAGCGCGCCGGTCAGCAGCTCGGCCGCGCTCATCGTGCCGCCGTCCACCAGCGCCACCAGGGGCCGCCCGGTGTCGCCGCCGCCCTCCGCGTACACCGCGCGCTGTTCGCCGTCGACGTCGTACGTGGCGACGAGTCCGCCGTCGAGGAAGGCGGAGGCGGCGGTCGCGGCCTCCGCGAGCAGGCCGCCGGAGTTGCCGCGCAGGTCGAGCAGCACCCCGGCACCGGCGGGCGCGGCGCGCACCGCCGCCCGTACCCGCTCCCCGGTGCCCTTGGTGAAGGCGGACACCCGGATCAGGACGGCGCCGTCGTCGAGCCGGCGGACGGTGACCGGATCGGTCGCGAGCCGCGCCCTGCGCAGGGTCGCGGTCCAGGCGGCCCGGCCGCGTTCGAGACCCAGGACGACGGTGGAGCCGGGGGCGCCGCCGCGCAAGCGCGCGACGACCTCGGAGACGGAGAGGCCACCGACCGGGCGGCCGTCGACGGTGGTGAGCCGGTCGCCCGGCCGCAGCCCGGCCCGCGCGGCGGGCCCGCCGGCCTGCACCCGGCTGATCGCCACCCGGTCGGGCCCGGCCTTGCGGGCGGAGAGCCCCACGCCGGTGTACGTGCCGTCGAGGGCCTGCTCGAACTCGGCGTACTCCCGCTTGTCGTACACCACGCCCCAGCGGTCCCCGCTGCGGCTGACGAACTCCTCCGCCGCCTCGGTGCCCGACTTGCCGTCGGCCATGGCCTCGGCGGCGGCCCGGGCGAGCGCGGCCCGGTCGACGGTGCCCCGGTCGGCGGTGTCCCGGTCCGCCCGGGCCCGTTCGGCCGCCACGGGCGCGGACGCCGGTTCGTACGCCTGCTCCCGGCGCGGCAGGGAACCGGTCGCCGCGGCCGTACCGAGCACTCCGGCGAAGACCAACGTCAGGGCGGCCCCACGGAGGACTCCGCGGGGCCGTCGACAGAACTCGGGGCCGGCACCGGCACGCATGTCGCCCACTCTAGGACAAGCGGACGGCGCCGTACGGCCGTTGGCCGGACGACGCCGCACACGCAACGCGAGGGAACCGTCACACCTTCAGGTACTTGCGCAGGGCGACGAAGGCCGCCAGGGCCGGCATCAGCAGGCCGATCGCGAGGACGAGGGGCAGCTTGGCGAAGACGGCGTCCCAGCCGATGAAGTTGACGAGCTGCATCTTCTCGGCGAGTGCGATGCCGTGGTCGATCAGGAAGTACCGGCCGACGAGGAGCATCACGCAGGCGACGGCGCCGCCGAGGAGTCCGGCGAAGGCGGCCTCCATGATGAACGGCATCTGGATGTAGAAGTTGGTCGCGCCGACGAGCCGCATGATGCCGGTCTCGCGGCGGCGGCTGAAGGCGGAGACGCGCACCGTGTTGACGATCAGCATCAGCGCGATGACCAGCATGAGGCCCATGACGCCGAGGGCGGCGATGTTCATGCCGTTCATCAGGTCGAAGAGGTTCTGCAGGATGTTGCGCTGGTCCTGGACCGACTCCACGCCGTCACGGCCCGCGAAGGCGGTCGCGACCACCTTGTACTTCTCCGGGTCCTTCAGCTTGACCCGGAACGACTCCTGCATCTGATCCGGCGTCACCACCGAGGCGATGGCCGTGTCGCCGTACTGCTCCTTGTAGTGCTTGTAGGCCTCGTCGGCGGTCTCGTGGTGGACCGTCTCGACGATGTCCATCTTCTTCAGGTCGGCCTCGATCTGCTCCTTCTGCTGCGCGGTGACCGCGCCCTTGGCGCACTTGGCCGAGGTGGCGCCGTCGCTCTTGTTGCAGAGGAAGATGGAGACGTTGACCTTGTCGTACCAGTAGTCCTTCATCGTGCTGACCTGCTCGCGCATGAGCAGCGCGCCGCCGAAGAGGGCGAGCGAGAGGGCCACGGACACGATGACGGCGAAGGTCATCGTGAGGTTGCGCCGGAGACCGACCCCGATCTCCGAGAGCACGAACTGAGCGCGCATGTGAGTACCCCCGCCCGTCAGTGCTGGTAGCCGTAGACGCCGCGCGCCTGGTCACGGACGAGGCGGCCCTTTTCGAGCTCAATGACGCGCTTGCGCATCTGGTCGACGATGTTCTGGTCGTGGGTCGCCATGACGACGGTGGTCCCTGTCCTGTTGATGCGGTCGAGCAGCTTCATGATGCCGACGGAGGTCTGCGGGTCGAGGTTGCCGGTGGGCTCGTCGGCGATCAGCAGCATCGGGCGGTTGACGAAGGCCCGGGCGATGGCGACGCGCTGCTGCTCACCGCCGGACAGCTCGCCCGGCATGCGGTCCTCCTTGCCGCCCAGGCCGACCAGGTCGAGCACCTGGGGCACGGCCTTGCGGATCTCGCCGCGCGGCTTGCCGATGACCTCCTGGGCGAAGGCCACGTTCTCGGCGACGGTCTTGTTGGGCAGGAGGCGGAAGTCCTGGAAGACGGTGCCCAGTTGGCGGCGCATGTGCGGCACCTTCCAGTTGGAGAGCCGGGCCAGGTCCTTGCCCAGGACGTGCACCTGTCCGTGGCTGGCGCGCTCCTCGCGCAGGATCAGCCGCAGGAAGGTCGACTTTCCGGAGCCGGAGGAACCGACGAGGAAGACGAACTCCCCCTTCTCGATCTCCAGGGAGACGTCCCGGAGCGCGGGGCGGTTCTGCTTCGGATAGGACTTGGAGACGTTGTCGAATCGGATCACGGATGCACCACGGTCGGCCGGGAGTAGGTGTGCGTGACCATACGCGAACGGGGATGGCCCGCGCAGTCGCGGTCCGGGCTTGTGTGCTTTATCCTTTTCGTCCTTGCGCTCGTGGTCGCTCGGGGCGCGCCGAAAAGCTCCGGAGCTGGCACAGTGGTAGGGGGAACGCGCGGGTCACCCGGAGCGTTCTTCTTGTCAGACCCCTGTGCGGGAGGAGGAGAGCGCATGACCTATGACCGATTGGTGTGCGCCAACTGCGCGGCCCCCGTCGCGGAGGGCCGTTGTCCCGTCTGCCGCGCGAACCGCGAGCGACTGCCCCAGCCGTCGGGCCTGACCCCGGCGATGCTGCTGGCCCTGGTGATCGCCCTCGTGGCGGCGATGGCCCTGCTGGCGGCGGTGCGGGGCGCATAGGGGCCCCTGGGAGTACGTGGAAGGGCCGGAGGTGCTGGGAAGCACCTCCGGCCCTTCTGTGTGCCGTCACCGGCCGTCCGTGACCCTTATGGCCTGACGGCCGGGGCTCAGGGCTCAGACGGCGGCGCGGCCACCGCCCACGAGGCGCGGCAGGAAGCGGAAGCCGATGCCACCGGCGATCATGGTGGCGGCACCGATGATCAGGAACGAGGTCTCGGCGGCGCCGGTCTCGGCCAGCTCCTCCTTGGCCTTGCCCTGCTCGACGGGCTGCGAGCCGGCGTTGTTGGTGCCGGGGTTGTTGTCGACGCACTCGGCGCCGTCGAGGTCGACGGTGCAGGTGCCGGCGCCGCCGTCGGTGGAGGACCCACCGTTGCCGCCGTTGCCGCCCTGGCCGCCGTTGTCACCGGACCCGCCGTTGTCGCCGGACCCGCCGTTGTTGCCGTTGCCACCGTTGTTGCCGTTACCGGCGGAGGTGCCGGCCGAGGTACCGGTGGACGTGCCGGCGGAGGTGCCCGTCGACGTACCGGTCGAGGTGCCGGTGGACGTACCGGTCGAGGTACCGGCCGAGGTGCCGGTGGACGTACCGGTCGAGGTGCCCGCCGAGGTACCGGTGGACGTACCGGTCGAGGTGCCCGTGGACGTACCCGTCGAGGTACCGGTGGAAGTACCGGTCGAGGTGCCCGCCGAGGTACCGGTGGACGTGCCCGTCGAGGTACCGGTCGAGGTGCCCGTGGACGTGCCGGTCGACGTACCCGTCGAGGTACCGGTCGACGTGCCCGTGGACGTACCCGTCGAGGTACCGCCGTCGGACGTGCCGGTGGACGTACCCGTCGAGGTACCGGTCGAGGTGCCCGTGGACGTACCGGTCGACGTACCCGTCGAGGTACCGGTGGACGTACCCGTCGAGGTACCGGTGGACGTGCCCGTGGACGTGCCGGTCGAGGTGCCCTCGGTGGTTCCGACGGACGTGTTGCCCTCCGAGTCCCCGATGCCGAGGCCGGCGTCCAGGCCCTCGTTGGTCACCGTGACCTCGGCCTCGATGCCGTTCACGGCCTGGGCGGCACCGGCAACGGTGAGCGACGCGCCGGCCGCGATCACGGCACCGGCAGCTATCCGCGCGACGCGGACCCGCGTCTTCTTGGTCATCTGGCTGCTACCCCCAGTAGCTGAAATCGTCTGTAGAGCCGCGCTCGGGGCTACGGACACCGGGGGCCGTCACACACGCGCTGGACCTGCCCCCGTTCACACGCGCCCCAGAAATACGCATGCCGCGGGCCACCCTTTCGAGTTTCCGAGGGTGCGTCAAGGTCGTTGCGCGTGCGATGCCCGAAAGATCACCGTCTGCCCGCCATGCGGGGATGCAACTGTGACGTAAACCCGGAACTCCCGCACTCACCGCACCAGTTCCCATGTCGACAAAGCGTCAGAATCGTCCGTCCGTCGCTTGCGCCCGCGAATCCAACGTCGCGTCCCCATCAGCCGCACCAAGTCGGACTCGAGCGAACCCGGCCTCAACCACCCTGGTCCCTCCCCCACCCGCGCACACAAGACAGCGCGAACCAAGGCCAACAGGTCACTGACAGAGTGAACCTCAACCGTCACGTTGCTCAGGCCGCTCACACCGGGAACTTCACCTGGCACGACTGTCGGGACTGCATCCCGGACCGCGCAGAGGCGGCCGCACATCACCCTCGCCAGCAGGCCGCAGAACGCCGCAAATGGATCGGGGGCCGTGCAGAGGTCCTTGACCATCCGGTACGAGTGGAGGGCGCACGAGCACATCTGCTTTCCCCAGCAGCTGCCACCATCGCCCTTCAGGGCGCCTAGCTCGGCCTGCCCCTCCTGACCGGGCGATCCGCCCACCACATGGACTACTGTTGGTACATGTCGATGAAGCGAACCAACGTCTACGCCGACCCCGCGGACCTCGCGCTCATCAAGGAAGCTGCCAAGCGGCGCGGTATCAGCGAGGCGGAGATAATCCGGCAGGGTATCCACCTCGCGGCCATGGCCAATCGGGTGTGGGACGAGCCGCTCTTCTCGCGTACCTTCGAGGGGGCGGGGCGGACGCTCTCGCGGGACGAGGTGCGGGACGCGGTCGCGGACGGCGTCACGGGCGAGGCGGGGACCACCGCGTGATCATCGTCGTCGCCGATACGTCGGGGCTGCTCGCCGCGCTCGACTCGACGCATCCCGAGCACCAGGCGGCCGGTGAGGCGATCATGGCCGCCGGGCTGCTGGTCATCTCCCCCCTGCTGCTCGCAGAACTCGACCACGTGGCGACTCGGGAGCTCGGCCGGACGGCGGCGATCAGCGCGGTCGACGACATCCGGCACTGGTTGAGGCGCGGACGCGTCAGTGTCCCCGAGGTCACGGACAACCATCTGGGGGCCGCGCAGTCGCTGCGGGCGCGGTACGCAGGGCTGGATCTGGATCTCGCCGATGCCGTGAATGTGGCGCTCGCCGCCGACTACGACACCGACGCGATCCTCACCCTCGACCGTCGCGACTTCCGCGCCGTACGCCCACTGGGCCGCCACAAGGCGTTCCGGGTGCTGCCTGACGATCTTCCG
The DNA here is from genome assembly GCF_040302485.1 of Streptomyces sp. NPDC126499. NCBI lineage: Bacteria > Bacillati > Actinomycetota > Actinomycetes > Kitasatosporales > Streptomycetaceae > Streptomyces > Streptomyces sp. NPDC126499. The sequence goes on along the minus strand of NZ_JBEOUO010000026.1, from coordinate 42,019 downwards.
CTCTGAGGCCGGCTTCCTGTACACCGGGCCCCGCTCACCTCGTGCGGTGAGCGGGGCCTGGTTACGCGTACGGAAGGGGCGGCCGTTACTGCGCCTGCTCCTGCTGCTTGCGCCAGCGGATGCCCGCCTCGAGGAAGCCGTCGATCTCGCCGTCCAGGACGGCCTGCGGGTTGCCGACCTCGAACTCCGTACGGAGGTCCTTGACCATCTGGTACGGGTGGAGGACGTACGAGCGCATCTGGTTGCCCCAGGAGCTGCCGCCGTCGCCCTTGAGCGCGTCCATCTTGGCGCGCTCCTCCTGGCGCTGGCGCTCCAGGAGCTTGGCCTGCAGGACGTTCATGGCGCTCGCCTTGTTCTGGATCTGGGAGCGCTCGTTCTGGCAGGAGACGACGATGCCGGTCGGGAGGTGCGTGATGCGCACGGCCGAGTCGGTGGTGTTGACGCCCTGGCCGCCGGGGCCGGACGCGCGGTAGACGTCGATGCGGAGCTCCGACTCGTCGATGTCGACGTGGTCGGACTGCTCGACGACCGGGAGGATCTCGACGCCGGCGAAGGAGGTCTGGCGGCGGCCCTGGTTGTCGAAGGGCGAGATGCGGACCAGGCGGTGGGTGCCCTGCTCGACGGAGAGGGTGCCGTAGGCGTAGGGGGCCTTGACCACGAAGGTGGTCGACTTGATGCCGGCCTCCTCCGCGTACGAGGTCTCGTAGACCTCGGTCGAGTAGCCGTGGCGCTCGGCCCAGCGCAGGTACATGCGCTGGAGGCGCTCGGCGAAGTCGGAGGCGTCGACGCCGCCGGCCTCGGCGCGGATGTTGACCAGCGCCTCGCGCTCGTCGTACTCGCCGGACAGGAGGGTGCGGACCTCCATCTCGTCGAGGGCCTTGCGGACGGCCGTGAGCTCGGTCTCGGCCTCGGCCCGGGTGTCCGGGTCGTCCATCTCCTCGGCCAGCTCGAAGAGGACCGCGAGGTCGTCGATCCGGCTCCGCAGGGCCTCGGCCTTGCGCACCTCGGCCTGGAGGTGCGAAAGCTTGCTCGTGATCTTCTGCGCCGCCTCCGGGTCGTCCCACAGGGACGGGGCCGCGGCCTGCTCTTCGAGCACGGCGATGTCTGCCCTCATCTTGTCGAGGTCCAGGACGGCCTCGATCGACCCCATGGTCGAGGAGAGGGACTTCAGCTCTTCGGATACATCGACGACTGCCACGCGTCCAGCGTAACGGCTCCGGGCAAGGACCCGGACCTGCGATCCCGCCCGACGGCGACGATCCGGCGCCGGGCGGTGTCAAGCGGCGCCGGACACGGGCGGGGGCCGGGACCGGGCCGGTGCCCCGAGGTACGGGCGCGGCGGCCCGGGCCGCCTACGGCTGGGACGACGTCTTCGAGTCCTGCGGCGGGCCGTCCCCGTCCCCGGACGTCGCCAGGTAGCCGCCCGCGCCCAGCGCGCCCGCGATCACGACCGCCGCGACGGTGAGCGTGATCCGGCGCTTGCGGACGGCGCCGGCCTTGTGGCGGGCCGAGCCGGGGCGGCGGGCGCCCGCCGGGCGCGGGGCGCGGGCGGTGCCGAGCGGGCCGCCGGAGAGCTCGTCGGGGCCGGGGACCCGCATGGAGGTGTGGGTGTCCCGGTTGGAGTCGGGGGAGGCGCCGGGGACGAGCGGGACGGCGGCGCGGCGCGGGGCGGGCGAGCCCGTGCCCGTGGCAGTGGGGTAGGGGTCCTCCTCGTACGAGGGTTCCGCCGCCGGGTCCGCGTCCGGCTCGTCCACGTCGAGCGGCGGGATGCCCTTGAGCGTCGGCAGCACGTCCCGCAGCCGGGTCGCGAGCTCCGAGGCGCGCAGCCGGGAGGCGGGGGCCTTGGCGAGGCACTGGACGACGAGCTGCCACAGCTCCTCGGGGATGCCGGGCAGCGGGACGACGGTCTCGGTGACGTGGCGGCGCAGGACGGCGCCGGGGTGGCCGCCGCCGAACGGGGTGAAGCCGGCGAGCAGCTCGTACAGGACGGTCGCGAGCGCGTAGATGTCGACGGCGGCGCGGGGCGGCAGGCCCTCGACGATCTCGGGGGCGAGGTAGTCGGGGGTGCCGATGATGCGGGTGGCCTTGGTGCGGCCGGGGGTGTCGATGAGCTTGGCGACGCCGAAGTCGGTGAGCAGGGCGGGGTGGGCGCCGCCGGGGCCGAGCGGCCCCTCCATGTCGAGGAGGATGTTCTCGGGTTTGACGTCGCGGTGGACGACACCGGCCTTGTGGGCGACGGCGAGGCCGTCGGCGACGTCGGCGATGATCGCGACGGCGGCCTCGGGGGCGAGCCGGCGCTCGCGGTCGAGGCGGGTGCGCAGGTCGGTGCCGCGGACGAGGTCCATGACGAGGGCGAGGTCGTTGCCGTCGACGACGAGGTCGCGGACGGAGACGACGTGCGGGTGGTCGAGCCCGAGCAGGGCGGTGCGCTCCTGGACGAAGCGGCCGACGAGTTCCTGGTCGGCGGCGAGGTCCTCGCGCAGCAGCTTGATGGCGACGGGGCCCTCGGGGCCCTCGCCGAGCCACACCGTGCCGGCGCTGCCCCGCCCGAGGATCTGGTGGGCCGTGTAGCGGCTGCCGATATTCCGTGCCAAGACTGCTCCCTCAGCGCTGCGGTTCGCGTCAAAGTTACGCGTCCGAAGGTGCCGACCGGCACTTCCGAGGGGAAATCACCCCTCGGAAGTCGACAAATCGATGCCGTGGCCGTGCGCTACTGGCCCGTACCGCCGGTAGCACCCGTGTTCGTGCTGTCGATGAGGTCGGAGACCCAGCCGGTGAACGAGGAGATCCCGTCGCCGATCGCCTCCCAGTAGCCCTTGCCCTGGGCGACCCAGTCCTGGAGCGGGGTGAGCTCCCAGACGAGCCAGCCGGCGATCACGAACAGCAGGACCGTGAACAGGCAGCCCTTGAGGCAGCCGAGGCCCGGGATGCGCATCGGGTTGGCGCTGCGCTGCCGCGGCGGCCGCGGTTCACGCGGTACGGGGGCGGGCGCCGGGGCCTGCGGGGGCGGCTGCGGGGGCGCGTACTGCTGCTGCGGCGGCTGCGGCGGCTGGGGCGCGTAGTGCTGCCGCTGCGGGGGCTGCTGCTGGTACGGCTGCGGCTGGTGCTGCTGCTGGTACGGCTGGGGCTGGTGCGGCGGCGGGGCCTGCGGCGGGCGCTGCGGGTACTGCTGCGGCTGCGGCTGGCGCTGCGGACGGCGGCGCAGGGGGTCCTGGCTCGGGTCCAGGTACTGCACCTGCGTCTGCTCGTTGCGGTCGCGGGCCGCGCGCAGCTGGGTCTGCCAGGGGTGCGGCTGCTCGGCCGGCGGGTTCTCCGGTACGGGGGGCATGACCGCGGTCGGGTCGGCGGCCCCCGTGGCGGGGAGCACGGAGGTCGGGTCGGAGGCGCCCGCCGGGCCGCTGGTCGGCATCACGCTGGTGGCCGCGGCCGGGTCGTACTGCGGGGGCTCGGGGGCGCCGGAGGTGCTGGGCAGCACCTGGGTGGCGCCGGCCGGGTCGACGCCGGGGGTGTCCGGGACGGGCGCCGGGGCCGGGTCGGGGGCGAGCAGGGCGCCGACGCCCTCGGCGGCCTCGATCTGGGCGGGACTGGCGTGCACGCCGATGCCGGCGGCGACCGTGCGCAGGGCGCGGGCCAGGTTCTCGGCGCTCGGCCGGCGGTCCGGGTCCTTGCTGAGGCAACGCTCTATCACCGTCCACAGCGGGCCGGGCACGGTCGAGGGGCGGCGCGGGTCCTCGCTCAGGTGCCGGTGGAGCACCTCCAGGGCGGTGCCGCCGGCAAACGGGGGCCGGCCGGTGACCAGCTCGTAGAGCAGGATGCCGGCGCCGTAGATGTCGACGGCGGAGGTCTGCGGGCGGCCCTCGGCGGACTCGGGCGCCACGTACGCGGGCGTGCCGACGAACTCGTGGGTGCGGGTCAGGCCCGGGGAGTCGGCCAGGCGCGCGATGCCGAAGTCGGTGAGCATCGGGAACATGGCGCCGTCCCGCTCGGCGAGCAGCACGTTGGCCGGCTTGAGGTCGCGGTGCACGACGCCGTCGGCGTGGCTCGCGGCGAGGGCGTCGGCGATCTGCGCGGTGAGCAGCGCGGCGGCGACCGGGGTGAGCGGGCCGTTCTCGCGGATGTAGCGGTGCAGGTCGGGACCCTCGACGAGGTCCATGACCAGGGCGAGGACGTCGCCCTCCACGACGAGGTCGCGCGTACGCACGATGTTGGGGTGGGTGAGCCGCAGGAGCACGGAGCGCTCGCGCAGGAAGCGCATCACGATGTCCGCGTCGTTGGCGAGCTCCTCCTTGAGGACCTTGATCGCGACGGTCTCGCCGGGCTGGCCGGGCACGGCCGCCTCGGCGCCGGCCGTCTCCCTCTGGCGGGCTCGCCAGACGGTGCCCGTGGCGCCGCGGCCGAGCGGCTCCTCGAGCAGGTACTTGCTGCCGATAGGCCGCACGTCACGCGCTCCCTGCTGATCGTGGTCCTGGGGTGGTACGTGGAGGGTCCCCGGGGTTCCTGTGTGTTCTGTGACCCGTTTTGCTCTGTGACCGTTGTGTTCTGTGGCCCGTCCGGGTGTCCGACCCACTTTAGTGCCGCCGAACGGGTCACCGGCCGTCTCCCGATCGGCCGATTTCGACACTCCTCGTGTCCGAAAAGGAGACGCGGACCGCGCGGCCGAGGTTGCCGGAAGCGACGCGAGACATACGTAACCAGGCGTTTTCACGTCGAGAGACGACCGAACAAGATCACTTCTGGGCGACCCGTGGGCGGGTTGTCAGTGGCAGGTGCGAGGATGCCTCCAGCACGTCGTGTCGGAGGTCGGGAGCCCCCGCACCGTGCCGACCTGTACCGGACGACGCGTCCGTGCCGGGTGGGGGGAGAAGTGGGCGATTCCCCTGCCCGGCGCGGCGCGCAGAAGGGACCGCTGACGGCGATGCAGATCCGGCTGACCGTCCTCGCGCCGCACGCCGGCCACGGCATCGGGCGCGCCTGCGACGTGCTCGTCACCGCACCCGCGGGGACCGAGCTGGCCGCCGTGGCCTCCTCGCTCGCCGCGGCCGTCTCCGGCCCCGACACCTCCTCCTCCGGGACCACCGTGCTGTACGCGGGTGGCGAGCGGCTCGACACGCGCCGCTGCCTGCTCGGCGAGCCGCCCCTGGTCGACGGGGCCGTGCTCTCCCTCCAGGTGCCCGGCGCGGACGACGGCGGCGGCGAGGACGCCCCGGCCCGGCTCCATGTGGTCGCCGGCCCCGACGCGGGCGGTGTGCACCTGCTGCACGGCGGCGCGATCAGGATCGGCCGCTCCGCCGACGCGGACGTGCCGCTCGACGACCCGGACGTCTCCCGCTCCCACTGCACGGTGACGGTGGGCACCGACGGCCGCGTCACGGTCACCGACCAGGGCTCCACGAACGGGACGACCCTCGACGGCGCCCCCGTCGGCCCGCGGCCCGTCCGCTTCCCGCCCGGCTCCCTGCTGCGGGTCGGCGAGTCCGCCCTGCGCCTGACCGGCCCGGGCGCCGGACCTGCCGCCGGGCCGGGCGGATCCGGCCAGGCGCTCGCCACCGCGCCCGACGGCGAGGGCCATCTGCGCGTGACCCGCCCCGCCGCGGACGGCGAGGGCGGCGGCGCGGGCCACGGCGGGGACACCGGCATCGAGCCGGGCCCGGCGCCCGGGGCGTATGCGCCGCCCTACGAGACGCCGCGCTCCTCGGACGCCACCCACGCCGCGGCCCACGGGGCCCTGGCCGCCGCGGACGGGCACGCGCGCGCGGAGGAGCCCGGCGAGACCGAGGGCGAGATCGAGGCCCACAGCAGGACCCGGCAGAACCGCCGACGCGGACTCGGCGCCTGGGCCCGGCGGATCGCCGGCGGCCGGGAGGAGGCGGCGTCCGCCGAGTACGGCGTCGCCCCGGTACCGGCCTTCCCGGGCGCACGGCCCGACCCGGCGCCCGGCGCCGGCCCCTCCCCCGACACCTGGCCCGACCCCGCCGCCGTCCTCCTCACCGCGCTCGGCCCCGGCCCGCGCCTGTGGGAGCGGGGCCCGGACCACCCCGAGGCCCTGGTCGTCCGGCTCGGCACCACCGACCGGGCCGAGCTGTCCGGGGTGCCCGTCACCGTCGGACTGCGCGAGGCCGGCTCCCTCGGCCTCGCCGGGCCCGCGCCGCGCCTGGGCGGCCTCGCGCGCTCGGTGGTGGCCCAGCTCGCCGCCCTGCACTCCCCCGGCGACCTGGAGATCGTGCTGGTCAGCGCCGACCGGAACCGCCCGCTCGACGAGCGGCGCCGGGCCTGGGGCTGGCTCGGCTGGCTCCCGCACGTGCGCCCGGCACACGGCCAGGACTGCCGGCTGCTCCTCGCCTACGACCGCGACCAGGCGCAAGCCCGGCTGACCGAGCTCACCCGCCGCCTCGACGACGGCCCGCTCGGCCCCGGCTGGGCCAGCGCCGACCGGGCGGCGATCGCCGAGGCCGCCGCGCGCCACGAGGGGCCCACGACGGTCGTGGTCCTCGACGGCGACCCGGGCTCGGCCGCGCTGCGCGAGACGGCGGCCCGGCTCGCCGGTGCGGGCGCCGCGGCCGGCATCCATCTGATCTGCCTGGCGGAGGCCCCCGCCGCCTCCCCCGCCTCACCCGTGGCGGCGACCTACGAGGAGGCGTGCGCGGCCTCCTTCGCCTTCCGCGAGTGCGGGGCCGCCGCCCTGCTCAGCGGCGACGTGGCGACCGCGCTGCGGCTGCTGCGGACGGTCGGCGGCCGGGCCGCGGGACACGGCACCGTCGGTGTGGTGGACGCGGTGTCGGTGGCGTGGGCCGACCGGTTCGGGCGGGCCCTCGCCCCCTTGCGGACGGACACGGCCGGCGGCGCCGGTCAGGGCCGGGCCGCCGCGGCACTCCCCCCGTCGGCCCGGCTCCTCGACGAGCTGGGCCTGGCCCGGGCCACGCCCGCGTCCCTGATGGCCCGCTGGGCCTCCTCCTCCGACGGCACGGCCGTCCTGGGCGCCGGACCGCGCGGGCCGGTCGCGGTCGACCTCACGAAGGAGGGCCCGCACCTGCTGATCGAGGGCCCGCCGGGCAGCGGACGCACCGAGCTGCTGCGCTCCGTCGCCGCCTCCCTCGCGGCCGGCGGCCGCCCCGACCGGCTCGGCCTGCTCCTGGTCGACGGCGCGGGCGGCGAGCGCGGCGAGGGCCTCGCCGCCTGTACGGAGCTGCCGCACGTCACCGAACACCTGGTCGCCTCCGATCCGGTACGGATGCGGGAGTTCGCCCAGGCCCTGGGCGCCGAGCTGAAGCGCCGCGCCGAGCTCCTGGGCGACACGCACTTCGCCGACCGCCGCTCGGGCCGCCTCATCGGCCAGCGCACCGCCAGCGCCGCCGAGACCCTGCCGGCCCCCGCCCGCACCAGCGCCCGGATCCCGGCCGACCTGACCGGTGCCGGCAGCGTCCGCGCACCCCGACCGTCCGCCGGTACGGCCGTGGACACGGGGAGGGGTACGGGCGCGGGCGCGGGTGCGGCTACGGGCGGCGGCGCCGGTTCCTGGCCCGGGACCGGGACGCCGTCCGGCCCTGACTCCGGCTCCTGGCCCGGAACCGGAACCCCGTCCGGCCCGGACTCCGGCTCCTGGCCCGGGACCGGGACGCCGTCCGGCCCGGACTCCGTTCACGACTCCCGGGCCCGCGGCGACCGCACCCCGCCACCCGGCTCGGACCTGCTCGGCGACCGGCCGAGCGGCCGCGCCCACCGACCCGCCGCCGCCCCTGGGCCGGCCGATCGCACCCCCGCGCCCGGCTCCGACGTGCTCGGCGACCGCCCCAGTGGGCGCACCCTGCGCGTGGCGGCCGACGGCTCCGTGGGCGACACCCCCAGCGGACGGCTGCCGAGACCGGCGGCCACACCCCTCGCCGATCGCACCCCCGCGCCCGGCTCCGACGTGCTCGGCGACCGGCCCAGCGGCCGCGCCCACCGACCCGCCGCCACCCCAGCGGCCGACCGCACCCCGCCGCCCGGCTCCGACCTCCTCGGCGACCGGCCCAGCGGGCGCACCTATCGCACCCCGGCCGGTGCCGTGTACGACCCGACCGGCGGGCCCTCGTACCGCAGCACGCCGCCGCCGGGCTCCGACCCGCTCGCGGAGCGGCCCAGCAGCCGCACTCTGCGCGCCGACTCGGGCCGCGCCGACGGCGACCGGGGCGATGTGCCGGACACCGGCGAGCTCGGCCACCGTGCCGTGCCGCGGGTCCCGGGGGCCCGGAGCGGGCCGCCGGCCGAGGGGGCCGGGGCGCTGCCGCGGCTCGTCGTGCTCGTGGACGACTTCGACGCGCTGGTCGCGCCCCCGCTCGGCGCCCCGGGGCGGCCGGCGGCCGGGTCCGTGGTGCGGGCCCTTGAGGCGGTCGCCCGGCACGGGGCGCGGCTCGGGGTGCACCTGGTCGCGACCTCGGCGCGGCCGGACCGCACGGCGGACACGGAGCTGGCGCACGGTGCGCGGCTGCGGATCGTGCTGGACGCGCCGCCGGCCGTGCCCGGCCCGGAGGGGCCGCAGCCGGGGCGCGGACGCCTCGGGCATCCGGACGGTCGGGTGACGCCGTTCCAGGCCGGCCGGGTCACCGGGCGCATCCCGCGCACGGCCACCCTGCGTCCGACGGTCGTCCCGCTGGAGTGGGAGCGGATGGGCGACCCGCCCACCCGCCGCCCGGTCCGCGAGCTGGGCAACGGCCCGACGGACCTGGCCCTGCTCGCGAGCGCGCTCGACCGGGCCGCCCGCTCCGTGGAAGCCACGCCCGTACCGCCCCTGACCTCGCCGACACACGCCTGAGGGCCGGGCCCGGCCTGGGGCGCCCCGGGCGCCGGGGCGCCGATGCCTGACGGGCCGGCCCGTCCGAGACCGCGCCCGGGCGCCGGGCGCGGGGCAGCCACGCGGGCAGCCCGGCTCCTCCAGAGACCGTGCCGGGCACGGGCCGCAGGGCCACCCCGAGCAGCCCGGCGCCCGGCCAGGGGCCCCTGCCCGCGCCACCCGGGCCACGGGACCCGAGCCATGGGACCCGGCCCACCTCCGCAAGCCCCTGCCCGCGCCACCGCACCGTCACCCGAGCCCCGAGCCCCGTCCCAAGCCCGAGCCGAGCCGAGCCGCGCCGCGCCATCGCACCGTCACCCGAGCCCCGAGCCCCACCGCGCCGCTGCCCGAACCCGACCCCTCCACCCCCAGCCCCAAAGCCCTGAGGCCCCAAGCCCCACCCCCCAACCCCCCAGCCCCTCCCGTCACCGAACCCCCTCCCGTACCCGCCCCTGACCCCGCCACGCCACCCCGGGCACTCCCCCGCACGACACCCTCACCCCGCCTCCCCGATCCCCTGACGTCACGTCACGAGCCGATCACGATCCACCACTTGACACCGGAGGCGGTATTGCGAGCCCCGGGCGCCCGGCGTAGACCTGAGCGCACGGGACCGGAAGACGCGGGAGAAGCGGGGTTCGGATGCGTAACGGCAGAACTCTTCGACTGATCGGCGTGGCGGCGCTCGCCGCCCTGACGGCGGTGGCGTGCGGCGACGGGGACGGCGGCGGAGGCACGAAGCCCGGCGCCGGCACGCCCAGTGGCGGTTCGGGGCTTTCCCTGCCGTCGCTCAAGGGCGAGAAGATCGAGGTCGCCGCCGTCTGGACCGGGCCCGAGCAGCAGAACTTCACCAAGGTCCTGAAGGAGTTCGAGAAGCGCACGGGCGCGACCGTCACCTTCGTGCCGGCGCAGGACCCGATCGTGAACTTCCTGGGCACGAAGATCGCCGGCGGTTCCCCGCCGGACGTGGCGATGCTGCCGCAGGTCGGTGCGATCCACCAGGCGGTGGCGCAGAAGTGGATCAAGCCGCTGGGCCCGGAGGCGAAGGCGCAGCTGGCCAAGAACTACTCCAAGGGCTGGCAGGATCTCGGCGCGGTCGACGGCACGCCGTACGGCGTGTACTTCAAGGCCGCCAACAAGTCCCTGATCTGGTACAACACCGCCGCCTTCGACAACGCGGGCGCGAGCGAGCCGAAGACCTGGAAGGAGTTCCTGGCCACCGCCGAGACGATCTCCAACTCCGGTGTCACCCCCGTCTCGGTCGGCGGCGCGGACGGCTGGACGCTCACGGACTGGTTCGAGAACGTCTATCTCTCCCAGGCGGGCCCGGAGAAGTACGACCGGCTGGCCCGGCACGAGCTGAAGTGGACCGATCCCTCGGTCACGCAGGCCCTGAACACCCTCGGTGAGCTGTTCGGCAAGCCGAATCTGCTGGCGGGCGGCACGAACGGCGCGCTGCAGACGGAGTTCCCGGTGTCGGTCACCCAGACCTTCACCGGCGGCGACCAGGCCAAGGCGGCGATGGTCTTCGAGGGCGACTTCTCGGCGATCAACATCGCGGAGACCGGCGCGAAGATCGGTACGGACGCGAAGGTGTTCCCCTTCCCCGCCGTCGGGGACACCGGCACCGCCCCGGTGGTGACCGGCGGCGACGCGGCCGTGGCGCTGAAGGACTCCAAGGGCGCGCAGGCGCTGCTGACCTTCCTCGCCTCGCCCGACGCGGCGCGGATCTGGGCGGCCGAGGGCGGCTTCCTCTCCCCCAACAAGGCGCTCGACCCGGCCGCGTACCCGAACGACGTCCAGCGGGAGATCGCCACGTCCCTGATCGGCGCGGGTGACGACTTCCGCTTCGACATGTCGGACCAGATGCCGCAGTCGTTCGGCGGAACGCCCGGCAAGGGTGAGTGGAAGGCGCTCCAGGACTTCCTGAAGAACCCGAAGGACGTGCGGGCGATCCAGCTCAGGCTGGAGGCGGACGCCGCCAAGGCGTACAAGGACTGACCGGTGGCCCGCGCGCAGAGCACCACCGCGACCCACACCGGCGGCGGCGCCCGCCCCGCCCGCGAGGCGCGCTCCGGCCGGGGCACCGGCCGAAGCGGTGGCCGGGGCGACAGCCGCCGCACCACCCTCATCGCCGCGGCCTTCCTCCTGCCCGCCCTCGTCCTGCTCGGCGCGCTCGTCGTCTACCCGATCGGGTACTCGGTGCAGCGCTCCTTCTTCGACAAGACCGGTGACTCCTTCGCCGGCCTGGACAACTACGTCACCCTCTTCACGGACGAGTCCCTGCGCACCGCCGTCCGCAACAACCTGATCTGGGTGGTCGTCGCTCCCACCGTGGCGACGGCCCTCGGTCTGGTCTTCGCGGTGCTGACCGAACGGGTGTGCTGGGGAACGGCGTTCAAGCTGGTCGTCTTCATGCCGATGGCGATCTCGATGCTCGCCGCGGGCATCATCTTCCGGCTGGTGTACGAGCAGGACCCGGACCGCGGGGTCGCCAACGCCGTCTGGGTCGGCGTGCACGACACCTTCGCCGAGTCGTCCGTCTTCCCGCGCGCCCGGCCGCTGCCCGTGCACCCGCTGAAGGCGGCGGGCGGCGGGGCGTACGTCACCAAGTCCCCGGTCCGTACGGGAGAGGTCGCCCTGCTGCCGCTGGTCGGGGTCGCGCCGGCGCAGATGCCCGGGGACGCCCGCCCCGCGCGTACCGCCGCGCCCGAGGGCGAGGGCATCAGCGGCACCGCGTGGCTGGACTTCACCCGGGGCGGCGGCGGGAAGCCCAACGTCGTCGACGCCAAGGAGCTCGGACTGAAGGGCCTGCGGATCGAGGCGGTGAAGGACGGCGCGGTGGTCGCGCGCGCCACGGCCGCCGCCGACGGCACCTTCACGCTTCCGGCCGCCGCGGACGGGGCGGTCCTGCGGTTGCCGGAGAGCAACTTCCGCGAGCAGTACAACGGCGTGTCCTGGCTGGGTCCCTCGCTCGTCACGCCCGCGATCATCGGCAGTTACGTGTGGATGTGGGCCGGATTCGCGATGGTCCTCATCGCCGCCGGGCTCGCCGGGCTGCCGCGCGAACTTCTCGAAGCGGCGCGGGTCGACGGGGCGAACGAGTGGCAGGTGTTCCGCAGGATCACGGTGCCGCTGCTCGCGCCGGTCCTCGGCGTCGTCCTCGTCACCCTGATGATCAACGTCCTGAAGGTCTTCGACCTGGTCTTCATCATCGCCCCGGGCTCGGCCCAGGACGACGCGAACGTGCTCGCGCTCCAGCTGTACCGCTCGTCCTTCGGCACCGACGCGGACCTGGGGGTCGGCTCGGCCATCGCGGTGCTGCTCCTGCTGCTCGTCCTGCCGGTGATGGCGGTCAACATCCGCCGCGTCCGCCGTACCCGAAGGGAGTCCCGCCGATGAGCCGCCCGGCCTCCCGGACGACCACGCCCGGGATCGCGTCCCGGACGACCAGGCCCGGGACCACATCCGGGGCCACGCCCGGGCCCAAGCCCGGAATCGCGTCCCGCATCGCCGCCCGGACGGCGTCCGGTGCCGTGCGTGTCGTCCTCGTCCTCGTCGGCCTGTTCTGGCTGATGCCGACGGTCGGGCTGCTGATCTCGTCCCTCCGCTCCCCGTCCGCGATCGCCACCGACGGCTGGTGGCGGGTCTTCGCGGCCCCGGCCGAGCTGACCACGGAGAACTACCGGGCGCTCCTGTCCGACGGGGCGATCACCGACTCGCTCGTCTCCACGATCCTGATCACCGTGCCGGCCACGCTCCTCGTCGTGGTCATCGGCGCCTTCGCCGGCTACGCCTTCGCGTGGCTGGACTTCCCCGGCCGGGACTGGTGGTTCCTGCTGGTCGTGGGGCTGCTCGTGGTGCCCGTACAGGTGGCGCTCGTACCGGTGTCGCAGCTGTTCGGCGCGGTCGGGATCTTCGAGACGACGCTGGGCGTGGTGCTGTTCCACACGGCCTTCGGCCTGCCGTTCGCGATCTTCCTGCTGCGGAACTTCTTCGCGGAGATCCCCCGGGAGCTCCTGGAGGCGGCCCGGCTCGACGGGGCGGGCGAGATCCGCCTCTTCGCGCGCGTGGTGCTGCCACTGGGCGGCCCGGCGCTGGCCTCGCTGGGGATCTTCCAGTTCCTGTGGGTGTGGAACGACATGCTGGTGGCACTGATCTTCGCGGACGCCCAGTCGCCCCCGATCACGGTGGCGCTCCAGCAGCAGGTCCGGCAGTTCGGCAACAACGTCGACGTGCTCGCGCCGGGCGCGTTCGTGTCGATGGTGATCCCGCTGCTCGTCTTCTTCGCCTTCCAGCGGCAGTTCGTGTCCGGGGTGATGGCGGGCGCGGTGAAGTAGCGCCGCACCGGCGACGCCGCCTTCCGGCTCCGCAGCCGGCAGCGGATCGACGAGCTGCGCGCCGAGGCCGGGACGGTCTTCCTGGTCAGCCACTCGAACTCCACCATCACCGAGACCTGCGACCGCGCCCTGTGGCTGGAGGCGGGGACCCTGTGGAGCGACGGGCCGGCGGACGCGGTCGTGGCGGTGTACGAGGAGTACACCCTCGGCACCCGGTCGGCCGTCAAGACCGGGAAGAAACGGGACATATCTGACTAAAGTGCGGAGGGATGACTTCCGAGCCCACTCCGCACGACGCCGCCCCCGGCCCGGCGCCCGGCCCCGGCCCCGCGCCGGGCCCCGGTGCGGGCGCCCCCGCGCGCGCCGGGGCGCCGCCGCCGTCCCTCACCCGCTCCCCCTTCGAGTCGGAGACCTTCACCTCCGCCACCTTCGTGACCGTGGGCCGCGGCCCGCTGCTCGCCCTCGCCGTCGTCTGGCTGGTCACCCGCGCCGGGATGCTGCTCCTGCTGTACCGCGACAACCTCGGCATCGGCGGAGTCGCCGGCGAGGTCCACTCCCTCTACCGGCACTGGTACGGCCAGTTCGCGCAGGGCACCTTCCCGCCCGGCGACGTCACCTGGCAGTACCCCCCGGGCGCCGGCCTGGTCATCATGTCGCCCGGGATCCTGCCCTGGCTCACCTACTTCCAGGGCTTCGTGCTCCTCACCCTGCTCGCCGACCTGGCCGTCGCCGCCGCCCTCGCCCGCGCCGACAGCGTCCGCCTCACCCACGGCGCCTGGTACTGGGTGCTCGGCCTCCCGCTGCTCCTGCACCTCCCGCTCGCCCGCTACGACGTCCAGACCACCGCCCTCGCCGTCCTCGCCCTGCTCGCCCTCAAGGCCCGCTCTCCCGCCGCCCACTGGATCGGCGGCGCGCTGGCCGGACTCGGCGCCCTGGTGAAGGTCTGGCCGGCCCTCGCCCTCATCGGCACCCCGCGCGGCCGCACCACCCGCGCGGCCTGGACCTCCGCCGCCGTCACCGCCGTGGCCCTGCTGCTCACCCTCGGGACGCTGTTCTCCGAGTCCCTCGGCTTCCTGCGCCAGCAGGGCGACCGGGGCATCCAGATCGAGTCCCTCGGCGGCACCGGGCTGGCCCTCGCCAAGGCCCTCGGCGGCTGGCCCGGCACCGTACGGTTCCGCTACGGCGCCTTCGAGTACATCGGCCCGTACGTCTCCACCATCGGCCACCTCGCCCTGCTGCTCACCGCCCTCGCCTTCATCTGGCTGCTGCTGTGGCGGATGCGGGCCCGCGACTGGACCGAAGCCACCCCGCCCGACGCCGCCCTCGCCGCCGTCCTGCTGTTCACCGTCACCAGCCGGGTGATCAGCCCCCAGTACATGATCTGGCTGCTCGGCCTGGCCGCCGTCTGCCTCACCTCCCGCCGCACGGTGATGCGCCCGGTCGCCCTGCTGCTCCTGCCCGCGGCCGCCCTGAGCTCGCTCGCGTACCCGGTCCTCTATCCGGACGTCGTCGCCGGCACCTGGCAGGGCCTCGGCGTCATGGTGCTGCGCAACGGGCTGCTGCTCGCCGCGGCGCTGCTGGCCGCCCGCCGCCTGTGGACCTCGTCGGTCGCGACGGCATAAAAAGGGCCCCCGCCGGTCCGTACCGGCGGGGGCCCTCCCTTTGCTGAAACCGATCAGCTGTGCGTACGGAGCAGCGTGCGCATCGTCCGCATGGCCACCGACAGGTTCGCCAGGTCGAAGGCGTCCGAGCCCTGGATCTCCTCCAGGGTGGTGCGCGCCCGGCCCAGGATCGCCGCGTTCTTCTGCTCCCACGCCTTGAACCGCTCCTCCGGCGTGGAGGTGCCGTTCCCGGCCGCGAGGACGTCCGCGGTGAGCGCGGCGTGCGCCGCGAACAGGTCCTCACGGATGGAGGCGCGGGCCATGGACTGCCAGCGGTCGTTGCGTGGCAGCTCGATGATGCGGTCCATGAGGTCGGTGATCCGCAGCCGGTCCGCCAGGTCGTAGTAGACCTCGGCGACCGCCAGCGCGTCCTTGCCCACGCGGTCCGCGATCGCGACGACGTCGAGCGTCGGGAAGGCGGAGGAGAAGCCGGCCACGCGCAGCGCCAGCTCCTCCGGGACGCCGGCCCCGGTCAGCTCCTCGAAGATCGACTCGTACCACTCCAGGTCCGCGCCGCGCAGCAGCTGCGGCAGCTTCTCCCAGACCTGCTCCACCCGCTCCGAGAAGAACTCGATGGTCTCGCCGATCCGGAGCGGCTGCGGCCGGTTGTTGAGCAGCCAGCGGGTGCCGCGCTCGACCAGGCGGCGCGAGTGCAGGCGCATCCGGGTCTGGATGTCGGCCGGGACCTTGTTGTCCAGCGCCTCGACCGCGTCCCAGACCTCGCTCAGGCGGAAGATCGCGCGGGCGGCGGCCTGCGCGCGGACGATCTCCTCGATCGACGCGCCCGTCTCCTCGCGCAGACGGTGCAGGAAGGTCGAGCCACCGGTGTTGACGGTGTCGTTGACCAGGACCGTGGTGATGATCTCCCGGCGCAGCGGGTGGTGGTCGATGGTCTCGGGGAACTTCTCGCGCAGCAGCGTCGGGAAGTAGGCGTGCAGCAGCCCGCGCAGGTGCGGGTCGTCGGGCAGCTCCGTACCGATCAGCTCGTCGGCCACCGTGATCTTGGTGTACGCGAGGAGGACGGCGAGCTCCGGCTGGGTCAGGCCCTTGCCGGCGTTGAGCAGCTCGCGGATCTGCCGGTCGTTGGGCAGGAACTCCAGCGAGCGGTCGAGCGCGCCGTCGCGGCCCAGGCGGCGCATGAAGCGCTGGTGGGCGTGGAGCAGGGACGGCGACTGGGCGACCGCGTTGGCCAGGGCGGTGTTCTGCGCGTAGTTGTTGCGCAGCACGAGCGCGCCGACCTCGTCGGTCATCTCGGCGAGGATCTTGTTGCGCTGCTTGACGGTCATGTCGCCCTCGGCGACGAGACCGTTCAGCAGGATCTTGATGTTGACCTCGTGGTCGGAGGTGTCGACACCGGCGCTGTTGTCGATGGCGTCGGTGTTGACCTTGCCGCCCTCGCCGTCGGGTCCGCCGGAGCGGGCGAACTCGATGCGGCCCAGCTGGGTGGCGCCGAGGTTGCCGCCCTCGCCGATGACCTTGGCGCGCACGTTCTGGCCGTCGACGCGGATGGCGTCGTTGGCCTTGTCGCCGACGTCCGCGTTGGACTCGACGGAGGACTTCACGTACGTGCCGATGCCGCCGTTCCACAGCAGGTCGACGGGCGCCTGCAGGATCGCCTTCATCAGCTCGGCCGGGGTCATCTTGGTGATCCCGTCCTCGATGCCGAGGGCGGCCCGCATGTGCGCGTTGACCGGGATCGACTTGGCGGTCCGGGGGTGGACGCCGCCGCCGGGCGAGAGGAGCGCGGTGTCGTAGTCGGCCCAGGACGAGCGGGGCAGCTCGAAGAGGCGGCGGCGCTCGGCGTAGGAGACGGCCGCGTCCGGGTTCGGGTCGACGAAGATGTGCCGGTGGTCGAAGGCGGCGACGAGGCGGATGTGCTCGGAGAGCAGCATGCCGTTGCCGAAGACGTCGCCGGACATGTCGCCGACGCCGACGACGGTGAAGTCCTCGGTCTGGGTGTCGTGGCCGAGCTCGCGGAAGTGCCGCTTGACGGACTCCCAGGCGCCGCGGGCGGTGATGCCCATGCCCTTGTGGTCGTAGCCGGCCGAGCCGCCGGAGGCGAAGGCGTCGCCGAGCCAGAAGCCGTACGACTCCGCGACGCCGTTGGCGATGTCGGAGAAGGTCGCGGTGCCCTTGTCGGCGGCGACGACGAGGTAGGTGTCGTCCTCGTCGTGGCGGACCACGTCGACCGGCGGCACGACCTCGCCGCCGACCAGGTTGTCGGTGATGTCGAGGAGCGCCGAGATGAAGGTCTTGTACGAGGCGATGCCCTCGGCCATCCAGGCGTCCCGGTCCACGGACGGGTCCGGGAGCTGCTTGGCGACGAAGCCGCCCTTGGCGCCGACCGGCACGATGACGGTGTTCTTCACCATCTGCGCCTTGACCAGGCCGAGGATCTCGGTACGGAAGTCCTCGCGCCGGTCGGACCAGCGCAGGCCGCCTCGGGCGACCTTGCCGAAGCGCAGGTGGACGCCCTCGACGCGGGGCGAGTACACCCAGATCTCGAAGGCGGGGCGCGGGGCCGGCAGGTCGGGGATGGCCTGCGGGTCGAACTTCATCGACACGTAGGAGTGCGGCTTGCCGTCCGCGGACTTCTGGAAGAAGTTGGTCCGCAGCGTCGCCTTGATGACGGTGAGGAAGGAACGCAGGATGCGGTCCTCGTCGAGGGAGGCGACCTGGTCGAGGGCGCCGTCCAGCTCCTCCATGAGGCCGTCGATCAGCTCGGTGCCGGCACGCTGGCGCTCCGGGGCCATCCGGGCCTCGAAGAGGGAGACCAGCAGCCGGGTGGTGTGGACGTTGTTGCGGAGGGTGTCCTCCATGTAGTCCTGGCTGAAGGTCGAACCGGCCTGGCGCAGGTACTTGGCGTAGGCGCGCAGCACCATCGCCTCGCGCCAGGTGAGCCCGGCGGACAGGACGAGGGAGTTGAAGTTGTCGTTCTCGGCCTCGCCGTTCCAGGTGGCGGCGAAGGCCTCCTGGAAGCGCTCGCGGGCGTCGTCGCCGAGGTAGTCGCCGCCGTTGCCCGTCGTCTGCGGCATCCGCAGGCCGAAGTCGTAGATCCAGGCGTGCGTGCGGTCGGCGCAGCGCAGCTCGTACGGGCGCTCGTCGGTGACCTCGACGCCGAGCCGGTTGAGGACCGGCAGGACGGCGGACAGCGAGATCTGGTCGCCGGTCTTGTAGATCTTGAAGCGGCGCTCGCCGGTGCCGGAGCCGACCGGCTCGTACAGGGAGAGCGCGAAGTCCTTGTCGCTGTCGGCCAGGGCGTCCAGGTGGACGAGGTCGGAGACGGCGGCGCGCGGGGAGTGGTCGGCCTTGTAGCCCTCGGGGAAGGCGTTGCCGTAGCGGCGCAGCAGCTCGGCGGCGCGCTCCTCGCCCAGCTCGGCGTTGAGGGCCTCGGAGAAGCCGTCGGACCAGGAGCGGGCGGCGTCGGCGAGCCGGGACTCGATGCGGTCGACGTCGGCGTCGGTCAGCTTGCTGAGCGTGGTGCCGGGCTCGACGCGGATGACGAAGTGGAGGCGGGAGAGGACCGACTCGGTGTTCCAGGCCGTGAAGTCGACGCTGGTGCCGTTCAGCTCCTCCTTGAGGATGTCGATGATCCGCAGCCGGACGCGGGTGGTGTAGCGGTCGCGCGGCAGGTAGACGAGGGCCGAGTAGTAGCGGCCGTACTCGTCCTGGCGCAGGTAGAGGCGCAGCCGCCGCCGCTCCTGGAGGTACAGGACGCTGGTGACGATGGCCTGGAGCTGGTCGACCGGGGTCTGGAACAGCTCGTCGCGCGGGTAGGTCTCCAGGATCTGGAGCAGGTCGCGGCCGTCGTGGCTGCTGGGCGAGAAGCCGGCGCCGTCCAGGACCTCCTGGACCTTGCGCTTGACGACCGGGACGCGGCGGACGGACTCGGTGTACGCGGCCGAGGAGAACAGGCCGAGGAAGCGGCGCTCGCCGATGACGTTGCCGTCGGCGTCGAACTTCTTCACGCCCACGTAGTCGAGGTACGAGGGGCGGTGCACGGTCGCGCGGCTGTTGGCCTTCGTCAGGATGAGCAGCTTGTGCTCGCGCGCCTTGGCGCGGGCGTCGGCGGGCAGCCGGTTGAAGGACGGCGAGACGGGGTGCGCGTGGTGGTCCTCGCCGCTGTGGTGCGGGTCGGAGCGCAGGATGCCGAGGCCGGTGCCGGGGACGGCGGCCAGCGCGTCGCCGTTGACCAGCTCGTACTCGCGGTAGCCGAGGAAGGTGAAGTGGTCGTCCGCGAGCCAGCGCAGCAGCTCGCGGGCCTCCTCGACCTCGGTGGGCCGCAGGTCGGAGGCGGTGGGCTCGTCGGGCAGGCCCTCGGCGATGCGCAGCGCGGCGTCGCGCATCTTCTCCCAGTCCTCGACGGCCTCGCGGACGTCGGACAGGACGCGCAGCAGGTCGTTGGTGATCTGCTTGAGGTCGGCCTTGTCGGTCTCGCGGTCGATCTCGACGTGGATCCAGGACTCGGTGAGCGCGTCGTGCGGCAGGGCGTCCTTGGGCAGCTGCTTGGAGATGACCTCGATGAGCCGGCCGGTCACGTCACGGCGGACGAGGACCTGCGGGTGGATCACGACGTGGATGCCGCGGCCCTGGCGGGACAGCTCGTTGGTGACGGAGTCGACGAGGAAGGGCATGTCGTCGGTGACCACCTCGACGACGGAGTGGCTGCAGGTCCAGCCGTTCTCCTCCACCGTCGGGGTGTGGACGCGGACGTTGGCGGTGCCCTGCGGACGGTTCTCCGCGAGGCGGAAGTGCGAGAGGGCGGCGCCGAACACGTCGACGGGGTCGCGGTCGGTGAGGTCCTCGGGCGCGGTGTGCAGGTAGTAGCGCTGGAGGTAGTCGAGCACGCTCGCGTGGTCCGGACGCTTCCCGTTCTCCGGCCCTGTCGGAAGTCGCCCCCCGACCGGGCTGTTCTCAGCTACCCGGGCGGCCCGATCGAGCAGCTCGGCCTTGGCTTCGTCCAGCTTGGTCTGCATGTCCTCTGACTCCTGTCGCGCGCCATTGCGTGACGTCGGTGGAAGAAAGGACACAACGCCACGACGCGGTGGTACCGGTCGGAGTCGACGTTATGCCGCGATGAGAGATGTCCAGGTGGTTCTCGGCCACCCGACCCAGGGGATCGGCGAACGCACCCTCGGCCCGGCCGCTGTCGCGGACCGGGCGGATGCCGGGGGCTGCGCTGCCCCCTCGGCGTATCGCGCTGATCACGAGAAAAGCCTATCGCTGTTGACCCCCCGGCCGTCATGAGCCTTATGTGTACAAAAGCGGGGCGCGAAGTTTGACAGTGTGGACAGCGACGAAGGGTTACCGGGCACACCCACATCAGGGGATCCGACGGATCCGGGAGTCCGGGAGGCGCCATGGCGAAGATCTTGATCGTGACCGGGGACGCGGCGGAGTCGCTGGAGGTGCTGTACCCGTACCAGCGACTGCTCGAAGAGGGGTACGAGGTCGACATCGCGGCCCCGGCCCGCAAGCGGCTGCGGTTCGTGGTCCACGACTTCGAACCGGGCTACGACACGTACACCGAGAAGCCCGGCTACACCTGGCCGGCCGACCTGGCCTTCTCGGAGGTCGACCCGGGTTCCTACGCGGCCGTGGTCATCCCGGGCGGCCGGGCGCCCGAGTACCTGCGCAACGACCCGGAGCTCCGCAAGATCCTCAAGTCGTTCTTCGACGCCGACAAGCCGGTCGCCCAGATCTGTCACGGCCCCCTCCTGACGGCGGCCGTGGGAAGCCTGGAGGGCCGCCGGGTCACCGCCTACCCCGCCCTGGAACTCGACATGCAGGCCGCGGGCGCCACGTTCCGGGACACGGCGGCGGTGGTGGACGGCCGCCTGGTCTCGTCGCGGGCGTGGCCGGACCACCCGATGTGGATGCGGGAGTTCCTGAAGGTGCTGAGGGAGACGGGGGACTGAGATCCGGGGGACTCGGATCCGGGGGCGGGAAGCGGGAAGGGGGCGGCGGGGGCGGGGCGAGCCGGGTGTCGGGCGCCCTCGGGGTGACCGCCGACCGCCGACCGCCGACCGCTAGACCAGCTCCTCGGCGACGGCGACGGCCTCTTCGAGGGAGTCGACGACGGGGACGCCCGCCGCCTGGAGGCTGCGCCGGCTGTGCGAGCCGCCGGTGTAGAGCACCGCCTTGGCGCCCACGTGCGCCGCCGCGCGGGCGTCGTCCGCCGCGTCGCCGATGACGACGATCCGCTCGGCCGGCACGTCGCCCAGCGCCAGCAGGTGCCGCACCATGTGCCCGGACTTGCCGTCCGTGGAACGGTCGGTCCGCCCGTCGACCCGTACGAACCGGTCGTGGATCCCGTGCCTCCGCACCAGCGGAACGAGCTCCTCGTGGGGCGCGAGCGAGAGCAGCGACTGAGTGAACCCGGACGCCTGCCGCGCGGCGAGCAGCTCCGCGGCGCCGGCGGTGAGCCCGCAGACCTCGGCCCTGACCCAGTAGTGCCGGTGGAAGGCGTCGTCCATGACGATCCATTCCTCGTCGGTGGGCAGCCGCCCCATCAGCCGCTCGTAGAACTTGGGCACCGGCACGGTGTAGAGCTCGCGGTACCGCTCCAGGGTGATCGGTTCGAGCCCCAGTTCGGCGAAGGCGGCGTTGGTCGCGCCGATGACGGCGGCGATGTCGTCGAGCAGAGTGCCGTTCCAGTCCCAGACCAGGTGCTTCGCGTGCTTCCCCATGGGAAGCCACGGTACCGGCAGGCTCAGCCGAGCAGCGCCGGGATTTCCTGCACCCCGTACCAGAGCAGCTCGTGGTCCTCGGCGCCGTCGACGACGAACTGCGCGTCGTCGTCGCCCTGGTCGGCGGCCCCGAGCGCGTCGGCGGCGGCCGAGACGTCCACCTCGGCGTCGTCCGCGTCGGCGTGCACGGCGGCGGCCTTGGCCAGCGGTACGGCCGAGGCGATCCGGACCTCGCCGAGGGAGCTCGCGTCCAGCCCCCGGTCGGGGTCGACGACGGCCTCCTTGTCGGGGACGTCCACGGCGACGACGACCCTGCGCCGGGCGGCCTCGGGGTCACCCGCGAGCATCCGGAGCGAGGCGGCTGCGGCGCGGCTGAGCGCGGCGTACTCCAGCTCCTCGATGTCGTCGGAGACGTACCACTCGCGCAGCGCGGGAGTGACGGCGTAGGCGGTGAGCGGCCCTGGTCCGAGCTCGCCCGCCTTGTGCGCCTGTGCGAGACCGGGGAGGGTCAGGGGGACGTACACGCGCATGGCTGGCCGCTTTCGTAGTCGGAGACGCCCTCAGGATACGCGCGGAGAGCTTCGCCGGCCCGGGTCACCCTGATAGGCGAATTACGCTGCGTGCACGTTCGGCGACGCAGAGCTCTTGCCGGGGCGGAAGTGGCGCTCGTACAAGATCCCCCGTCGAAGTTACCGGCGAGTAGCCGGTGGCCCATCGCGATGAACGGGGACCCGCATGACCACGCACACCCGCCACCCTGCCGGCCCGGCCGGCACCCACCCGCGCGGCCGCGCCGGAACCGCCCCGAGGCGGACCCAGCCGCCGCACGTCATGTTCGCCGAGCGCCTCCTCGCCGTCCTGAGCGGGGAACGCCCGGTCCACTGGATGCTCGGCCACACCATCGGCGAGGCCTACGAGCAACTCGTCCAGCTCGCCCCCGCCACCCCCCTCCGCTCCACCGGCCCCCGCCCGGTCCTCCGCCGCTGCTCCGCCCACCTCCCGGGCCGCACCGACGCCGTGGAGGCCTGCGCCACGATCACCACCGGCGACCGCGTCCGCGCCATGGCCTTCCGCCTCGAACGCGGCCCCGACCGCCGCTGGCGCTGCGCGGCGGTGGAACTGGACGGGCTGCCGGGGGAGCGGTAGGGGCGGGGCCATGAGGGCCTCCGGGGTGCACGCCGGGGCGGCCGGGGACTCCCGAGGGCGCCGGGCCTCCGGGGACCGCCGGGGTGTCAGGGACCCCCGAGGACGCCGGGCGCCGCGTGGGGGGCGCCGGAGGGCGAGGGCGCCGGGGCGCCCGGGGGCCCCGGGGGCCCGGGAGCCCAGGCGGCCCGGGAGCCCAGGTGGCCCGCCGGGCCTTCTGGGCGTCCGGCCCTCGGGCCCGTGAGCCGTCGCACGGCCGGTTGAGCCGCCCGTAGCGCGGCCACGGGCAGCCGTGCTCCCAGACGGCCCGCGCCGCCAGGAGCAGGTCCCCGCACGAGCCGCCCGTCTCGCAACCCGGCTCCCAGAGGGCCCGCCCCGCCAGGAGCAGGCACCACGCCCCACGACCGACCGACCGGCGCGCTGCGTGCCGTCTGAGCACACCCACACCACCCAGCAGGCCCCTCGGGCCCCGTGCGACCAACCCGGCCGCACGGGGCCCGCGGCATGTCCGAGAGCGCACCCACGCCGCAGCCACCTCGGTCCGCCCCGACCGGTCGGCCCCCACGGGTCTTCCTCGCCCGCCCCGGACAAGACCTCCACGCGGCTCCACCCGGGAAGGCTCCGAGACCGCCCGCCCGCGCCGCCCGGGCGGCGCGTGCACCGGACGGCGGCTCACGGACCTCGCCGTGCCGCGGAGCCCTGGACGTGCCCCTACGCCCCGTCAGACGAACGGCGGGCCGCCCGGCACCGTGGGCCGAAGGCCGCCGAAAGCCGTGCCCGATCGGCAGGCCGTCGGGCACCTCCTGTGTCCGGTCCGCAGCCCACGGCCGTAAACCGGCACACCGCCGCCGAACACCCTCGGCGTACCCGATCGGATGAACCACGGGGCCCGGCATCCGTCCCTGCCACTCCCACGCGGAAGGGCCGGTCGCCCGAAGGCGACCGGCCCTTCCCTCAGCGCACCGCTTACTTCTTGCGGCGACGCCCACCCGCGTTCTTCTGCGCCTTGCGGCGCTCCGCGCGCGTCATGCCGTCGCTCGCGTCCGCCCCGCCGTCCGTGGTGAAGTCGCCCTCGATGACCGAGCCGTCACCGTCGACCTTCGGCGCGGTGAAGTGGAGCCGGTCCGGGCGCTGCGGCGCGTCCAGGCCCTTGGCGCGGATCTCCGGGCGGCCGGCGCCGGCCGGGACGGCGTCCTGCTTCTGGAGGGAGGGGGCCGCGTCCTGCACCGGGACCTCCTCGACCTGCTGCTCGACCTGGACCTCCAGGTTGAACAGGTAGCCGACGGACTCCTCCTTGATGCCCTCCATCATCGCGGTGAACATGTCGAAGCCCTCGCGCTGGTACTCGACCAGCGGGTCCTTCTGCGCCATCGCGCGCAGGCCGATGCCCTCCTGGAGGTAGTCCATCTCGTAGAGGTGCTCGCGCCACTTGCGGTCGAGGACCGACAGCACGACCCGCCGCTCCAGCTCACGCATGATCTCGGAGCCGAGCTGCTTCTCGCGCGCGTCGTACTGCTCGTGGATGTCGTTCTTGACCGCCTCGGCGATGAACTCGGCGGTGATGCCGGCCCGGTCGCCGGCCGCCTCCTCCAGCTCCTCGATCGTGATCTTGCACGGGTAGAGCTGCTTGAACGCGGTCCACAGCCGGTCCAGGTCCCACTCCTCGGCGAAGCCCTCGGCGGTCTCCTGGCGGATGTAGTCGTCGATCGTGTCGTCCATGAAGTGGCGGATCTGCTCGTGCAGGTCCTCGCCCTCCAGGACGCGGCGGCGCTCGCCGTAGATGACCTCGCGCTGCCGGTTGAGGACCTCGTCGTACTTCAGGACGTTCTTACGGGTCTCGAAGTTCTGGCTCTCGACCTGCGCCTGCGCGGACGCGATGGCCCGCGTGACCATCTTGTTCTCGATCGGCACGTCGTCCGGCACGTTCGCCATCGCCATCACGCGCTCGACCATCTGCGCCTTGAACAGGCGCATCAGGTCGTCGCCCAACGACAGGTAGAAGCGGGACTCGCCCGGGTCGCCCTGACGGCCGGAACGACCGCGCAGCTGGTTGTCGATACGACGGGACTCGTGGCGCTCGGTGCCCAGGACGTACAGGCCGCCGAGCTCCTTGACCTCCTCGAACTCCGCCTTCACGGCCTTCTCGGCCCGCTCCAGCGCGCCGGGAAGGGCGGCCGCCCACTCCTCGACGTGCTCGACCGGGTCCAGGCCCGCCTGCCGCAGCTCGGCCTCGGCGAGGTCGTCGGGGTTGCCGCCGAGCTTGATGTCCGTACCGCGGCCGGCCATGTTCGTCGCGACGGTGACCGCGCCCCGGCGGCCCGCCTGCGCGACGATCGCGGCCTCGCGCTCGTGGTGCTTGGCGTTCAGCACCTCGTGCGGGATGCCGCGCTTGCTGAGCTGCTGCGACAGGTACTCGGACTTCTCGACCGAGGTGGTGCCGACGAGGACCGGCTGGCCCTTCTCGTGCTTCTCCGCGATGTCGTCGACGACGGCGGCGAACTTGGCGACCTCGGTCCGGTAGATCAGGTCCGGCTGGTCCTTGCGCTGCATGGGCTTGTTCGTCGGGATCGGCACGACGCCCAGCTTGTAGATCTGGTGGAACTCGGCCGCCTCGGTCATGGCCGTACCGGTCATGCCGGAGAGCTTGTCGTAGAGGCGGAAGAAGTTCTGGAGGGTGATCGTGGCGAGCGTCTGGTTCTCGTCCTTGATCTGCACCCCCTCCTTCGCCTCGATCGCCTGGTGCATGCCCTCGTTGTAGCGGCGGCCGGCGAGGATACGGCCGGTGTGCTCGTCGACGATCATGACCTCGCCGTCGATGACGACGTAGTCCTTGTCCTTCTTGAAGAGTTCCTTGGCCTTGATCGCGTTGTTGAGGTAACCGACGAGCGGGGTGTTCACCGACTCGTAGAGGTTGTCGATGCCCAGCCAGTCCTCGACCTTGGCGACGCCGGACTCGTGGATGGCGACGGTCCGCTTCTTCTCGTCGACCTCGTAGTCGCCGGTCTCCTCGATGCCCTTGAGCGGGTTGCCCGGCTCACCGCGCGTGAGGCGGGTGACCAGCTTGGCGAAGTCGCCGTACCACTTGGTGGCCTGGTCCGCGGGGCCGGAGATGATCAGCGGCGTACGGGCCTCGTCGACGAGGATGGAGTCGACCTCGTCGACACAGGCGAAGTTGTGGCCGCGCTGGACGAGCTCGTCCTTCGACCACGCCATGTTGTCGCGGAGGTAGTCGAAGCCGAACTCGTTGTTCGTGCCGTACGTGATGTCGCAGGCGTACTGCTCGCGGCGCTGGGCCGGCGTCATGTTCGCCAGGATGCAGCCGACGGTCAGGCCCAGGAACTTGTGGACGCGGCCCATCATCTCGGAGTCGCGCTCGGCGAGGTAGTCGTTCACCGTGATCAGGTGCACGCCCTTGCCGGACAGCGCGTTCAGATACGCCGGGAGCGTGCCGACGAGGGTCTTGCCCTCACCGGTCTTCATCTCGGCGACGTAGCCGAGGTGGAGGGCCGCGCCGCCCATGATCTGCACGTCGTAGTGGCGCTGGCCCAGCACGCGCTTGGCCGCCTCGCGGACGGTCGCGAACGCCTCCGGGAGCAGGTCGTCGAGGCTCTCGCCCTTGGCGTAGCGCTCCTTGTACTCCTCCGTGAGCGCCCGCAACTCGGCGTCGGAGAGGTTGACGAAGTCCTCTTCGATGGAGTTGACCTGGTCCGCGATGCGGTGCAGTTTGCGCAGGATCTTGCCTTCGCCTGCACGCATGAGCTTGTGGAAGACGGACACTGAGGCTGGTCTCCTTGCCGATCGGGCCTGGCACTGGGTCTTGTCATGACTCGGGCACGGGCACGGCAGGTGGTCCCCACCGCAACGGCCATCGTAAGCGAGACCGCCCTCGCGAAGGGAGGCCCGCAGTGCCGGAGCCCCGCGCGCGCCCGTGACGCCTCCCGTACACAGAGAACGCACGAGGCCGCCGGAAGGTGCCGCCCCACCCGAAAAGTGTTCGCATCGGCCCGGGCGGGTCACCACAATTCCGTCATGGAGCCCATCACCCTGACCACCGACCGCCTGCGCCTGCGCCCCTTCACGGCCGCCGACGTGGACGCCGTCGACGCCGCCTGCCAGGACCCCGACATCCAGCGCTGGACACAGGTCCCCTCCCCCTACACCCGCGCGGACGCCGAGCTCTTCGTCACCCGGCTCGTCCCGGACGGCTGGCGCGAGGACAAGGAGTACTCCTTCGCCGTCGAGCCGCTGGCGGGCGGGCCGCTGATCGCCGCGGCCGGTCTGCACGCGCGCGGCGAGGGCGTACGGGAGGTCGGCTTCTGGAGCGCCAGGGAGCACCGCGGCCACGGCTACATGACGGAGGCCGTCGACGCGCTGGCCCGCTGGGCCTTCACCTCGCTCGGCGTCCACCGCCTGTTGTGGCGCGCCGAGGTCGGCAACGTCCCCTCGCGCGCGGTGGCCGAGCGGGCCGGCTTCACCCTGGAGGGCGTCGAGCGGGCCGGTCTGGTCAACAAGGGCACGGCCCGCGACGCCTGGATCGCCTCGCTGCTCCCCTCCGACCTCGGCCTGCCCTCGCCGCTGCCGTACCTCCCGGCGAAGGCGGGCGTGGAGACCTGAGGGCGGTGGTCCGGGCACTGGGGCCTGCGCCGGGTGGTCCGAGCGCCGGAACCCGCGCCGGGTGCCGGGCGGGCCGAGGAGCCCGGGCCGGGTCGCCGGGGGCGGGGCCCGTTGGTCCCCGGGGTCTCTCGTCCGAATCCCGTACCCGTTGTCAGTGCCGCGTTCTAAGGTGCGGATCATGACGACCGCCGCGCCTCGCCCCGCCGCCGAACTGTCCGCCGACGAAGCCCGCCGGATCGCCCTGCGGGCCCAGGGATTCCTCGGAGCCCCCGACCGGCGGGGCGGGGTCCGGGGCGTGCTGCGCCATCTCGGGCAGGTCCAGCTGGACACCATCTCGGTCCTGGCCCGCTCGCACGAGCTGATCCCGTACGCGCGCCTGGGCGCCGTCGGCCGCCGCGCCGTCGAGGACGCCTACTGGACGGAGGGCCACGCCTTCGAGTACTGGTCGCACGCCGCCTGCATCCTGCCCGTCGAGGAGTGGCCGCTGTTCGCCTTCCGCCGCCGCGCGTACCGCGACCGCCCGCACTGGGGCCACGAGCTCGCGGACGGCGCGTACGAGGCGGTGATCGCGCAGCTCAAGGCCGAGGGACCGCAGACCGCCACCGAGCTCGGCGGCGCCAAGAACAAGGGCGAGTGGTGGGACTGGTCCGACTCGAAGATCGCCGTCGAGCGGGCCCTGATGTACGGCGAGGTGGTGGTCACCGAGCGGCGCGGGTGGAAGCGGGTGTACGACCTGGCCGAGCGGGCCATCCCGGACGCCCTGCTCCACGACGACCTGGACGACCGGGAGTGCCTGCGCCGGCTCGTACGGCAGGCGGGCGAGGCGCTCGGCGTCGGCACCCGCGCGGACATCGCCGACTACCACCGGATCAAGGCGGAGGCCTTCGACGCGGTCGTGGCGGACTCGGGCCTGGTGCCGGTGACGGTCGCGGGCTGGGGCAAGCCCGCCTGGGCCGATCCGGCCGCGCTCGCGAGCGAGCCGCGCGGCCGGCACCGCACCACGCTGCTCTCGCCGTTCGACTCGCTGATCTGGGAGCGGGCCCGCACCGAGCGGATCTTCGGCTTCACCCACCGGCTCGAGGCCTATGTGCCCAAGCCGAAGCGGGTGTACGGGTACTTCGCGATGCCGGTCCTGTCCGGCGGCCGGCTGGTCGGGCGGGTGGACCCGGCGCGCGACGGCCGCACCCTGGTCGCCCGGCAGGTCTCCCTGGAGAACGCCAAGGCGGTGCCCGCGGTGGCACGGGCGCTGCGCGAGGCGGCCGAGTGGGTGGGCTGCGACGCGGTGGCCGTGGAGCGGGTGGACACCCCGGAGCTCGCGCCCGAGCTGGTGAAGGCCCTCGCCTGAGCCTCGGCCGAGGCCCGCCCTCCGCGGCGGGTCCCAGCGGATCCTCAGCGGATCTCGAGGATCTTCTCCCGCATCGCGTAGACCACGGCCTCCATGCGGGAGTGCAGCTGGAGCTTCTCCAGGATGTTGCGGACGTGGTTCTTCACCGTGTTCTCGGAGATGAACAGCTCCTTGGCGATGTCCCGGTTGTTCATCCCGGTCGCGACGAGCTTGAGGACCTCCAGCTCGCGGTCGGTCAGCCGGGGCGCGGGCACGAGCCGGCGCTCGTCGGTGCGCTGGATCATCGACTTGAACTCGGTCAGCAGTTTCGACGCCATCGAGGGGCTGATCTGCGACTGGCCGTCGGCGACCGCGCGGATCGCGGTGGCGACCTCGTCGGTGGAGATCTCCTTGAGGAGGTAGCCGGTCGCGCCCGCCTTGATCGCGTCGTAGAGGTCGGCCTCCTCGTCGCTGATCGTCAGCATGATGATCTTCGCGCTGGGTGCCACCTCCTTGATGGAGGTACAGGCCTCGATGCCGCCGCGCTTGGGCATCCTGACGTCCATGAGGATGATGTCGGGAAGAAGGTCCGCGGCCTTGTCGACGGCCTCGGCTCCGTCTCCCGCCTCTCCGACGACCTGGATGTCCTCTTCCTGTGCGAGGACGATCTCCAGACCTCGGCGGAAAAGGGCGTGATCGTCCACGACCAGGACCCGGATCGGCTCGTCCCGCGTCGCGCCGGTGGCCGAATCCGGTACCTCCGAATTCACCGTGCCATGGGGCTCTCGCCCGCCGTGCACCGGCCCGAAGCCGTCCGCCATCGTTCCTCCCCCTGAAGGCCGTGGCCTGAAGTCGTTGTACTGATGCGCATTCGGTCCCAACCACTGCTCGGGGAGCACCGGTTGGCGTGCACGCCATGATTTCATGCCCCGGCGACCACGCGGTGATCCCGTGGTCGCACGGGGGCGCGCACGGTCGCGCAGGGGTGCCCCTGGGAGCGCGAGGGGCGCTTCAGGGGCACCGTTTCATGGTCTGCGGTGTGTCGAGGTTTTCGGGTGTTGTCGCGGTCCGCGGTGTGCGGTCTGCGGCCGGGGCTTCAGCCGCCGAGCGCACCGCCCACGCCGCCGCCCTCGGCGAGCGGGTCGCTCTCGAGGTGGATGACGCCGTAGTCGTACGCGTGCCGCCGGTAGACGACACTGGGCTGCTTCGTGTCGGAGTCGACGAAGAGATAGAAGTCGTGCCCGACCAGCTCCATCTCGTAGAGCGCCTGGTCGAGCGTCATCGGTGCTGCCTTGTGGGTCTTCTCGCGGACCACCAGCGGGCCTTCGCCCTGGACCTCGAGGGAGCCCATCTTCGTGGTGGGCACACCGCCGGTCTCCTCGGACACCACCTCGCCGCTCCCGTTGAGCGCGGCGACGCCCGGCACCACGTCGGCGACCTCGGCGGCCGACAGCCTGCCGGTGCCACGGCGGGTGAACCGCTTGTCGTGCTGCTTGCGCAGTCGCGCCTCGAGCTTGCCGTGGGCGAGGTCGAGCGCTGCGTACGGGTCGCCTGCCGCCGCTTCCGCCCGGATCACCGGGCCTCGGGAGTGGAGGGTGATCTCCACGCGGTCGGACCGGTCGGCCTGCCGCGGGTTGTGCTCCTTGGACACCTCGACGTCGAGGCTGATCACCTTGCCGTCGAGCTTCTGGATCTTCTCCAGGTTCAGCTTCTCGGCCACGTGCTTCCGGAACCGCTCGGGCACCTCGGTCTTGCGGCCCTTGACGACGATGTCCACGCAGAACTCCGTTCCCGGATCACTCGCTCCGGCGCCTTGGCCGGCGAGCTTCTCCCTTTGCACCAGACCCCGGCGTTTACCGGAGTCTCGGACTTGGCGACTGACCTCCTCCTCCCCCGCCGACGAGCTCCCCATCCCACGAACCAGAGGTGAATTCGCCCTGAACTCCTGTCCGGTAGGCGCACCCGTGTATTCGGTGAGGCGTAGCATTCGCCATTCCTCACAACCGAACATAGCTCCTTCGGAGGGGTGTCGGCACCCGCTGGCGTCAGTTACCTCCATTCGGGTGTTCTCACCTCTCACCACCTGCAACGACGCAACTTCCCCGGGAGTTCCGGTTTATTTCGAACGAGGCGGGAGAAGATGCGACTACCGCCGCCACGGGCTGTTCGAATAGCGCTTCCGCCGCCGCTCTCTCCGGGCTGTCCGGTAATCCGGGATTGAACGGACGGTGTACGGAGTCACGGGCCGCCGTGAGCGCCCGCGCGGCCTCCGCGAGTGAGGCCCCGGTGGTCATCAGGTCGTCGACGAGCACCACCCGTCCGCCCGCCCGCGCGGCCTCGTCCAGAAGCCGCACCCCGTCGCGGCCGGCCTCCAGCGCCCCGGCCAGGTTGGCCAGCCGCCCGCGCGCGCCGAGGCCCGCCTGGTCGGCCACCCTCCTGCGCTGCCGCAGCACCGGCAGCACCCGCGCCACCCGGCCGGACCGCCGCAGCCGTCCGGCCGCCGCGAGCGCGATCCGCCGGGTCGGATCATGGCCACGGGCCCGTACGGAGCGCCGTGACGAAGGCACCGGCACGAGGAGCAGGGGGCTGTCCCCCGTCGCGTCGACGGGCCCTGCGGCGGCCTCCACGGCGGCGGCCAGCGCCTCGCCCAGGGGCCGGGCCAGCGGCAGCGCGCCGCGCTCCTTGTGCGCGACGAGCAGCGCGCGGACCGCGCCCTCGTACGGCACCGCGGCGTGCACCGCCGGCAGTCCCCGTGGCTCGGGGCTCGGCCGCACCCTGCCAGGGCCGGTCCCGCTCAGCTCGGCCGCGCACGGCGGGCACAGCGCCGTACGAGGTCTCCCGCAGCCTCCGCAGGAGACCGGCAGCATCAGTCCGGCGAACTCGCGCCACCACCCCCGCATGGCTCCACTGTCCTCCTGCGGGCCCGGCGCGGCCACCCCTGTGGAAAACCGTCGGCGGCAGGCGCAGCGGGAGGCGGTCCGCTGGGGAGTCCTCAGCCCGGGTAGACCGG
Organism: Streptomyces sp. NPDC126499; assembly: GCF_040302485.1. Taxonomy (NCBI): domain Bacteria; kingdom Bacillati; phylum Actinomycetota; class Actinomycetes; order Kitasatosporales; family Streptomycetaceae; genus Streptomyces; species Streptomyces sp. NPDC126499. Next base: position 10,432 of record NZ_JBEOUO010000026.1, on the reverse strand, counting down.
GTGACCGCCCTCCTTGACCATGGGCTGCCAGTTCGCACCGGGCACCAGGCGCACGATGCCGTCCTGGTCGGAGTCCGCGACCACGGGCGCCTGCTCGCCGCCCGGCGCGGCCACGGCGGTCACCCCGTTCAGGCCCGGCAGGACCGACGAGGTCGAGGTGGAGCCGTCCGTCTGCACGTACCGCACCTGCTGCACGCCGCCGGTCTCCGTACCGACCACGACCAGGCGGCTGGGACCGGCCCACGAGACGGCGGCGACCGACTCCAGGCGGGGTGCCGCGTTCTGCAGGTCCATGACGGAGACGGTCGCCCGCCCGTCCACGTAGGAGCGCTCGACCCGACCGATCTGGAGGGTGGTGCGCTCGTCCTTCGTCACGAGCAGGGCGATCCGCACGCCGTCGGCGGAGACCCGCAGCGACTCGATGCGGGCCCCGTCCTTCAGCCACGGGGTGCTGACCTCGATCCGCTCGCCCTGGCCGCCCGGCACCATCCACAGCCGTGGCTTCACCGGGTTGCGGTCGGCGACCCACAGGTCGCCGCGGCCGTCCCAGCTGGGGGCCGACAGCCGGTTCTCGGGCCGCAGCGCGCTGCTGGTCACCACGGGAGCCGGAAGCTCCTCGTCCGCGGTGATCGAGCCGACCCGCAGCTCGCGCCCCTCGTGCAGGATCCCGGCGGCCCGGCTCTCCTCGCGGTCGACCGCCACATAGCGCAACGGCGCGACGCCCTTTCCGAACGGTCCAGGCACCTCGGCCGGCGTGTCGGGCTGCTTGCCGCCGACCGACAGCATCCTCAGCTTGCCGTGCTCGTCGACGAAGTAGGGGTTCTCGCCGCGGCGCGGGTCGCGCACCGGGGAGTACTCGTCCATGGCCTGGTCCTTGCCCAGCAGGCACAGCGCCTTGCCGTCACTGCCCTGGACCTCGACCTGCTCGACCCGCACCGACGTCAGGTCCCCGAGCGTGAACAGCAGTTGCGCCGCCATGCCCTTGCAGGCGAGGGCACTGACGTGGTCGGCCTTGGAGTTGAGCGGGACCTTCAGGGTGGACTGGTCGTCGGTCGTCAGCGTCCGCACGCCCGCGCGCAGTTGCGTGCCGGACGGGAAGCGCGAGTCGACGGCGGGGCTCAGCCAGCCGGTCGGGCCTTCGAGCAGCGCCTTGACGGTCTGGGTGACCGGGTCCATGCGGGTGACCGGGTCCTGCCGCTGCCGGATGTAGACGGGATCGGCGACGACCCAGTTCTCGCCGGAGGCGAAGTAGTACTTGTTGACGGAGCGGTAGTTGCGCAGGAAGTCCGCCTCGCCGAGGACCAGTCCCTTGGGCAGGCTGTCGATGCGCCATTCCTTGCCCTTGCCGTCCGCGGACGGCTGCTGCACCACGTGGATCGACTGGTTGAACTCGGCCGGTGTCTGCGGCTGGTACGCGCGGCTGGCGTCCACCGTCGCGATCCGCCGCCCGGAGATCGGGTAGGTCCGCCCCTTGCTCTCGGGGTCGGTGAGATGGTCGGCCTGGTCGCGGTCGGGCGCGTTGGTGAGCACCGTGATGCTCTCCTCCGGCCGCCACGTGGCGGCGGCCCGCGTCGTCAGGTACTTCCGCGCGGTGGCGAAACCGGGGTCGTCGCTCGTCATGGCCTCCAGGAAGCCGTCGACGATCTCGTCCGGGTCGGCGTTCTCGCGCGGTGCGACGGCGTACACGCGCACCTGCGAGTCGCCCGCGTTGGACGCCTTCACCGCCTGTACGTCGCCGCTGTCGGGCATGCTCGCGCAGCCGGCCACCAGCAGCGAACCGCAGGCCAGCAGCACCGTGCCGCGCATCGACCGTCCCCGCCCCAGGGCCTGCCGCTTCCCTCGAAGGTCAGCGCCCACCTGTTCCGTCCTCCCGCTCGGCGCGCGTCGACGCCATCGCCTCACCACCGTCGCCGGCCTCCCCGTCGGCGGGCCTTGCCACCACCCGGGCACCGCTGCCCGGCAGAGCCGTGGGGTCCGCCGCCGCCCGCGGCAGGTGCCTCGGCGGTACGGACAGGGCCGGACGGTCCCCGCCCGGCTGCGCCGGCACCGCCGCCAGACGCCCACCCGCACCGGAAGCACCGGAAGCGCCGGCCGCGGCGGCCTGCGCGCGGTTGCGCCGCGAGTCGTCCGGCTCCAGCGGGATGGGGGAGCCGCGCAGCGGCTCGTCCGCCGTGCGCGGCAGGGTCAGCCGGAACTGCGAGCCGCCGCCCGGCTCGCCCCACGCCTGGAGCCAGCCGCCGTGCAGCCGGGCGTCCTCCACCGCGATCGACAGGCCCAGGCCCGTACCGCCGGTGGTACGGGCGCGTGCCGGGTCGGCGCGCCAGAAGCGGTTGAACACCCGGGTCGCCTCGCCGGGCTTGAGGCCGACGCCGTAGTCGCGTACGGCGATGGCGACGGCCCCGCCGGCGGCGGCGAGGCGGACGATCACGTCCCGGCCCTCGCCGTGCTCGACGGCGTTCACGACGAGGTTGCGCAGCACCCGCTCGACCCGGCGGGCATCCGCCTCGGCCACGACGGGCTGCTCGTCGCCGACGACGACGATCCGGCTGCCCTTGCGCTCGGCCAGCGGCTCCGCGCCGCCGATGACCCGCCGTACGACCTCGCGCAGGTCTATCGGGGCGGCCTCCAGGGCCGCGGCGCCCGCGTCGAAGCGGCTGATCTCCAGCAGGTCGGACAGCAGCGACTCGAACCGGTCGAGCTGGTCGCCGAGCAGCTCCGCCGACCGCGCGGTGACCGGGTCGAAGTCGGCGCGGGCGTCATGGATGACGTCGGCCGCCATCCGCACGGTCGTGAGCGGGGTGCGCAGCTCGTGGGAGACGTCGGAGACGAACCGCCGCTGCATCCGCGAGAGGTCCTCCAGCTGCTGGATCTTCAGCTGGAGGTTCTGCGCCATCTTGTTGAAGGCCTCGCCGAGGCGCGCGATGTCGTCCTCGCCGGTGACCTTCATGCGTTCCTGGAGCCGTCCCGCCGACAGCCGCTCGGCGATCCCGGCGGCCATCCGCACGGGCGTGACGACCTGTCGCACCACCAGCCACGCGATGGCGCCGAGCAGGACCACGACGAACAGACCGGCCGTCGCCAGGGTCCCCTTGACCAGGGCGAGGGAGTCCTCCTCCTGGGTCAGCGGGAAGAGGTAGTACAGCTCGTACGGGATGCCGTCGGCGTCGTTGAGCCGCTTGCCGACCACGAGGCCGGGCTCGGACGCCTTGCCGCTCGTGTAGTGGATGCGGGTGTAGGTCTGGTAGGTGCTGGTGCCCTGGGCGACGTTGTGCCGCAGGCCGGCGGGGATGCTGGTGGTGGGGTCGACCTCGCCGGAGGCGCGGGCGCCGCGGCTGGCGATGTCGCCGGTCTCCAGGGAGAGCGCGACGACGTTGAACGCGCTCTGGCCGCCGCTGGCGAGCTGCTCGACCAGCGTGGAGCGCCAGTTCACCGACACGCCGGTGCGGCCGCCGTCCTGCCCGCCCGGCGCGGGCGGCGTGGTCGCCGCCCGGTCCTGGGCGGCGGAGAACCCGCCGGCCGCCTGGCTCTGCGCGGCCTTCTCCTTGGCGTCGAGCAGGCCGTTGCGGACCTGTCCGATGACGACCAGGCCGAGGAGGAGCACCACGCCGAGCGACATCAGCAGGGTGCCCGCGACCACCCGCACCTGGAGGTTGCGCCGCCACAGCCGTACGGCGGGCAGCAGCGGCCGTCGCACCCAGCGCGCGAGGATCCGGAACACCCGTCCGCCGGGTGTCCCGTCCTGGAGCAGACGGCCGAGACTCGAGCCCCCCCGCCCCGGTCCGGCAGCCCGCCCCGTACGGACTCCCGGGTCCCCGGGCTTCGGAGCAGTACTGCCCGCACTCATGTCAGCTCGGTCCTGCCTTGTAACCGACACCGCGGACGGTCACGACGATCTCCGGGCGCTCGGGGTCCTTCTCGACCTTGGAGCGCAGCCGCTGGACGTGCACGTTCACCAGGCGGGTGTCGGCGGCGTGCCGGTAACCCCACACCTGTTCGAGGAGCACCTCGCGCGTGAACACCTGCCAGGGCTTGCGGGCCAGGGCGACGAGCAGGTCGAACTCCAGCGGCGTGAGGGCGATGGACTGCCCGTCCCGCTTCACGGAGTGTCCCGCCACGTCGATGACCAGGTCACCGATGGTCAGCTGCTCGGGCGCCGGCTCCTCCGACCTCCGCAGCCGCGCCCGGATGCGGGCGACGAGCTCCTTCGGCTTGAACGGCTTCACGATGTAGTCGTCGGCCCCGGATTCCAGGCCCACCACGACGTCGACGGTGTCGCTCTTGGCCGTGAGCATGACGATCGGCACCCCGGACTCGGCCCTGATGAGCCGGCACACCTCGATGCCGTCCCGCCCGGGCAGCATCAGGTCGAGCAGCACCAGGTCGGGCTTGGCCTCCCGGAAAGCGGCGAGCGCCTTGTCACCGTCCGACACGAACGACGGCTCGAACCCCTCACCTCGCAGCACGATCCCGAGCATCTCGGCCAGTGCGGTGTCGTCGTCGACGACAAGAACGCGTCCCTTCATATCGACATCATCCCATTTCCGTATCAGTCTCAAGGCGGCTGGTGAGATACCTCACTGACCTGCGGTGACGGGCGGATGTCACCTTCAAGGGCCCCCGGTGGTCGGCCTGCACCGTACCCCGTGCGCTCACAGCCGTACGAAAAGCGCGCCCCCCGCGCTCCGCACGACGTCCGGCGGAAGATCGTCCGCGCCCGCGGGGCGCCGGCGGTCGTCCTTCCCCGCGCGGATCGGACATCCGCTCAGTCTGGCTCCCGCCGCGCCCGGAGGGAAGCCATGGAAGGAAAGCCCGGGCCCGCCCGTCGGCGGGGCCCGCGTGGCACGATGGCTCCCGGCCCGCCGCGTCAGGCGGTCGGCCGCAGAGACCGAGCCGGTTCGCCGATCCGGCCCCGCGACCATTCCTCGAGGTGGACGACCGTGAACGACACTCCGGGCTGGGCCTCGCCCGGATCTGCTCCGTCCGACGGGCAGGACGACGCCGGCGTGCCCCGGCCCTCCTCGCCCGGTGACGCGAACGACTCCGCCCCCCCGTGGTCCAAGGACCAGCCCCCCGCCGGCCAGTGGCAGCCGCCGACGCCGCCCGCGCCCGGCACACCGCCTCCGCCGCCGGCCCGCGCGCAGAGCGGGCCCGGCTGGGGCGCCCCGCCGCCGCACGGGCACTGGGGTCCGCCGCCGGCGGCGAAGCCGGGGGTGATCCCGCTGAGGCCGCTCGGCCTGGGCGAGATCCTCGACGGTGCGGTGACGACCCTGCGCCGCTACTGGCGCACCGTCCTGACCATCACGATCGCCGTCGCCGTGATCACCGAGGTCACCAACGTCCTCGTCCAGCGCTATCTCGTCGTACCGGCGGAGCCGGTCCACCCGGACGCGAGCCCCGCCGAGGCGTTCGCGGCCGCCGCCGACGCCGCCCGGTCCGCGCTGGCCGAGTCGGCCCCCGCCGCCCTCGTCGCGATGGCGGCCTCCCTGTTCAGCGCGGCCCTGCTGACCGTGGTGATGAGCCGGGCGGTCCTGGGCCGCCCCGTGACCCTCGCCGCCGCCTGGCAGGAGGCCCGCCCCCGCCTGCCGCAGCTGCTCGGGCTGACCCTGCTGCTGTCCGCGATGGCGGCGGGCATCATGACGGTCGGCCTCCTGCCCGGCCTGCTCGCCGACAACACGGGACTCGCCGCCCTCGGTGCGCTCGCGGCGTTCGCCGTGACGATCTGGCTGGTGATCCGCTTCAGCCTTGCCTCTCCCGCCCTGATGCTGGAGCGCCAAGGCGTGATCAAGGCCCTGAAGCGCTCCGCGAAGCTGGTGCAGGGCTCCTGGTGGCGGATCTTCGGCATCACGATCCTCACCCAGGCGATGATCTTCTTCCTCACGATGATCGTCGCGATCCCGTTCATGATCCTCGCGATGCTCGCGAGCGGCGACGGCATGTCTGCCCTCGAGAGCACCACGTTCCCGTACAGCTGGACGTACCTGATCATCATGGGCATCGGAGGGGTGATCGTCAGCGCGATCACCTACCCGATCTCCGCCGGTGTGACCGTCCTCCTCTACATCGACCAGCGCATCCGCCGCGAGGCCCTCGACCTCGAACTCGCCCGCGCCGCCGGACTCCCCGGCCACGGGGGCTGATGGCGTGAGAACCACGGGGGGCACGGCCGGGGACGTACCGGTGGACGTCTCCCGCGTCCCCGCCCGGGAGGCGGCGGAGCGGGAACTGTCCAAGCCGATGTACCACGAGAACGACCCCAGCCTTCTCCAACGCGGCCTCGACCGCTTCTGGGACTGGGTCGGCGGCCTCTTCGACGCGGCCTCCCAGGCGACACCGGGCGGCGTGGTCGGACTCGTGGCCGTCGTCACCGTCGTACTGGCCCTGCTCGCCGCCCTCTGGTGGCGCCTGGGCACCCCCACCCGCACGCCTACCGGCGCCGGCGACTCCCTCTTCGACGAAGGCCCCCGCACGGCCGCCGAACACCGTGCCGCCGCCACCCGGCACGCCTCCGCCGGCCAGTGGAACCAGGCCGTCCAGGAGCGGATGCGGGCGATCGTCCGCTCCCTCGAGGAACGCGCCCTGCTCGACCCGCGCCCCGGCCGCACCGCCGACGAGGCGGCGGCCGAGGCCGCCCGGCCCCTGCCCGCCCACGCCGACGGCCTGCGCGCGGCCGCCCGGGCCTTCGGCGACGTCACGTACGGCGGCCGCACCGCGGACGAGGCCGCGTACCGCCGCATCGAGCAGCTGGACACCGCCGTGGAGCGGACCAAGCCGGACCTCGGCGCGGCCATGGCCACCGCCGCCTTCACGGAGGCGCCCCGATGAGCCGGCCCGTCACCAGCGCCACCTCGACCTCCCTCACCCCCCGCCAGATCTGGACCCGCGCACGCGGCATCCTCCTGATCGTCGCCCTGCTCCTGATCGGCGGCGTCCTCCTCGCCACGATGCGCTCCGGCGGCCACCACGGCCGCCTGGACCCGCGCTCCGCCGATCCCCAGGGCAGCCGCGCCGTCGCCGAGCTCCTCAAGGCCCAGGGCGTCACCCTCACCGTGGCCGACACACTCGCCCAGGCGACCACCGCCACCGGCGCCGGCACCACCCTCCTCGTCACCCACCCGGACCTGCTGACCGGCGAACAGCAGGCCACCCTGTACGAGGCGATGACCGGCTCGGCCGGCCGCACCGTCCTCCTCGGACCCGACGCTCCCTCCCTCCAGACCCTCGCCCCCGGCATCGGCACCGACCTCAGCACCACGGTCTCCGCCCTGGAGCCCGCCTGCGCCCTCCCGGCCGCCACCCGCGCCGGCAGCGTCGACCTGGGCGGCGAGCGCTATGTCACCGGGACGGCCACGGCCGACACCTGCTACCTCTCCGACGGCCTGCCGACCCTGGTGCGCCTCCCCGGCTCCGGCTCCGGCGACACGGTCCTCCTCGGCTCCGCCGAACTCCTCACCAACAAGCGCCTCGCCCAGCAGGGCAACGCCTCCCTGGCCCTCCAACTCCTCGGCTCCCGCCCTCATCTCGTCTGGTACCTCCCCTCGCTCACCGACGCACCCGCCGACTCCGACACCCCGGGCGTCACCACCGGCACCTTCCTCGGTCTGATCCCCTCCGGCTGGCTCTGGGGCACCCTCCAGCTCGCCGTCGCCGCGGTCCTCGCCGCGATCTGGCGCGGCCGCCGCCTGGGCCCCCTCGTGCCCGAACGCCTCCCCGTCGCCGTCCGCGCCTCCGAGGCCACCGAAGGCCGCGCCCGCCTCTACCGCAGGGCCGACGCCCGCGACCGCGCCGCCACGGTCCTGCGCACCGCGACCCGCGGCCGGATCGCCCCGCTGCTCGGCGTCCCCACCAAGGACGCCCACTCCCCCGATCTCCTCCTCCCCGCACTCTCCGCACGGCTCCCCGCGGCCGCCGCGACCCACCGGGACCTCCTCTTCGGCCCGGCCCCCGCCGACGACGCCACCCTCATCCGCCTCGCGGACCAACTCGACGCCCTCGAAAGAGAGGTACGCACCTCATGAGCGCCCCGACCCCCGAGACCCAGGCGAACTCGGACAGCGCCCGCGCCTCCCTGGAGGCCCTGCGCACCGAGATCGGGAAGGCCGTGGTCGGCCAGGACCCCGCCGTCACCGGTCTCGTCGTCGCCCTGCTCTGCCGGGGCCACGTCCTGCTCGAAGGCGTCCCCGGCGTCGCCAAGACCCTCCTGGTGCGGACGCTCGCCGCCGCCCTCGAACTCGACACCAAGCGGGTCCAGTTCACCCCGGATCTGATGCCGAGCGACGTCACCGGCTCCCTCGTCTACGACGCCCGGACAGCGGAGTTCTCCTTCCAGCCCGGCCCGGTCTTCACCAACCTGCTGCTCGCCGACGAGATCAACCGCACGCCCCCGAAGACCCAGTCCTCGCTCCTGGAGGCCATGGAGGAGCGCCAGGTCACGGTGGACGGCACGCCCCGTCCCCTGCCCGAGCCGTTCCTCGTCGCCGCCACCCAGAACCCGGTCGAGTACGAGGGCACCTATCCGCTGCCGGAGGCCCAACTCGACCGCTTCCTGCTGAAACTGACGGTCCCGCTGCCCTCACGCGAGAACGAGATCGACGTCCTCACCCGCCACGCCCGTGGCTTCGACCCTCGCGACCTGAAGGCCGCCGGAGTCCGTCCCGTGGCCGGCGCCGCCGAACTGGAGGCGGCCCGCGAAGCGGTCGCCAAGGTGACGGTCTCCGCCGAGATCGCCGGCTATGTCGTCGATATCTGTCGTGCCACGCGTGAATCCCCCTCGCTCACCCTCGGCGTCTCCCCCCGAGGCGCCACCGCACTGCTCTCCACCGCCCGCGCCTGGGCCTGGCTCACCGGCCGGGACTACGTCACCCCGGACGATGTGAAGGCCCTGGCCCTGCCGACCCTGCGCCATCGCATCCAACTGCGGCCCGAGGCCGAGATGGAGGGAGTCACCTCCGACTCCGTCCTCCACTCGATCCTCACCCACGTCCCCGTACCCCGCTGAGAACGGCGCCCCCATGGCCCTCACCGGACGAACCGCCCTGCTCGCCGCCATCGGGTCGCTCCCCGTGGGCATCCTCGCCCCCAGCTGGGCCGGGATGCTCGCGGTGAACGCGCCCCTCACACTCGCAATTCTGTGCGACTACGCCATGGCCGCGCCAGTGCGAACGCTCCAGTTCACCCGAACCGGTGATACGTCTGTTCGACTGGGTGACGGTGCCGAAGTCCACCTCACGGTCACCAACCCGTCCCGCCGCCGTCTCCGCGCGCAGCTCCGCGACGCCTGGCCGCCCAGCAGCGCCCAGGCCCCCGGCCGCCAGAAGGTGACCGTCCCCGCGGGCGAGCGCCGCCGCATCACCACAGTCCTGCGGCCCACCCGCCGGGGCGACCGCCGCGCCGAACGCGTCACCGTCCGCTCGTACGGTCCTCTCGGTCTCGCCGCCCGCCAGGGCAACCACGTCGTCCCCTGGACCGTGCGCGTCCTGCCGCCTTTCGCCAGCCGCAAGCACCTGCCCTCGCGCCTGGCCCGCCTCCGCGAACTCGACGGCCGCACCAGCGCCCTCACCCGTGGCGAGGGCACCGAGTTCGACAGCCTCCGCGAGTACGTCCCCGGCGACGACACCCGGTCCATCGACTGGCGGGCCACCGCCCGCCAGACCACGGTCGCCGTCCGTACCTGGCGCCCCGAACGCGACCGCCACATCCTCATCGTCCTCGACACCGGCCGCACCTCGGCCGGCCGCGTCGGCGACATCCCGCGCCTCGACGCCTCGATCGACGCGGCCCTGCTCCTCACCGCCCTGGCCGCCCGCGCCGGCGACCGCGTCGATCTCCTCGCCTACGACCGCCGGCTCCGCGCACAGGTCCAGGGACGCTCGGCAAGCGACGTCCTGCCCGCCGTGGTGGACGCGCTGGCCCCGCTGGAGCCGGAGCTGGTCGAGACCGACGCCCGTGGCCTGGCGGCCACCGCCCTGGCCCGCGCCCCGCGCCGCTCCCTGATCGTGCTGCTCACCGGCCTGGACGCCGCCCCGGTCGAGGAAGGTCTCCTCCCCGTCCTCCCCCAGCTCACCCAGCGCCACACGGTCCTGGTGGCTTCCCCTTCCGACCCGCACGTCGCCCGTATGGCCACGCACCGCGGCACCATCGAGGGCGTCTACGAGGCCGCCGCCGCGACGCAGGCCCAGTCCCAGCGCCTGCGCACCGCGGAACAACTCCAGCGCCACGGCGTCACGGTCGTGGACGCCACCCCCGACGACCTGGCCCCCGCCCTCGCGGACGCCTATCTGGCCCTGAAGGCAGCCGGCCGGCTCTGACGTCCAGGTCCGGTCGGGGCCGGTTCGGGCCGGCCGGGCCGTGAACGCAGAAAAGCCCCGCACCAAAAGGTGCGGGGCTTTCCCACAATGATTGTTCGGCGGCGTCCTACTCTCCCACAGGGTCCCCC
>NZ_JBEOUO010000025.1:0-104828 GCF_040302485.1 Streptomyces sp. NPDC126499 | reverse complement strand
GGGGGGGGCGGGGGGGGGCGGCGCGGGCGGGGCCGCCCCGGGGCCGGGGGGGCGCGGCGCGGCCGGCGCCTCCCGCCCTGCCCGTCGTACCGGCCCCGTCCGTCGCGCCTGCCGTACCCGCCGGGCCGGCGGTGCCTGCCCTGCCTGCTGTACCGGCCGTGCCGGGCGCTCCCGGGACCTTCGGCGGTGCCGGTGCGCGCCGCGTGTGTCCCTCGGCCCCGCTCACTGTCCGCCGGCTCGGATGCTTCTGTGCCATCACGCACCACTTCCCTTCGGCTTGAGGAGGTGCCCTCGGCGGTGCCGCCCGGACACCGAGCGGGCCCGGTCGGGTTCGGTACCGGTCCGGGACCCGGCCGCCGTCAGCTCCTCGAACAGGGGCCGTACGTGAAGCAGGGCCGCCCGCAGCTCCTCGGTGGAGGCGGACGGGGACTGCGCCATGCGGCGGAGGGTGCGCAGGCTCTCCACATGGTGCGGGTGGTGCACCGACAGCGCGGCGAGCTGCTCCTCGCGACCGTCGGGCTCCGGGAAGCCCCGGGTCGCGGCGATCCGGGCGAGGAGCTCGTCGGCGTCGGCGACGGCCTGCCGCGGCGCGTCGACGAAGCGCTCCTGGAGCATGGTCCACTGAGCGGCGTAGTGCTCGCGGACGGCGTGCTCCAGCGGCAGCGGGCGGACTCCGCCGTACCGTTCGAGCCGCTCGCGCAGGTCATGGTGGGCGGACTCGGTGTGGCCGCCGTGCCGTTCGAGGGCCCGGTCGTACTCGGGGCCGAAGCGTCGCTTGAGGGAGCGGGTGCCGCTGCCCGTGCCCGCGCGGGCGCGGAGCAGGACACCGGCCGCCACGAGCGCGACGACGATCGCCCCAAGGATGAGAACTGCGGTCAGGGTCGACATGACTGCCTTCCTGGAGGGTGTCTCCGGCTGGCTGTTCGTCAGAGTGTGCGAGGCGCCTCTCGGTTCGGCTTGCCGCTTCTCGTACGGTCAAACCCCGGCCGCCGGGCGTCGTAGCCTTGGGGGCGTGGTGGTCGGTCGTCGTCGGCGACCGGCTCGGCCGGTCGTCGTCGCGGGGCAGGAGAGCAGCATGGACAACACCCCTACCCTCTGGGTCGTCGTGGCCGCGGTTCTCCTGCTCGCGGTGGCGGCCTGCGCGGCCGTGCTGCTCGTACGGGTCTTCCGGGCTCGCAGGCTGCTGCTGGACGCCGGTGTCCCGCTGCGGTCCAAGGCCCTGTTCTGGGCGGCGGTGGCGTACACGGTCTCGCCGGTCGACCTGATCCCGGACCCGGTCTATCTGGACGACGTCGGCGTGCTCCTGATCGCCCTGCGGGCGCTGCACGCCGCTGCCGCCCGGAGCGGGGCGGCCACCAAGACCTCGCGCACGGGATCCGAAGCCTCGGCCGGCGGTCCGGCCGGGGTGTCACCGCCGCGGTGACGGTAGGGCCCGGTGACGGCGGGCCCGGTGACGGCCGGCGCGCGGGCGTGGGTCAGCCGCGCAGCCGTACGGCGAGCGCGGCGAGCCAGGCGCCGGCGGTGTAGGGCGCCGGGGGTTCGACCTCCGCGCCGAGGGTCACCAGGGCGAGGGCCAGGCCGTCGTCGTCGAGGCCGAGGGCGAGGAGGTCGTGGAGCTCCCCCGTCAGCTGGGCGACCAGGCCGGGGTCGGTGCCCCGCAGATAGTCGGCGAGCGCGGACTCGTGATCGCCGAACTCCTCCGGCATGTCCTGCGTGAACCAGCCGCCGAGCAGTTGCGCCAGCTCGGGGAAGCGGGCCCGCCACTCCCAGGGTGTCACCGGCGGGCCGGGGGGCGGCGCCTGGCCGTTCGCCAGGCTCGCGTCGAGCCGGTCGGCGAGGCCGGTGAGCCAGTCCCGGATCTCCTCGGGCGGCAGCCCCACGTCGGGCAGCCGGTAGTACTCCCCCAGCCGGAGCCGGAGCCGCCCGGGCGGGTTGTCCGCGAACGTACGCAGCTGCTCGGCGGCGACGGCGATCGCCCAGGGCCGGGTGCGCCAGGTCTGCCGCAGATAGCCGTCGACCGCCTCGGGAGCGTGCGGACCGAGGCCCAGGTGGGCGCGGACGACCTGGTCGAGCTCGCCGTACTTGCGGTCGTGCTCGGCGGGGTTCAGGGACACGGGGGCGCCTCTACAGCTCGACGGGCAGGGAGGAGTGCACGGTGAAGGGGTACGCGCCGGGCTCGCCCGGTCCGTTGCGGCGGAGCACGACCCGGACGGCGCGCACCGGGATCGGGTCCTGGTCGGCCAGTGCCATCCCGGTGGTCATCAGCGTCCCCACGGGATCGGGCCGTGAGGGCCAGGCGGCCTCGATGACGAGCCGCTCCCGGGTGGACTGGGCGAGCCAGCGGTGGATGACCTGCTCGTTCAGGGCGATCACCTGCTGGGTGGCCCACTGGGCGGTCGCCCGGTCGGGAAAGGTCGAGGCGCGGTCGGCCCGCGCGGCGACGGGAGAGGCGGGTGAAGAAGGAGGGGTGGGAGTGGTCGTCATGTCAGGCACCGCCCCAGCCGCGCAGGGTGGCCCTGTGGGCGGCGGAGTAGTTGGCGTGGCCGGTGGTGACGATGGCGTGCAGCCACTTCTGCGCGGCCTGGAGGTCCTCCACCTGCCGGTCCCAGCGGTCGAGTTCGTCGACGAAGGCCTCTCGGGCCTCGCCTTGCCAGGCGAGGACGACCGGCACCGTACGGTCGTACAGCGCGGCCAGGCGCTCGTTGAGCTTGGCCAGGATGTCCTCCAGGTCGCCGGCGATCTCGCGCAGAGCGACCAGGTCGACGGAGATCGAGCCGTCGTCGTTCACGTTTCCCCCTGCCTTACGGACGTGCGGATGTGCGTTCCCACCGTACGTTCAGATGTCGTTGATCCTGCTGGTCGGCGCCGGACCGCCGCTCGGGCCGGCGCCGGCCGGTCGCTCGCCGGACAGTTCGCGTACCTCCGCGTCGATGTCGACCTTCTTCATCTCGGCCCGGAACTGCCGCAGGATGTCCAGCTCCTGGCGTGTGAACCCGTCCCGGCTCATCCTGACCGCCTTGGCCAGAACCCCCAGGATCTCGCGTATGCGTACGGCGTCCGCGCCGACCTCCCGGTGCAGCTTCCGGTACGCCGTCGCCGCCTCGCTGCGCCACCGCGCCTCGGCCCGGTCGACGATCGCGTCCATCCGGCGCACCTGGCCGTCGATGTGGGCCCGCATGGCGTCCAGGTCGTCCGCGAGGCGCTTCAGGTCCTCGTCCGTCACGTCGAGGTTCGGTTCTGTGGACACGGCGGCGGCTCCTTCCGGTGTGACGGGGTGGGGTGTCAGTGCTGCTCGGCGAAGTGGGCGTGGACGGCGTCGAGCAGGAGACGGACCCGGGCGTGGGTGACGTAGGGCGCGGCCTCGGCGAAGGCCGCGTCGAGTTCGGCGGGCGTGCGGAACAGGTAAAGGAGCCGCTGCAACTCGCCGGCGAGGTTCCCGAGTCTCTCGTGGCAATCGGGATGCTCGCTGGTCAGGATCTCGTCCAGGGCCTCGTCCACGCTGTCGTACTCGCCCGAGATCATCGAGGAGATGAAGGCCGAGGTCAGCGAGAAGCGTCTCGTCGCCTCCCAGTCGGAGAGCGGCAGCTCCGTCATGTCCGGATAGGAACGGAAGTGGCGATCCCGGATGAGCGCGGCCAGGGCGCGCAGGAAGTCCGCCGGCGGATCGTCGCCGGCCGCCCGGGCGAGTGCCCGGCGGTACTCGGCTGGCCTGGATTCGAACGCCGCCGTGCCGATCTCGTCGGCCAGGAGGTCGATCAGCGAAGCGAGCGCCACATGCGGCATCACCCCGGATGTCGTCCTGGAATCGTGCAGAACGCGCGACAACCGCTGGAGTTCGTCCTCCAGCGGTGCGGCCCCTGGGTTGCGGGACGCGACGGCGACACTCAGGAGGAGTCCCACCGCGCCTTGGGTGACGAATTCATGGTGTTTCGTGGTCACGTGGCGCATGTTACGGCGGTGTCGGGAAGGCAGTGCGGACATAGAACGTCCCGGACTCCGGCGAGTAGCCGAGGACGAGCTTCACGCTGTGGACCTGTTGCGGCTGTGCGCCGAAGCCTTGGGCGGCGAAGTCGGACTGCGTGACGGAGGAGCCGGTCGCGACCCGGTTGCCGTTCGCGTCTCTCACGGTGACGATCTGCAGGTCCGGAGAAGAGCCGGGCTTGAACGTACCGTTGGCCACTTTCTGCTTCTGCTTGTCCATCCAGTCCTCGATCGTCCGGATGTTGTCAGGGTCGTTCAGCGCGGCCTGGACGGACTTCTGCGCGACGGGCAAGTCCGGGAAGGCCGACGCGTCCACGCCCTGGTCCCGGACGCGCATCCGCAGTTGGTCCGCGGTGAGCCCGACGTGCCGGTCGATCGTGTGCGCGTCCTTGCCGGGCCTCAGCGGCTCGGGGGGCGGCGGCTGGAACGGGTTGGTCTCCCACTCCATCGAGGCGAGGTCGATGCCGAACCGGTTGTTCGGGTCCCGCGACTGCTCGTTGAGCGGGACGATCGACCGGTCGAACTCGAAGAGCGAGCGCGCGCCGAACGCCTCGGCCCTCGCCGACTGCGCCTGGAAGGTCGGGACCGCGCGCGAGGCCTCCCGCAGGGGCTCCAGGAGCTTCTTCACCAGCTCCGTCTGCTCGCGCAGCGCGGTCTCGTAGGTGGCGACGGCCTTGTTGACGGCCTCCGTGTCGATGCTGAGGAGCACCGCGGCGCCCAGCCCCTTCCACAGCTTCTTCAGGCGCTCGGCGAAGTTCCCCAGGAAGTCCTTCAAGTCGGTGGCCTCCAGGAGCGCCAAGGCGTCCTTGATGGCCTTGTAGAGGATCCCGCGCAGCTCAGTGCGGACCTTCTCGGCGGCCTCCGCGTACGAGCGGAGGGCCTGGGCCAGCATCTGGGCCGTCGTGCTGAGGACGGCGAAGACCGGAAGGCTGGTACCCGCTCCGGTCGACGGCTTGTGCGCCCACTCGTAGCCGGCCGTGTTCTTGCCCCACGCCTTGGTGCCCCACAGTGACGACACGAACTCCAGCATCGCCCCGTGCCAGTCGCCGTTGGCGTTGTCCGTGACGGCGTCGACGGTACCGGTGAGCTGTCCCTGGATGGTGCCGATGCCGGTCTGGTACGGCAGCCACGCCTGGGAGAGTTCGTTGACCCTGAGGTAGTTCGGGAGCGGCAGGATCTCCAGCGCGCGGCCGGCGCCCAGGGCTTCTTCGACGACCGTGCGCATGACGGAGCCGGGGACGTCGCCGTCGAAGACGTCGAGGAAGTCGTCGACGGCGTTGGCGTCGCGGACACCGAACGCCGGCGGCGGCGCGTAGGCCGGCGGGGCGGTGATGACCTGCGGCGGCGGCTGTGGCGCGAAGGGCGGGTTGAGCGGGTGGGTGGCCGCGTCCGCCTGCCGGAAGTTGTTGGCCGTGGTGGTGAAACCGACCGCCGCGCCGCCGATGGCGACCACGGCCTTGCCGTGCACCTCCAGGAGCAGGGCGATGACCGCGGCGTACTGGGTGGCGAACTCGGCCGTGGCGGTGCCGGCGCCGCCGACCCGCGAGTAGTAGCCGTGGACGTCGAGGAACTGCGTGAGCGCCTTGTGGAACGACTGCTGCTCGACGGCGAGGGCGGCCGACACCTGGTACAGGTGGAGCGGCTGGATGTCGAAGCCGCCCGGGCCCGTCCAGGGGTTGGACACCGCGGGCGGGGTGGCGGGGGGAAGCTGGGGCGGCGGCCCGGAAGGCTTCGGCGGCGCGTTGGGGCTCGGCGACGGTGTCGGCTCAGCGCTGGGTGTGCCGGACGGCTGTCCCTGGGACGGCGGTTGGGTGGTGCCGGGCGTCGGCGTCGGGCCGGGCTGCGGAGTCGAACTCTGGCTGGGGCTCGGGCTCGGGCCGGCACTCGGGCCGGAGCTCGGGGACGGGGACGCCGTGCTGGTGGGGCCGGGTGTGGGCGTGGTCACCGGCTCGGCCCGTTCGTCGCGCGACGGTGCGGGCACGTGGCTGTGCGTCGTCCCATTGAGATCCCCCCGGCTCCTTCGGACTGCTGGCGACGCTAGCAGGAGAACCCGTCATATTCCGGCCTTGATCGCACAGTTGGCCGAAAGTGCTCTGTTGCGGGCCGAGGGGCACCGGGACGCCGGTGTCCGGAAGCCGTGGCCGCGCCCCTCGGATCGCGAGGGGCCGGCGGCACGGCTCGGCAGCGGCTGGCTCGGCTCGGCGGTGGCACGGCTCGGCAGCCGCTCGAGGTGATCAGGCCGGAGGGTGCGCCCGGGGTGGTTTCTTGGCCGGGGGCTGCGGGGGCGGCCCGGGTGGGGCCAGGTGGGGCCGGACCGGGTCGAAGCGGCCGAGGAGGGCGGTGAGGAGGACCGCCGTCAGGGTGCCGGCGACGACGCCGCTGCCCAGGACCGTACGGGCCCAGGCGGGGAAGCCCGCGTACAGGCCGGGACTGAGCAGCGGCAGCAGTCCCGCGGTGAGGGCGAGCGCGGCCGTCAGGGTGCCGGTGCCCGTGCCGGACAGGTCGGCCCGGCGGAGCATCCCGACGCCCATCACGGCGATGACGGCGTAGACGACGAGGGAGGAACCGCCCACGACGGCCTCGGGTATCCGGGCCAGCGCCCGGGGCACGGGCGTGGCCAGGCCGAGGGCGACGAGGAGCGCTCCGGCGCCGGCGGTCACGAAGCGGCTGCGGACACCGGTGAGCCGGCCGATGCCGATGTTCTCGGCGCTGGTGACCATGAGGGACGTGCCGAACAGTCCGCCGGCCAGGGACACGAGGGCGTCGGCGCGGGCGACGCGCGGAACGTCCCTCGCGGGCGCGGGAGTCCGGCCGACGGTCTCGCTGTTGAGCACGGTCTGTCCGGTGATCTCGGCCAGTGTCGTGAGGCTGAACAGCAGCAGCGGCAGGGCGGCCACAAGGTCGAACCGTGGCGCCCCGAAGGGCAGCGGCGCGGGCAGCGCGAATCCGTCGCCGGTGACCGGGGTCAGGGAACCCAGGCCGGTCGCCATCGCGATGACCGTGCCCGCCGCCATCCCGATGAGGACGGCGCTCTGGCGCCAGACTCCGCGCAGGAGCACGTACGCGGCGACGGTCACCGCGACCGTGAGCGCCGCGAGGACGACCGCCCGCGGTTCGCCGGTGCCGTCCGGCCCGGTGACGAGCCGGGCGGCGACCCGGATCATCGCGACCCCGATGAGCAGCACGGTCACGCCCATGACCAGGGGCGGGAAGAGCCGTACGACACGGGCGTACAGCGGCAGCACGGAGAGCAGCAGCAGCGCTGCCATGAGCACGGCACCGGTGGCGGTCGGTGCCCCGTGGTCCTGGGCGATCTGGAGGAACAGCGCGGTCGCCGCACCGCCCGGCAGCATGACGAACGGCAGCCGCCCGCCGATCCGCCACACGCCCAGGGACTGGAGCAGGGCGCCCGCGCCGCACAGCAGCAGCACGGCGCTGAGCAGCGAGGCGGCCGCGTCGGGCGGCATCCTCAGGGTGCCGGCGACGAGGAAGACGGTGGAGACGGGGGCCGCGATCATGGCCAGCACGTGCTGGACCGCCAGCGGTATCAGCCGGCGGACCGGCACCGGGGCGTCCACGGGTTCGGGCGGGCGACCGACGGTGAAGACAGCGGAGGCGGACGCGGAAGCTGCGGGGACCCCGGCGGGGGCGGCGGGGACGTCGGCGGAGGCGGCGGATTCGTGCCCGCCGCCGTCGTTCTCGCCGGGGACGCGGGGCGGTGGAGAGGCCGGCCGGGGGCCCGGGGTGGTCGTCATGACGTCGCCGCCCGGAGCCAGGGGATGTCGGCCGCGGCGTAGCGGTAGGCGCGGAAGACGGCGTTGGGTTCGGACGGGAACAGGCCCCGGACCTCGCTCTCGCCGTATCCGGCGAAGTACGGGACGACGTACTCCCAGCAGAGGTAGCCGTCCTTCGTCACCTCGAAGAGCCGCCCGGACGGGGAGTCGGTGACGAGGGTGTTGCCGTTCGGCAGGCGCTGTGCGGAGCCCATGAAGGGGGCGAAGAAGAACTCGCGGGCCGGGTCGTGGTACTCCCACACGATGTCACCGCCGGCCCGGTCGATCTCGATGACGCGGGAGTAGGGGACGTCGTGGCCGGGCCGGAAGACGCCGTTGTCGAAGACGAGCAGGCGGCCGTCGTCGAGTTCGGTGGGCGCGTGCTGCTGGCTGACCGTGCCGGGGCGGCTGCGCCAGAGGATCTCGCCGGTGTCGCGGCTGATGACGACGACCGCCGAGACACTGCGCAGGCTGGCGAGGACGTTGCCGTCGCGCAGGGGCGTGACGCTGTTGATCAGGGGCCAGTGTTCGCGGGCGTACGCCTCGTGCAGGGCGAAGGTCTCGCGGTCGAGGTGCTCGGCGGCGCGCCAGGACCACAGGAGTTCACCGTCCGGGCCGACCTCCCTGATGGTGTCGGCCCAGACGACGCCGCCCGAGGCTTCGGAGCCGGGTACTCCGCCCCGGACGCCTGCGGCTTCCGCCCCCGTCAGGGGTTCGAGGGCGGTGTAGAGGATGCGGCCGTCGTCGAGGTGGTGGGCGTCGTGGTGCTGGAGCGGGTCGCGGTGCTCCCGGAGCACGGTCCCGTCGGGGGCGGCGTGGAGCATGACGCCGCCGCGGTACTTGTGCCACATCGGGAAGAGCGCCTTCTCCCCCGGCAGTACGCCGTTGTAGGCGAGGGTTCCGTCGGCGAGCAGCCGGGCGTGGCGGCCGGGGCGGTAGGGGAGGTTCCACTGGTGGACGGTGCGGCCGTGGAGATCGACGAGATAGACCTCCCCGGTGCCGGTGAGCGGTGCGTAGAGGGTGTGGCCGTCGAACGCGGCGGTCTCGTCGACGGCGATGAGGCCGGTGGGGCGTCGACGGCGTGAGTTCTGATCGATCGCGGGCATGCCGGTACTCCTCGCTTCAAACTTTCTTTGATGAGAACAACCGACTTTGACGGTAGGGGCGTGGTGTGACGGGCGTGTGTCGGCCGTACGAAACCGTCTCCGGGGCCTGGCCACGGGCCGCGTAAGGTGCCGTCAGGTGCCGTCAGGTGCGGGTGAGCCGCGGGTGAGCGCGCGGACCGTAAGGCGGGGCAGGGCAGGGCAGCGCAGGGGAAGGGCGGGGACTCATGGAGGATGCGGACACACCGCGGGTGGGCGCTGCCGTACGCCGCCGACGCCGGGCGCTCGGCCTGACGCTCGCCGAGGTGGCCCGGCGCAGCGGGCTCTCCTCTCCGTTCCTCAGCCAGATCGAGAACGACCGGGCGCGCCCCAGCATGCGTTCCCTCCAGCGGATCGCGGACGCCCTCGGCACGACGGCGGTGCAGTTGCTCGCGGCCTCCGCCGAGGCCCGCACGATCGACGTGGTGCGCGCCGACGACGACGGGGGTCTCGACCGTGCGGCCCGCGTGCGCCCGGTGGTGCGCGGCCGCCACCAGTTGCACGCGCTGGAGTTCACCGGCGCACACGAGGCGGACCGCGAGTTCCGGCACCGTCACGACGAGCTGATGTACGTGGCGGACGGCTCGGTGGAGGTGGAGGCCGACGGCCGGGTCCACCGGCTGGGTCGCGGCGACACCCTCCTCCTGTCCGGCGGAGTCCGCCACCGCTGGCGCACGACGGAAGTGGGATCGCGGGTGCTGGTGGTCGCGATCGGGGACCACGTGGAGGTTCTGGAGACGTGACGGGGCGGCCGGCCGGGCGGTCACCGCCGATGCGCCGCCTGCCGGGGACGCCGCCTGCCGGGGGCGCCTGCCGAGGGCGCCGCCTCCCGTGGCCGAAGACCGCCGCTACCCGTGCCGGGCGGTGCGGCCGACGGTCACCCGCGGTGACGGCGCCGACCGGATCCGTACCGGCCCCTCCCCCACGTCCGCCGCAAGCGGGCGCTGACCCCGGCCCGGTGCCGGACGCCCGGCCCGTACACGGGCCGCGCCGTCCGCTCCCTCGGGCGAGAAGATCCTTGAGGGCAGGAGGCGCGGCAGCCGTTTCCAGTGCACACTGGGCACCAAGTGGCGTCGAGTCCTGTTGGGGGCCGGAAGAGTGAACGGCGACAGCGGCAGGCGGCGCCTGCACAGCCGGGGCTCGGCCGGCCAGAACCCCGCGCTGCGCCGCTCGGCCGGGGGGAACGTGCGGTTCCGCCGCAGCAGGGGTCTGCTGCCGCCGGACCGGTTCACCACCCGCAGCCGGCTCGCCTGGCTGAATTCCGCCACCTCCAGGATCGGCACGACCCTGGACCTGCAGCGGACCGCGCAGGAGCTCGCCGAGTTCACCGTGCCGCGGTTCGCCGACGGGGCGGCCGTGGACATCCTGGAGAGCGTCCTGCGCGGTGACGAGGGCGCCCGATGGACGGAGCCGGGGATTCCGCCCATGCGGGCCACGGCGCTGTGTGCCATCGAGGAGCTCTCCTCCCTGGAGCCGACCCCGGTGGGCGAGACCTTCGTCCACGCCGAGCAGCCGCACGAGACCCTGCTCCACCGGTACTGCCTGCGGCAGGGCAAACCGGTTCTGCTGAGCCGCATGCGGGACGACGACTTCATCCGGGTGGCGCCCACCGCGAGCGCGGCGGAGAAGATGCGGGCCGCCGGCGTGCACAGCTATCTCGCGGTGCCCCTGATCGCCCGGGGGCTGCTCCTCGGCAGCGCCGACTTCGTCCGCGGCCCCGGGACGCCGCCGTTCTCCTCCACCGACCTGGCCCTGGCCGAACAGCTCGCCTCCAAGGCGGCCGTCTTCATCGACAACGCCCGCCTGTACGGACGCGAGCGCGAGCATGTCGTCTCGTTGCAGCGCAGCCTGCTGCCGCGGGTGACCCCGGCGACGCCGGGCCTGCTGGTGCACTCCGAGTACGCGCCCTCGGTGGCCCGTCACGGGGTGGGCGGAGACTGGTACGACGTGATGGGCCTGCCCGGCGGGCGGACGGCCCTGATGGTGGGCGACGTGATGGGGCACGGGCTGCCCGCCGCCGCGACCATGGGCCGCCTGCGCACCGTCGCCCGCACCCTGATGACGCTGGACATGGCTCCCGAGCGGATCCTGGCGCGGCTCGACCTGGCCACCCGCGACCTGGAGGACGAGCAGGTCGCCACCGCCCTCTGCGCGGTCTACGACCCCGCCGACTCCACCTACACGCTGGCGAGCGCCGGGCACCTGCCGCCCCTGCTCGTCGATGGGCAGGGCGGCGCCGAGTTCGTGCCCGTGCCGACCGGCGCGCCGCTGGGGGCCGGGGTCATCCCGTACGACCCGCTGCGGGTCCACGTGCCGGACGGCGCCCATCTGGTCATGTACACCGATGGCCTGGTCAAGACCCGGGACGAGGACGTGGACGCCCAGTTGGCCCGGCTGCGGTCGGCGGCGCTGGACCTCGCTCCCGGGGCGCTGGAGCAGGGCGGTCTGGTGGACTGCGCTCCGGCGGCCGCCGCCCGTTTCGACGAGGCCGTGCTCCTCGTCACCACGAGCGCCTCGCTCCCGGCCGGAGACCTGCGGGTGTGGGAGCTGCCGCAGGACGGACGGGCCGCCTCCGTCGCCCGGGGCCTCGTCACCGAGCAGCTCGCCGCCTGGGGCCTCGCGGACCTCGCCGACGTCTGCGAACTCGTCGTCTCCGAGCTGGTCGGCAACGCGCTGCGCTACGGCAACGGCCCCGGCGGGCTGCGGCTGCTGCGCGGGGAACGCCTCGTCGTGGAGGTGTCGGACACGGGCCCCGACCTGCCCCAGATCCAGCACGCGGACCTCAGCGACGAGGGCGGCCGCGGGCTTCAGCTCATCAACATGCTGTGCCGGCGGTGGGGTTCGTGCCGGACGGTCACCGGCAAGGTGGTGTGGGCGGAACAGAACATGCCGTCCTGAGGCGGACGGGACGGGGGACGGAGCGGGAGGCTCCCGTGCGTCCCCCTCCGCCAGGGCGGCGGCGCCCGAAGCGGGCGCGGGGAACCACGCCGCGGGCCGCCCGGGCGGAACCGGGCGGCCGGCCGGCGTGTGTCAGGGAGCCATCTCGTACGTGCCGGAGAGGGCCTCGACCCGCTGCCAGACGCGCTGCGAGCGGGCCTCGTCGACGACGGGGCGCCGGACCGCGCCGAGTGCCCAGAGCTGCTGCTGCTCGGTCGCGGAGTCCTTGCCGTGCAGTTCGACGGCGTGCGCGGAGAAGTCGCGGACGAGCACGGCGAACAGCTCGTCGAGGACGTCCTCGTCGAGTCCGGTCAGCGCCGCCTGCTCCAGGACCAGCTGCCCGTGGACGACGAGCGCGAAGAGCTGGCCGACGGCGAGGAGGAGGTCGAGGTCACGACTCTGCTCCTCGTCCGGGGCCGCCTTGAGCACGAACTCGCAGAGCGCGTCCGCCTGCTCGCGGAAACGGGCGACGTTCGCCACGTGGCCGTACGCGTCGTAGGCCGCCCGCCAGTCGTGGAAGCGCACCGAGCCGAGGCCGCGGGCGGGACCCTGGCGGAAGAGGAAGGTGTCGTCGGCCGCGTCGAGGCGGGTCGGGACGGGCTCGTACGCGACCGGGTCGAGGAGGTGGTTGCGCATGAACTTGAGGATCAGCGCCAGGTTGACGTGGACCGTGCCCTCCAGCTTCGGCAGACCGCGGATCTCGACGGCCGCCTGCGCGAAGTAGTTGTCCTTCTCGAAGCCCTTGGCGGCGATGACGTCCCACATCAGGTCGATGACCTTCTCGCCCTCCGTGGTCACCTTCATCTTCGTCATCGGGTTGAAGAGAAGGTACCGGCGGTCGTCGGGGCCGGCGGTGCGGAAGTAGTCGACGGCGCGGTCGCTGAACAGCTTCATGCCGACGAGCCGGACGTAGGCGTCGGTCAGTTCGCGCCGCACGTGCGGGAAGGCGGTGACGGGCCGGCCGTAGAGGATGCGGTTCTGCGCGTGGGTGACGGCCTCGTACATCGCGTGCTCGCAGATGCCGATCGAGGCGGTGCAGAGGTTGAACTTGCCGACGTTGACGGTGTTGAGGGCGGCGTCGAAGGCGGCGCGGCCGGTGTGCAGGACGTCCTCGGCGGCGACGGGGTAGTCCTCCAGCCGGAACTCGCTGACGTACTTGGAGGAGTCGACGACGTTCTTGACCAGGTGGTAGGCCGGGTGGCGGCTGTCGGCGGCGAAGAAGACGTAGCCGTCGGGACCCTCGACGTCGGTGCGGCGGCCGAAGACGGAGACGAGCCCGGCCGCGTTGCCGTTGCCGATGTAGTACTTGGAGCCGGTGGCGCGGAAGCCGCCCTCGCCGTCCGGCTCCAGGAGCATGTCGGTGGAGTAGATGTCGGCACCGTGCGACTTCTCGGACAGGCCGAAGGCGAACACCTCGCCCCGCGCGAGGAGTTCGGCGGCGCGGGCACGGGCGGCGGCGTTGTCGCTCTGCCAGACCGGGCCGAGGCCGAGGATGGTGACCTGCCAGGCGTACCAGTAGTCGAGGCCGTAGAAGCCGAGTATCTCGTTGAGGGCGGCGATGCGCGCGGTGTCCCAGCGCTTGTCGCCCTCGTGCTCGCCGGCGGCGGAGGACGGCGTCAGGAAGGTGGCGAAGAGTCCTTCCTCGGCGGCGAAGGCGAGGAAGTCGCCGAGCCAGGCACGGGTCCGGTAGTCCTCGATGATCCGGCGCTTTCCGCGCGCCTCGAACCAGTCGACGGTGGCGCGCAGCAGCCGGCGCGTCTCCGGGTCGAAGTGCGCCGGGTCGTAGGTGTGCGGGTTGAACAGCAGCGGGTCGGCCATGAGGTCCGCCTTTCCGGCTCGGGATGAGGGGTGGTGGTGCGCGGGAGTGATGCGCGAGAAGTGGTACGAGGTGGGGTGCCGCGGCGGGTGTCAGTGCCCGGTGTCGAAGCGGGCCAGCGTGGCGAGGACGTCGTCGAGCCAGGCGATCATCATCCGCTCGTACGCGATGCCGCCGCGCAGCACGACGTGCTGGAGCTCCCGTTCGGCGTCGAGCGGGGCGGCGGCGGGGGGCGGAGCGGCGGCCTGGGCCTCCACGGGCGGGGCGGCGACGGGCGGGGCGTCCACACACGAGGCGTCGGCGGCCTGGGCCTCCACGGGCGGCGGCGGGCCGAAGTCGCGCGCCTCGCCCGCGAGGTAGTGGGCCAGCCGGTCGGTGTGGGCCTGCCGGTGGCGTTCGACCTCGCCGATCAGGGCGGCGGGATCGTCGAAGGCGGCGCCCCGGATCTTGACGGCGAGGTCGTGCCGTACGCTCTCGGGCTCGATCGGCGCGGCCAGCCAGGCGGAGAGCGCGGCCCGTCCGGCGGCGGCGACGGAGTACTCCTTCTTGTCCGGGCGCCCGTGCTGCGGCACCTCGCGGACGTCGACCCAGCCGTCGCCCTCCATGCGCTTGAGCACCCGGTAGATCTGCTGGTGGGTGGCGGTCCAGAAGTATCCGATGGACCGCTCGAAGCGCCGGGCCAGCTCGTATCCGGACCCGGGCTTCTCGAGCAGGGAGACGAGGATCGCGTGGTCGAGCGCCATGCGCCCGATCTTGCTATGCAACGAAGTGCATAGCAAGGCCGACCGAATGAGACGCCGCTCACCTCATGCGGAAAGACCGGTCCCGCGCCCGCAGGGGGGGCGCCGGACCGGTCTTCCCGCGTTCAGCTCCGGTCGACGGGGGTGAGCAGCACGAAGTCCGCCTTCGACGGGTCGAGGCAGACGGCCAGCCGGCCGACGTCCTGCGCGTCCTCGGGGCCCATCAGGACACTGCCGCCGTTCCGGGTGACCCTGGCGACGGCGGCGTCGCAGTCGTCGACGCCGAAAACCGGATGCCAGTACGGCCGCCCGTTCGCCAGGGCGAGGACGTCCTCGCCGACCTGCATGATGCCGCCGTGCATCCGCTCCTCGGGGAGCCCGGCGGGCGTGATGAGGGAGTACGTGCCGCCGCCGCCCGGCAGCTCCATGTCGCTGAACCGCCAGCCGAGGACGCCGCCGTAGAACTCCTTCGCGGCCGCGGCGTCGCTCGTGTACAGCTCCGTCCACGACAGGGAACCGGGCTGGTCCACGAGGTCGACGCCCTTGTTGCTTCCGGGCTGCCAGACGGCGAACTGGCCGCCGAGCGGGTCGCTGTACTGGGCCATCCGGCCCCAGTCGTCGAGGTCCCGCGGTGCCACCCGCACCGTTCCGCCCGCGCGCTCCACGGCCCGGGTCGTCTCGTCCGCGTCCGTGACGGTGTAGTAGATCATCCAGGCCGAGCGGGCCCCCTGTTCGGTGAGCTTGCCGAGTCCGGCGACGGTCTTGCCGTCCTTCCGGAACATCCCGCCCTCCATGTCCTCCCCCGCGTCCCCCATGGACTCGTACTCCCATCCGAGGACGGCACCGTAGAAGGCCGCGGCGGCCGGGACGTCGGGGGCTCCGAGGTCCAGCCAGCAGGGGGAGCCGGCGACGAAGTCAGTGGTGATCACGGCGATGCCCTTTCTCAGGTCACAGGTCATCCCAGAGTGACACCGGGCACCGGCACGCGCCCGCCGGCACGTGCGTCGGTGGAGGTCCGCGCGATCAGGCAGCGAGCCGGCGGTGCCGGTGGACGGGACGCTGCCCCCGGGGGACAGCCGGCTCAGCGGGGCGTGAGGCTGGAGCGGCGGACGACCAGTTCCGGCTGGAGGACGAGGTGCTCGTGGCGGTGGTGTGCCGCCTGGTCGCCGGTCTCCTCCAGGAGCAGTTCGGCGGCGCGGGCGCCGAGGGTGACGGCCGGCTGGCGCACGGAGGTCAGGGGCACGGTGGCCGCCGCCGCGAACTCGATGTCGTCGTAGCCGACGATCGCCATGTCCTCCGGCACGCGCACTCCGGCCGCGTAGAGGGCCTGGAGCACACCGAGGGCGAGCAGGTCGTTGGCGCAGAAGACGGCGGTCGGCCGGGTGGGCAGCCCGAGGAGCCGGGCGCCCGCGTCGCGCCCGGAGGCGACGTCGAGGCGTTCCACGGACACCTCCTGGAGGGCGGTGGCCGGCAGGCCGGCCCCGGCGAGGGCCAGCAGGGCGCCTTCGCGCCGGTCGCGGACCTGCTGGAGGTGGGAGGGGCCGCTGACGTACGCGAAGGTGCGGTGGCCGGTGGCGGTGAGGTGACGGATCGCCAGGGAGCCGCCGACGACGTCGTCCACGGAGACCGAGCAGCCCGAGCCCGAGCCGGGGTCCGGGCCCCTGACGTCTCCGCGGGCCTCGCCGCGGGCCTCGGCGTGACCCGAGCCCTGGTCCTCGCCGTGACCCGAGCCCTGGTCCTCGCCGGGGCGCTCCTCGGGAGCGCCGTCCTCGCCGTCCCCGGCGACGCGGTCCACGAGGACGTACGGGATGCCGTGGCGCCGGAACTCGCGCAGGTTGGCCCCGCTCGGGTCGGCGGGGGTGACCAGGACGCCGCGGACCCGCTGCTCGGCGAAGAGCGCGAGGTAGTCGGCCTCGTCGGCGGCGTTCTGGTCGCTGTTGCAGACCATGACGCCCAGGCCGGCCGCCCGCGCGGTGCGCTCGGCTCCGCGGGCGATGTCCACGAAGAAGGGGTTGCCCATGTCGAGGACGAGCAGGGCCATGATCCGGCTGCGGCCCGCCCGGAGCTGGCGGGCGGATTCGCTGCGCACATAGCCGAGGCGCGCGATGACGCCCCGCACGTGCTGGAGGGTCGCGGGAGAGACCCGGTCCGGCTGGTTGATCACGTTGGAGACGGTGCCGACGGAGACGCCCGCCTCGCGTGCCACGTCCTTGATGCCGACCGTCCGCGCGGTGCCCGCCATCCGTCCCACCTGGTCCGCTCTGCCCGTCCGGCCCGTCCGTACGGGGTCTCCCGCCTCGTGCTTCATCCTATGCGGCCCGCCCGGGGCGCCCGTTCGCCGCCGTCAGGGGAGGTGGAAGACCTCGGTCAGCGGGCGCATGGCGGCGTCCGGGGCCCGGCCGTCCAGTTCCTCGAAGAACCCGGCCATCTCGGCCTGCCAGCGTGCGTTGACCTCGGTGGCCTCCATGGCGGCGCGTGCCCGGTCGAAGTCGTCGGTCTCCAGGTAGCCGACGAGGAGGCCGTCCTCCCGCAGGAAGAGGGAGTAGTTGCGCCAGCCGGCCCGCGCGAGGGCGGTCAGCATGTCGGCCCAGACGTCCCGGTGGCGTTCCCGGTACTCCTCGATCCGTTCGGCCCGCACCTTCAGCAGGAAGCACACCCGCCGCACGTTCTCCATCGCACCCCTTTGGCTGAAATGTTTCACGTCCTCGGTCACCCGAGGCTCTGGACGCTAGGTCTTGGCCGTTTCCATGGTCAAGAGCCTTGACGCACTTCGGGCTCCTGACTAGCTTTCGACCTCGGAAGTGAATCGATTCATTACGAGTGCCGAGGTGGACATGCCCGATATCGCCGCGGTGAAGACCGCGCTCGCCGCCCAGCGGATCGAAACGCCCTCCTGGGGCTACGGCAACTCCGGCACGCGTTTCAAGGTGTTCGCCCAGCCGGGCGTGCCGCGCGATCCGTACGAGAAGCTGGACGACGCGGCGGAGGTCCACGCGTACACGGGCGTCGCGCCCCGGGTGGCGCTGCACATCCCGTGGGACCGGGTCGACGACTACGCCGCCCTCGCCGCGTACGCGAAGGACCGCGGCCTGGAGCTCGGCGCGATCAACTCCAACACCTTCCAGGACGACGCCTACAAACTGGGCAGCGTCTGCCATCCCGACCCGGCCGTGCGGCGCCGGGCCGTGGACCATCTCCTCGACTGCGTCGACATCATGGACGCCACCGGCTCGACGGATCTGAAGCTGTGGTTCGCCGACGGCACCAACTACCCCGGGCAGGACGACGTCGTGGCCCGCCAGGAGCGGCTCGCCGCGTGCCTGGCCGAGGTGTACGGCCGGCTCGGCGAGGGGCAGCGGATGCTGCTCGAGTACAAGCTGTTCGAGCCGTCCTTCTACACCACCGACGTGCCGGACTGGGGCACCGCGTACGCGCACTGCCTCGCGCTCGGGCCGAAGGCGCGGGTCGTCGTGGACACGGGCCACCACGCGCCGGGCACCAACATCGAGTTCATCGTCGCCCTGCTGCTGCGGGAGCGGCGGCTCGGCGGATTCGACTTCAACTCGCGCTTCTACGCGGACGACGACCTGATGGCGGGCGCCGCCGACCCGTTCCAGCTCTTCCGGATCATGTACGAGGTCGTCCGGGGCGGCGGTCTCGCGCCCGAGGCCGGTGTCGCCTTCATGCTCGACCAGTGCCACAACATCGAGGCGAAGGTCCCGGCCGTCATCCGCTCGGTGATGAACGTGCAGGAGGCGACCGCCAAGGCGCTGCTCGTCGACCGTGCCGCGCTCGCCGCCGCCCAGCGCGAGGAGGACGTGCTCGCCGCCCACGCCGTGCTGATGGACGCCTTCGCCACCGACGTACGGCCGCTGTTGGGCGAACTGCGGGAGGAGCAGGGCCTCGACCCCGACCCGGTCGCCGCCTACCTCCGCTCCGGACGGCAGGAGCGGATCGCCGCCGAGCGGGCCGTCGGCGCGCAGGCCGGCTGGGGCGCGTAGCCCCGCCGCCTCGCCGCCCCTCCCCCGTCTCCGTCCTCCCTTTTCTTTCCTCTCCGTAAGGAACACCATGGCCTCCTCCGCCACCCCTCCCGAGGTCGCCGCGCTCCTGGAGCGCGCCCACCGCCTCGGCTCCGATCCGCGCACCACCAACTACGCGGGCGGCAACGCCTCCGCCAAGGGCTGTGTCACCGACCCCGTCACCGGCCGCGAGACGCCCCTGATGTGGGTGAAGGGCTCCGGCGGTGATCTCGGCACGCTCACCGAGGAAGGGCTCGCGGTGCTGCGCCTCGACCGGCTGCGCGCGCTCGCCGAGGCCTATCCGGGGGTGGAGCGCGAGGACGAGATGGTCGCCGCCTTCGACCACTGCCTGTACGGCAAGGGCGGCGCCGCCCCCTCCATCGACACCGCCATGCACGGCCTGGTCGACGCGGCGCACGTCGACCACCTCCACCCGGACGCGGGGATCGCGCTCGCCTGCGCGGCCGACGGGGAGAAGCTGACCGCCGACTGCTTCGGCGGCAGCGTCGTGTGGGTGCCGTGGCGCCGTCCGGGCTTCCAGCTCGGCCTCGACATCGCCGCCGTGCGAACCGCGCACCCGGAGGCGATCGGCTGTGTCCTCGGCGGCCACGGCATCACCGCCTGGGGCGAGACCTCCGAGGACTGCGAGCGCAACGCGCTGCGCATCATCCGCACCGCCGAGACCTTCCTCGCCGAGCGCGGCCGGCCCGAGCCCTTCGGGCCGGTCGTCGAGGGGTACGAGCCGCTGCCCCCGGCCGCGCGCCGGGAGCGGGCCGCCGCCCTCGTCCCGTACCTGCGCGCCCTCGCCTCCCAGGACCATCCGCAGGTCGGCCACTTCACCGACGGCGACGTCGTCCTCGACTTCCTCTCCCGCGCCGGACACCCGAGGCTCGCCGCGCTCGGCACCTCCTGCCCCGACCACTTCCTGCGCACCAAGGTGCGTCCCCTGCTCCTCGACCTGCCCGCCGACGCGCCCCTGGACGCGGCCGTCGCCCGGCTCCGGGAGCTGCACGCCGCCTACCGCGAGGAGTACGCGGCCTACTACGCGCGCCACGCGACGCCCGGCTGCCCCGCGATGCGGGGCGCGGATCCGGCGATCGTGCTGGTCCCGGGTGTGGGCATGTTCTCCTTCGGCCGGGACAAGCAGACCGCCCGGGTCGCCGGCGAGTTCTACGTCAACGCGATCAACGTCATGCGCGGCGCGGAGGCGGTCTCCTCGTACACGCCGATCGAGGAGTCGGAGAAGTTCCGGATCGAGTACTGGGACCTGGAGGAGGCCAAGCTGCGGCGGATGCCGAAGCCGAAGCCCCTCGCGACCCGCGTCGCGCTGGTGACGGGCGCGGGCGGCGGCATCGGCCGGGCGATCGCGCACCGGCTGGCCACCGAGGGCGCCTGCGTGGTCGTCGCGGACCTGGACGGCGGGAAGGCGGCGGCGGTCGCCGAGGAACTGGGCGGGCCGGACCGGGCGGTGGCGGTGGCCGTGGACGTCACCTCGGAGGAGGGGATCGCCGCCGCGTTCCGGGAGGCGCTGCTCGCCTTCGGCGGCGTGGACCTGGTCGTCAACAACGCGGGGCTCTCACTCTCCAGGCCACTGCTCGACACCACCGCCGAGGACTGGGACCTCCAGCACGCCGTGATGGCCCGCGGCTCCTTCCTCGTCTCGCGGGAGGCGGCCCGCGTGATGACCGAGCAGGGGCTCGGCGGTGACATCGTGTACGTGGTGTCGAAGAACGCGGTCTTCGCCGGCCCGGCCAACATCGCCTACTCCGCGGCCAAGGCCGACCAGGCGCACCAGGTCCGGTTGCTCGCGGCCGAGCTGGGCGAGCACGGGATCCGGGTCAACGGGGTCAACCCGGACGGTGTGGTGCGCGGCTCGGGCATCTTCGCGGGCGGCTGGGGCGCCCAGCGGGCCGCGACGTACGGGGTCGCGGAGGAGGACCTGGGCGCGTTCTACGCGCAGCGGACCCTGCTCAAGCGGGAGGTGCTGCCGGAGCACGTGGCCAACGCGGTCTTCGCGCTGACCGGCGGGGACCTCTCGCACACCACCGGTCTGCTCGTTCCGGTGGACGCGGGCGTCGCCGCGGCGTTCCTGCGATGACCGGGCCGGCGGTTGGGCGGGGCGGTGAGCCGGTGAGCGGACCGACGGGCGGGCCGGTGGGCGGACTGCCGGACGGGCCGGTGGGCGGGCCGGTGAGTCGACCGACGGACGGGCCGGTGGGTGGACCGGTGGGCGGGCCGGTGAGTGGACCGGCGGACGAGCCGGTGGGCACCTTCGTCGCCGTCGATCTCGGCGCCACCAGTGGGCGGGTGATGCGGGGCCGGGTGGGGGCCGACCTGCTCGACCTCGTCGAGGTGCACCGCTTCCCCAACACCCCGGTCCGGCTGCCGGACGGGCTGCGCTGGGACGTCCTCGCCCTCTTCCAGGGCATCCTCGACGGGCTGCGGGCGGCGGCCCGCCTGGGGCCGGTGGACTCGGTCGGCGTGGACGGCTGGGCGGTGGACTACGGGCTCCTGGACCGGGACGGGGCGCTGCTCGGCGCCCCGTACCACTACCGCGACGCGCGGACCGACGGCGTGGCGCCGGGGGTGTGGGAGCGGGTCGGCGGTCCGGCGGAGCTGTACCGGACCACGGGCCTGCAGTACCTGCCCTTCAACACCGTCTTCCAGCTCGCCTCCGCCGCAGGTTCCGTCCAACTCGCCACGGCATCACGACTGTTGCTGATCCCGGATCTGATGGTGCACTGGCTGACCGGAGCGCTCGGCGCAGAGGAGACCAACGCCTCGACGACCGGTCTCTTCGACGCCCGGACGGGAGCGTGGTCGGCCACACTCCTCCGGCGGCTCGGGATGGACCCGGGGCTGCTGCCCCCGCTGCGCGCACCCGGTGACCCGGCGGGCCGGCTCCTGCCGCACGTGTCCGCGTCCACCGGTCTCGCCCCGGCGACCCGGGTGACGACGGTCGCCTCGCACGACACGGCGTCGGCCGTGGTGGCCGTGCCCGCGACGGCGCCCGACTTCGCGTACATCTCCTGCGGCACCTGGTCCCTGGCCGGCCTGGAACTGTCCGCCCCGGTCCTCGGCGAGGAGGCCAGGGCCGCGAACTTCACCAACGAGCGGGGGATCGACGGCACCGTCCGCTTCCTGCGGAACACCATGGGGCTGTGGCTGTGGGAGGAGTGCCGCAGGACGTGGGCGGCCGAGGGCGGGCCGGCCGGGCACGAGGAGCTGGTCGCGGAGGCCGAGCGGGCCGAGCCGTTCGTCTCGGTCGTGGACCCGGACGCGCCGGAGTTCCTGGCGCCCGGGGACATGCCGGAGCGGATCCGGGAGTACTGCCGGCGCACGGGGCAGCCGGTGCCCGCCGAGCGGGGGGCGGTGCTCCGCTGCGTCCTGGAGAGCCTGGCGCTCGCGCACCGGCGCACGCTGCGCCGGGCGGCCGAGCTGGCGGGCCGGCGCGTCGGCACGGTCCATCTGGTCGGCGGCGGGGCGCGCAACGCTCTGCTGTGCCGGCTGACGGCGGACGCGACCGGTCTGCCCGTCGTCGCGGGGCCCGTCGAGGCCACCGCCCTCGGTAATGTCCTCGTCCAGGCCCGGGCGGCGGGTCTGGTCGGCGGGCTGCCGTCGATGCGGGCTCTCGCCGCACGGACGCAGCCGTTGCGCCACTACGCCCCGCGGGGCGACGACTCGGCCTGGGACCGGGCGGCCGCCCGGCTCGAACCGTCTGCGAGGATCCGTTGATGCGTGTCGCGCTCTTCGTCACCTGTCTGAACGACGCCCTCTACCCGGCGACGGGAGTGGCCACCGTCCGGCTGCTCGAACGCCTGGGGGTGACCGTCGACTTCCCCTCGGCGCAGACCTGTTGCGGGCAGCCGCAGTTCAACACGGGCTACCGGCGCGAGACGGAGCCGCTGGTACGGCGGACGGTGCGCGCCTTCGAGGGGTACGAGTACGTCGTCACCCCGTCCGGCTCGTGCGCGGCCATGGTGCGGCACCACTACGGGCGGTTCGGCACGGAGGCGGCGGAGCTCGGCCCGCGGACGTACGAGCTGTCGGAGTTCCTGGTGGACGTGCTGGGGGTGACGGACGTCGGCGCCTCCTTCCCGCACCGGGTCACCTACCACCCCTCGTGCCACGGTCTGCGGCTGCTGGGTCTCGGGGAGCGGCCGCGGCGGCTGCTGGAGGCGGTGAGGGGCCTGGAGCTGGTGGAGCTGCCCGGGGCGGAGGAGTGCTGCGGCTTCGGCGGCACCTTCGCGGTGAAGAACCCGGACGTGTCGGCGGCGATGGGCGCCGACAAGGTGCGCCACGCGGTGTCGACGGGCGCCGGAGTGCTGTGCGGGGGCGACAACTCCTGCCTGATGCACCTGGGCGGGATGCTGAGCAGACAGGAGGAGCCGCTGCGGGCCCTGCATCTGGCGGAGATCCTGGCGAGCACGGAAGAAGAGCCCTGGCGAGAGGAGTCGGGACGATGAGCGGGGTCTTCGTCGGGATGCCGGCCTTTCCCGAGGCGGCACGGTCGGCCGTGGGCGACCCGACGCTGCGGGCGAACCTGCGGCACGCCACCCGCACCATCCGCGACAAGCGGGCCCGGGCGGTGGCGGAGCTGGCCGACTGGGCGGAGCTGCGGGAGGCGGGCAAGCGGATCAAGGACCACACGCTCCGTCATCTGGACCGGTATCTGGTGCGGTTGGAGGAGGCGGTGACGGCGGCGGGCGGCACGGTCCACTGGGCGGCGGACGCCGACGAGGCCAACCGGATCGTCGCCGGCCTGGTGAGGGCGACCGGCGAGAGCGAGGTCGTCAAGGTCAAGTCGATGGCCACCCAGGAGATCGGGCTCAACGAGCACCTGGAGGCCGAGGGCATCCGTGCCTACGAGACGGACCTCGCCGAGCTGATCGTCCAGTTGGGCGAGGACCGGCCCTCGCACATCCTGGTGCCGGCCATCCACCGCAACCGGGGCGAGATCCGCGACATCTTCCGCTCGGAGATGAACAAATGGGGCCGCCCGGCGCCCGACGACCTCACCGACACCCCGGCCGAACTCGCCGAGGCGGCCCGGCTGCACCTGCGGGAGAAGTTCCTGCGCGCCAAGGTGGGCATCTCCGGCGCCAATTTCATGGTCGCCGAGACCGGCACCCTGGTGGTCGTCGAGTCCGAGGGCAACGGGCGGATGTGCCTCACCCTGCCCGAGACGCTGATCTCCGTCGTCGGCATCGAGAAGGTCGTGCCGACCTGGCGGGACCTGGAGGTCTTCCTCCAGACCCTGCCGCGTTCCTCGACGGCCGAGCGGATGAACCCGTACACCAGCATGTGGACCGGCACCACCGACGGCGACGGGCCGCGAACCTTCCATCTGGTGCTCCTCGACAACGGCCGCACCGACGTCCTCGCCGACGAGGTCGGCCGGCAGGCGCTGCGCTGCATCCGCTGCTCGGCCTGCCTCAACGTCTGCCCCGTCTACGAGCGGGCCGGCGGCCACGCCTACGGCTCCGTCTACCCGGGGCCCATCGGCGCCATCCTCACCCCGCAGCTCCGCGGCACGGGCAGCGCGGTCGACGCCTCCCTGCCCTACGCGTCCTCCCTGTGCGGCGCCTGCTACGAGGTCTGCCCGGTCGCCATCGACATCCCCGAGGTCCTCGTCCACCTGCGGGAGAAGGTCACGGAGCGGGGCGGTCCCGGACACCGCCTGGAGAAGGCCGCCGTCAAGGCGGCCGGCTGGGTCCTCGACCACCCCGGTGTGCTCGCCGCCGGTGAACGCCTCGCCGCCCGCACCCGCGCCCTGCACCCGAGGAACCCGCCGGGCGCCGGGGCCTGGACCGCGAGCCGCGACCTGCCCGAGGTGCCCGCGGAGTCCTTCCGCGACTGGTGGAAGAAGAACCGCACATGACGAAGACCTCGCCCAGCTCCCGGGACCGCATCCTCGCCCGCGTCCGCGCCGCCGTCGCCGACGCCCCCGAAGCACCCGCGCCGCAACCGGACCGCCGCCACCTCGAACAGCACGTCGACGGCGACCCGGCCGCCCTGACCGACCTCCTCCACGAGAACCTCGCCGACTACCGCGCCCAGGTGCACCGCACCGGGCCCGACGGCCTTGCCGGGCTCATCGCCGGACTGCTCGACCGCCACGGCGCCCGCAGCGTCGCCGTACCGCCCGGACTGCCCGACGCGTGGCTGGCCGCCACCCCGTGCGAGCGGCGCACCGACGAGCCCCGGCTCACCCCGTACGAGCTGGACGCCACCGACGCCGTCGTCACCGGCTGCGCCCTGGCGATCGCCGAGACCGGCACGATCGTCCTGGACGGCGGCCCGGGGCAGGGGCGCCGCGCCCTCACCCTCGTACCGGATCTGCACGTGTGCGTCGTCCGCGTCCCCGACCAGGTCGTCGCCTCCGTGCCCCTCGCCCTGCCCCGCCTCGACCCGGCCCGCCCGCTCACCTGGATCTCCGGCCCCTCCGCCACCAGCGACATCGAACTCGACCGCGTGGAGGGCGTCCACGGGCCGCGCACCCTCGACGTGGTCCTCGTGACCTCGTGATCTCGGACCTCGTCACCTCGTGATCTGGGACCTCGTGACCGTGGGACCTCGTGACCTCGTCACCTCAGGACCTCGTCACCTCAGGGCCCCCTGACCTGCCGACCTCCTGACGAGCGGCTGACGACAACGGAAGGAAGGGATGCGCCCCATGCGTCCGATACGTGCGCCGGAACCGCTGCCCGTGGTCCTCGCCGGCGCCCGCGGCCACGGCCGCAGCCACCTGCTCAACGTCCACCGGCTCGAAGAGCGCGGGCTCGTCCGGCTCGCCGGAATCTGCGAGCTGCGTCCGCTGGACGCCGCCGAGCTGGAGGGTCTGGGAAACCCCCGGCAGTCCGACGACTTCGAGGCGCTGCTCGCCGCCACGGGCGCCCGGATCGCGGTCCTCAGCACCCCGATCCAGACCCATGCCGACATGACGCTGGCCGCCGCCCGGCACGGCGCCCATGTCCTCCTGGAGAAGCCGCCCGCCCCGTCGTACGCCGAGTTCCGCCGGATGACCGCCGGTGTGGCGACCGCCGGTGTCGCCTGTCAGATCGGCTTCCAGTCGCTCGGCTCGCACGCCGTGCCCGCGATCCGCCGGCTGGTCGAGGACGGCGCGGTCGGCGAGCTCGTCGGGGTCGGCGCCGCCGGGGCCTGGGTCCGCGACGAGGCGTACTTCCGGCGCGCCCCCTGGGCGGGGCACCGCCGCCTCGACGGCGCCGACGTCGTCGACGGCGTGCTCACCAACCCCCTCGCCCACGCGGTGGCGACCGCGCTCGCCCTCGCCGGCGCCCCCCGCGGCGAGGACGTCGTCCGCGTCGAGACGGAACTGCTGCGCGCGCACGCCGTCGAGTGCGACGACACCTCCGCCGTACGGGTCACGACCGCCGCCGGGTGCCCGGTCACGGTGGCGG
Source organism: Streptomyces sp. NPDC126499 (assembly GCF_040302485.1). Lineage (NCBI taxonomy): Bacteria > Bacillati > Actinomycetota > Actinomycetes > Kitasatosporales > Streptomycetaceae > Streptomyces > Streptomyces sp. NPDC126499. Next base: position 78,999 of record NZ_JBEOUO010000025.1, on the reverse strand, counting down.
CGACGCTCTGCGCCGAGAAACCGGCGGAACCCTACGTCGTCGTCCACGGCACCCGTGGCCGGATCACCTTCCCCTACCTCACGGACCGGGTCGTGGTCCACCGGGACGGCCCCGGCGGCCCGGTGGAGACCACGACCGACCACGGCCGCACCGACCTCCTGGAGAACCTGGTCGCCCACGTCACCGCGGGCGAGCCGCTGTGGGTGCCGCCGGAGGCGACCGGCGCCTTCATGCGGGTGGTCGAGGCGGTACGGACCGCACCCGAGCCCCGCGAACTGTCCCGGACGCACTGGCGCACGGAGCCCGGTGAGAGCGCCCCGCGCCGGGTCGTCGACGGCATCGACGCCCTGGTCGACGCGAGCGCCGCGTCCCTGCGGCTGTTCTCCGAGCTCGGCGCTCCCTGGGCGGCGGCCCGATGACCTCTCCGGACGACACCACCGTGGTCCTGCGGTGCGCCGGCCGGCCGGTGGCCCGCCACACCACGCGCCCCACGGTGGCCCGGGACCTCGCGCCGCGGCCGTATCTGCACCCCGTCACCACCCTGGCCGGGCGGACCGTGACCGAGACGGCGCCCCCGGACCACCCGCACCACCTCGGCGCCGGGGTCGCCGTGGCCGACGTCGACGGGCACAACTTCTGGGGCGGGCCGACCCATGTGCCCGGGCGCGGCTACGTCCGGCTCGACGACCACGGGGTCCAGCGGCACGACGGCTTCGCGCACCGTGCCCCGGACGGCTTCACCGAGGAGCTGAGCTGGACGGCGGGCGGCGAGGTGCTGTTCCGCGAGCACCGGACGGTCAGGGTCACCGCGCTCACCGGTCTCGCCTCTCTCACCGGTCTCACCGGCCCGGCGTGGGCCCTCGACCTCGGCTTCTCGCTCACCAACGTCTCCGGCCGCACGCTGTCGATCGGCAGCCCGGCCACCGGCGGCCGCCCGGACGCCGGCTACGGCGGCTTCTTCTGGCGAGCGCCCAAGGAGGCCGCCGCGCCCGTGGTCTTCGGCCCGTCGGGCGACGGCGAGGAAGCGGTACGGGGCCGCCGCGCCGACTGGGTGGCCCTCGCGGGCGAGGACTGGACCCTGGTTTTCGCGGGGGCGACGGAGGCAACCCGGCGCGACCCGTGGTTCGTGCGCGCCGCCGAGTACCCGGGGGTCGGCTCCTCCCTCGCTCCCGCGCACCGGCTGCCGGTCGCCGCCGGCGGGACCGTGGTCCGCCGGGTCGTCACCGTCGTCGCCGACGGCCGCCCAGGCCGGGACGGGGCCGCCGCCCTGGTCCGCGCGGCCTTGCCGCACTGACGTCCCGTCAATTCCCCTCCCGCTTCCCGGCCTTTCCCGTCCAACCGAGAGAAGAGAGTGACGATGTCCGTCCGTGACACCGCGGGGCCCCGCCCCCGCACCCTGTTCATCGCCGGTGACTCCACGGCGGCCCAGAAGTACGCCGACGCCGCCCCGGAGACGGGGTGGGGCATGGCGCTCCCGTTCTTCCTGGACGGCACGACGCAGGTCGCCAATCACGCGGTCAACGGGCGCAGCACCCGGACCTTCCTCGAAGAGGGCCGGCTCGACGCGATCCTGGCGGCGGTCCGTCCCGGTGATCTGCTCCTGGTGCAGTTCGGCCACAACGACCAGTCGGACGACCCGACGCGCCACACGGACCCGTGGAGCGCGTATCAGGACAACCTGCGGGTGTACGTCGAGGGGGCGAGGTCCCGTGGCGCGCTGCCGGTCCTCGCGACCTCCGTGGAGCGGCGGCAGTTCGACGGTTCCGGCGACGCCCTGCGCACGCTGGGAGCGTACCCGGAGGCGATGCGCGCGGTGGCGAAGGAGACGGACGTGCCGCTGCTCGACATCGAGGCCGCGTCGCTGGAGCTGTGGCGGGAACTCGGGCCCGAGGTGACGAAGTCGTACTTTCACTGGACGGCCACCGCGCGGGACAACACGCACTTCGGCCCGCGGGGCGCGATCGCCGTGGCGCGGCTGGTGGCGAAGGCCCTGGTGGGCGCCGGGCTCCTCGCCCCCGCCGAGACGCGCCGCCTGGACGCCGAGATCCCCGTGGACAGCGTCACCTGGCCCGGTCCCGTGGAGGCATGACGTACCGACGGCGCCGCCGCCCCCGGCCCCTCCCTCCGTCCCCCGTCCCTCCACCCCTCCATCCCTCCGCCCCTCCATCCCTCCGCCCCTCGTCCCTCCGTCCCACTCCCTCTCCCTCTCTCGCAGGAGGACCATGTCCACCCCCTGGTACGAAGACGTCTCGCCCGGCCGCGGCACCCTCCCGCCCCGCGCCTGGTACCGCTCCGACGCCGCCTCCCTCTCCCTCAACGGCGACTGGGCCTTCCGCCTCTCCCCCACGGCCGACGGCGCGGACGCGTCGTTCGCCGCGCCCGACGTCGACACGAGCGGCTGGGACACGATCAGCGTGCCGGGCCACTGGGTCCTCCAGGGCAAGGACGGATCGTACGGAGGCCCGGCGTACACGAACGTCGCCTATCCCTTCCCCGTCGATCCGCCGCACGTCCCGTCGGAGAATCCCACCGGCGACCACGTGCGCCGCTTCGACCTGCCCGGCGACTGGCCGGCGTCCGGCGGGGCCGTGCTCCGCTTCGACGGGGTGGAGTCCTGTGCCCGGGTGTGGCTCAACGGCACGGAGCTCGGCGAGTTCAAGGGCTCGCGGCTGGCCCATGAGTTCGCCGTCGGCGAGCTGCTGCGCGCCCGGGACAACGTGCTCGCGGTCCGGGTCCACCAGTGGTCCTCCGGTTCCTATCTGGAGGACCAGGACCAGTGGTGGCTGCCGGGTATCTTCCGGGACGTCACGCTGCTGCACCGGCCGGACGGCGCGCCCGGCGACTTCTTCGTCCACGCCTCGTACGACCGCGGCGACGGCACGGGCAGCCTGCGCGTCGACTGTGACGTGCCCGGCCGGGTGACCGTGCCCGAGCTGGGCCTCGACCTCGCGACGGGGGAGACGGCCGTGCTGCCGGTCGAGCCGTGGAGCGCCGAGGTGCCCCGCCTCTACGAGGGCGAGCTGGCGGCCGGCGGGGAGCGGATCGCGCTCGCGATCGGCTTCCGCTCGGTGTACGTGGAGGACGGGATCCTCAAGGCGAACGGGCGCCGGATCCTCTTCCGGGGCGTGAACCGGCACGAGTTCCACCCGGAGCGCGGCCGTGCCCTGGACCTCGCGACCATGCGCGCGGACGTCGAGCTGATGAAACGTCACAACGTCAACGCCGTCCGCACCTCCCACTATCCGCCGCACCCGGCCTTCCTCGACCTGTGCGACGCCTACGGGCTGTGGGTGATCGCCGAGGGCGACCTGGAGACCCACGGTTTCGAGGACCTCGGCTGGCGGGGCAACCCGGTGGACGACGAGCGCTGGACCCCGGCCCTGCTCGACCGGGCGGCCCGGCTGGTCGAGCGGGACAAGAACCACCCGTCGGTGATCATGTGGTCGCTGGGCAACGAGTGCGGCACGGGCGTCGGACTGACCGCCATGGCCGAGTGGATCCGCGCGCGGGATCCGGCCCGGCCGGTGCACTACGAGGGCGACCGCTCCTGCCGGGACACCGACGTCTACTCACGGATGTACGCGCCGCACGCCGAGGTGGAGGAAATCGGCCGACGCGCCGACGACGGCCCCGCGCAGCGCCGTGCGCTGCCGTTCATCCTCTGCGAGTACGCGCACGCCATGGGCAACGGGCCGGGTGGGCTCTCGGCCTACCAGCGGCTCTTCGAGACGTACGAGCGCTGCCAGGGCGGCTTCGTCTGGGAGTGGATCGACCACGGCCTGGCGCACCCCGTCCACGGGTACGGCTACGGCGGCGACTTCGGCGAGGAGCTGCACGACGGCAACTTCGTCTGCGACGGGCTGCTGTTCCCGGACCGGACGCCGTCGCCGGGTCTGCTGGAGTACAAGAAGGTGATCGAGCCGGTGCGGATCAGCGCCGGCGAGCGGCCGGGCACGGCCGCGATCACCAACGGGCACGACGTCGCCGGTCTCGGCCATCTCGCCTTCCGCTGGTCGCTCCTGGCGGACGGCGAGAGCATCGCCGAAGGGGACCTTCAGGTGCCGGCGCTCGCCCCCGGGCAGAGCGCGGAGGTCCGGCTGCCACGGCCACAGGCGGCTCCGGCCGGGGCGGAGACGGTGTGGACCGTACGGGCGGTCCTCGCCGACGCCACCGCGTGGGCACCGGCCGGGCACGAGGTGGCCTGGGGCCAGTTCCCGGCCTCGGCACCGGCCACGGCCCCTGCCACCGCACCGGCCCCGGCACCGGCCACGACACCTGCCTCCACACCGGCCACGACACCTGCCACCGCACCGGCCGCCGCGCCCCGTCCTGCGACCGGCACCCGGCCGGCCGTGACGGCGGACCGGATCACCCTCGGCCCCGGCGTCTTCGACGGCCGCACGGGCGAACCTCTCTCCTTCGGCGCCCTTCCCGTCACGGGACTGCGGCTCGACGTGTGGCGGGCGCCGACGGACAACGACGAGGGCGCGCCCTGGCAGCCCGACGTGCGGTACGGGCCGCTGTGGCGCACGCTCGGCCTGCGCCGGATGCGGCACCGCACCGACGGGGTGCGTGCCGAGGGGGACGGTCTCATGGTGCGGTCGAGGGTGGCGCCCGCCGCGCGGGACTTCGGCCTGCGGACCACGTACCGCTGGACGTCGGACGGCACGGCGCTGCGCCTGCACGTCGAGGTGGAGCCCGAGGGCCCCTGGACGGTGCCGCTCCCCCGCCTCGGCGTCCGGCTCGGCCTGCCGGCCGCCCTCGACCGGGTGGTCTGGTACGGGGGCGGACCCGGCGAGGCGTACCCGGACACGCGGGCCGCCGCCCGGCTGGGCCGCTGGGAGTCGACGGTGGCGGGCTTGCAGACCCCGTACGTGCGTCCGCAGGAGAACGGGGCGAGGATCGACACCCGCTGGCTCACCCTGTCCGGCGCCACCACCGGACTCCGGGTCGAGGGCTCCCCGGCGTTCTGGTTCACGGCCCGTCGCTGGACGAGCGAACAGCTGGACGCGGCCGCCCACCGCACCGACCTGGTGCCCGGCGACACGCTCTGGCTCCAGCTGGACCACGCCCAGCACGGCATCGGCTCGCAGTCCTGCGGTCCAGGGGTGCTGCCGGAGCACCGCCTGGACGCCGCCCCGGCCGCGTTCTCCTTCACCTTCTCGGGCTTCGACCACCCGTCGGGCATGCGGGACGCCCGGTGACCGTCACGGTCCCGCCCCGTGGCCGGCCGGCTGTCCGGCCGGCCCGCCACGGCGGCCTCGGCGCGGCCTCCGCCGGCCTGGCGGTGACCGTACGGCTCGCCCGCCAGGCCCGGACGGGAGCTGGGGTCAGCGGATGAGGCTGCCCGGGAGGATGCCCTGGGTCCGCAGCTCGGCGGCGACGAGAGCCGCGTACTCCGCGGCGCCCCGGACCGAGGTGTGGGTGTTGTCCCGCTTCTCCGCCGTGAGGTAGAGCGCCTTGGACGCCTCGGGGCCCCACTGCTCGACGAGCGCCTTGGTGAGGGCGGTGAGGTCGATCAGCGGGGTGCCGAGCCGGGCCGCGAGGGCGCGGATCTCGGCCGGGTGGTCGACGCCGAGGCCGTTGACGAGCAGGGCGGTGCCGTTGTCCAGGGTGCCGTCGGCGTTGAACCAGCGGCGGACGACGGGCGTGACGAGCACGGGCTCGCCGCCCTTGGCCCGTACCCGCTCGACCAGGGTGGTGAGGTTGGCGCGGTAGGTGGGCGCGTCCGTCTGCTTGTCGTTGTGGGCGAGCTGGATCAGGACGGGGTCCCCGGGCCGGATCCGCTGTTCGACGCGGTCGAAGAGGGCGGGGTGGGCCAGGAAGCTGACGGTGCTCTCGCCGGAGTCGGCGTGGTTGGCGACCGCGACGCCCCGCATGAGGTGCGCGGGGAGCAGCTGGCCCCAGCCCACGTACGGCTCGCCCGGCTGGTCGCACACGGTCGAGTCGCCGACGAGGAACAGCCGGCGGGCGGCGGGGGCGGGCGTGATCCGCAGGGAGGTGACGCGCGGGGCGGTGCCGCCGATGACGAGGTCGAGTCCGGGCGTGCCCGTGGGCCCGGTGGGCTCGCCTTCGGGGTCGCGGACGTCGACGGTGAACGAGCGCCGCAGCCGCTCCCCCGCCTCGGTCGGCGTCTCGGCGAGCAGGGTGCGCCGGGTCTCGCCGCTGATGGCGGTGGCGCCGGCGGTCTCGCCGCCGAGGGTCACGGTGACGTCGTACGTTCCGGGGGCGACGTCGACGTGGCAGGCGAGCGTGCCGGTGCCGGTGGAGGCGCAGTGGCCGAGGCCCTGGCCGTAGGGGCCGTGGGGGCCGTCGGCGTGGGCGGCCGGGGCGGTGGCGAGGCTCCCGAGGAGGGTCGCCGCGACGGCGAGCAGCGCGGTCCTTCGCATGGGTGCTCCTTACCGGGGGAGGTGGTCGCCGACGAGGGCGAGGTTCTGGATGGCGGCGAGCCCGTAGAGGGCGGTGGTGTTGGTGCTGATCCACAGGTGCTCATACCCGGGTTCGAGGGCGTCGGGGCCCTGGACGGGCGTCTTGTCCCAGACCATGGCACTGGTGTAACCGTCGCTCCGCTCGAACTTGGCCCAGGCGCGCTGGGCGAGCCTGGTGTCGTTCAGCTGGGCGGCGGCGTAGGCGTCCTGCCGGGAGTGGCCCTGGAAGAGCAGCAGGGTGCCGAAGTTCTGACCGTAGCGGGCGGCCTGTTCGGTCTTGGTGGCGTTGAAGTAGCGGCAGTAGTCGAGCCAGGCCTCCTTGAACGCCGGCATGTCGACGAGGTCGATGAGCTCGGCGCACATCTCGACGAGGCCGAACATGGCGGACAGGTGGGAGACGCCGACCGCGGGCTTCTCGGCGATGGCGAAGCGGCCGGTGTCCAGGTCGTAGAGGCCGGTGCCCTGGACGAAGCCGTTGGGCTGGGCGGCGATGGTCTCCATGGTGGAGCGCAGCCGGGCCTCGGCCTTGGCCGCCTTGGGTCCGCCGCGTTCCCATTCGGTGAGCCAGGCCGCGGCGAGGCCGCTCCAGTCGGTGCCGAAGCCGATGGAGAGGGCGTGCCGGTCGGGGGTGTAGGGCTCGGTGCGGATCTTGCGGATGGGGTCGAGGACGAGGAAGGTCTCGTCGGAGTCGACGAGGTCGTGCATGAGGTCGCCGACGCGTTCGTCGGCGGTGAGGAAGTAGTAGGGCCGGCGGTAGACGGCGGTGGAGATCCGCTGCTGCTTGGCGCTGTCGGCGAAGTGCTGGACGCCGTGCCGGGTGCCCAGTCCGGCCCACTTCCCGAGGTGGTAGACGTCGACCTCGCCGGTGTGCCGGGTCATGGCCTCGGCGAAGCGGAAGACGTCCGCGCGACCGGACCTCAGGTAGGCGTACCAGAGCCACAGATCAGGGGAGAGCTCGGAGTTGTCCCAGGCGTAGCCGCCGACGTCGTAGCGCCACTGGTGCCGGTCCTCGTCGTAGGTGTGCATGATGTCGCCGTAGTCCCAGAAGCCGTACCAGCGGCGCTGTTCGGCCTGGTCCTTGTAGTAGGCGAAGAGGTAGTCGAGGCGGTCCTCGATCTTCGCCCTGGCGGGCGTCGAGCGGTCGACGGGCGAGAAGAGTCCGCCGAACACGCGGGCGTGGACGAGGTCTTCGGGGGCGACGGCGAGCTGCGGCGGGGTGCGGACGGCGGCGGCCTGGGAGACGAGGGTCCCGGCGTCCGGAGTGGCGGCGTTGGCCCAGAACATCAGCTCGCTGGTGCGCGCGATGCCGTACGGCGTGCCGAAACCGGGCTCGTGGTCCTCGTAGGTGATGTTGAGGCCTTCGAGCTGCTCCGGGTACGTGTCCTGGCCCATGCCGTCGTGGTAGAAGCGCAGGTCCATGGGCTGGGCCTCGGGAGACCACAGCCACAGGGTCACCTCGGCCTCGTCGCCCGCGGCACCGCGGATGTCGAGCTGGGCGGGGTGCTTCTGCCAGAAGTCCCGCAGCCCGAAGGAGAGCCCGCCGCTCACGCCGCCGACGTATCCGAATCCGCTCGCCCGCCGCCCTCCGCCGGCCGGGATCCATCCGTGCCCCGCCTTGGTGCGCTTCCGGATCGCGAAGCCGTCCGCGGTGAGCTGGGAGAGCGTGTAGTCGCCCCAGGTGGGGATGTACGGCAGGCGGGTGGTGACGCGCTGGTCCCAGGTGGCGGGGTCGGGCAGCCTCTCGCCCCTGACCTGTGCCCTGCGGACGGCGGCGCCGGGGTCGCGGCGCAGTCCCGTGATGCCCTTGACGGCCTCGGTCAGGAAGCCCGCGCCCTCGCCCGCGAGCCGGATGTGCCGGTCGTGGGCGGCGTCGCGCATCGGTACGGTGAAGCGGACGCCGAGGCCGCGGACGAAGTCCTCGTTCTGGTCGCCGTCGTACGTGATGGTGTGCACCATCCGCAACGACTCGGAGCCGGCGTAGAAGTAGAGCCGTACGGAGAACGGCAGCCAACTCCTGTTTCCCTTCCGGTGCTTGCCGTCGACCCTGACCACGGCCCGGACGGGTCCGGTCTGTTCGACGACGGCGCCGGAGATCTCGCCGTCGAACCGCTCCCACGTGGCGTTGCCCTGGTCGCCGTCGTCGAGGTCGCCCTGACGGAGCAGTACGAGCCGCCCGTCGGTGGCGATCTTCACGCCGTCGCGTTCCATGGCCTCGACGAGCTTCCGCCCGCCCCTGCGCACCGTCACCCGGATGGCTCCGGTGTCCACCGTGATCTTCGCCTCCGTCTCGGCGACGGTGACGGCCTTCGCCGCGGTGGCGGGCGTTCCGGGGGCGAGCGTGAACCGTTCGGCGGCGGCCTCCGCCCCGACGGCGTGGGCGGTCCACTTGAGGGAGCCGTCGGGCCAGCGGGCGGTGACCCAGGTCTGCACGGGAACGGCGGTGCCGTCGTCGGCGGTGAGGGCGAACTCCCGGTTTCCCGGGTGGACGCCCTTGGGCCAGGCGGCGCCGAAGGTGGACCCGCCGGCGGCCCCGAGTCCGCCGTCCTCCAGCCAGCGCACGGTGGCGGGCCGGCCGGGATCCGGTGCCGCGGGCGTGGCGGCCCGGGCGCCGTCGCGCCCGAGCGCCCAGCTGAACTGCGCGGCGGCACCGGCGACGGCGGCCGCCTTGAGAAGGGAGCGGCGGGGTATCGCGGACATGAACGGTCCTTTCGACGGGAGAGGGGACGGGAGCGGGAGCGGGGACGCGCCGGGGGGCCGCGTCCGGGACGTGCGGCGTGACGCGGGGCTGGGGACAAGGGCGTTCAGCCGTCCCGATGCCCGTCGGATCAGGCGGCGGCCGGCGCCCGTCAGACGGTCGCGACCGCGCCACCGCGGTGCTCCACCGCGAGCGTCGCGGCCACCACCACACCGAGGGCGGGGGCGGCCAGCGGGGCCGCGAGCCACCATGAGGCGGCGACGACGGCGAAGCCGCAGACGACGAGGAGGGTTCCGGCCGGGTCCCGCAGGGTCCTGCGGGCGGCTGCCGCGAGCAGCCCGCCCCAGCGGGCGCCGGGCCGCCAGGCGGTGCAGGCCCGGAGCAGGCCGACGGCGAGGCAGAGGGCCGTCACGATGCCGACGGCGCCGACGAGCCGGCCGCCGGGTACGGCTCCCGCCCGTACGAGCACGAGGTCGGCCCACAGCAGGACCAGCAGCGCCCAGAACCCGAGCCCGACCGCCCAGCCCCCGCGCAGCGCGGCCCGCAGATCGGCGGTGAAGGACCGCCGTCCGGTCTCCTCGTCCGCCGTCCAGCGCCGCAGGTGCCCCGCGCCGGCGGCGAGCGCCGCCGGCAGGGTGACGAGCGGGAGCGCGGCGAGGGCGATCCACACCCCGACGAGGAGGCACTCGGCGAAGACCCCGAACCGGGCCGCGAACCGCGCCCTGGCGGGAGCCGCGTCCCGGGCCCTCATCCCTTGAGCCCCGACGTCGCCATGCCGTCGATGAGGTACCGCTGGAAGGCCAGGAAGAACGCGAGGACCGGCAGCAGGGCCACGAGCGACATGGCGATCATGCCGCCGTAGTTGGCGATGCCGTCCTGGTCGACGAACATCTTCAGGCCGAGCGAGACCGTGTACTTCTCGGGTTCGTTCAGGTAGATGAGCGGGCCGAGGAAGTCGTTCCACGCGTTGATGAAGGTGAAGATGGCGCTGGTGATGAGGGCCGGCCGGCACAGCGGAAGGACGATCGACCAGTAGATCCGCAGGTGTCCGCAGCCGTCCAGGCGCGCCGCCTCGTCGAGTTCCCTCGGCAGTCCGCGCATGAACTGGAGCATGAGGAAGACGAAGAAGGCGTCCGTGGCGAGGTACTTGCCGAGGAGCAACGGCGTGTAGGTGTTGACGAGTTCGAGCTTCTGGAACAGCACGTACTGCGGGATGAGCAGCACGTGGTAGGGCAGCAGGAGGGTGCCGATCATCAGAGTGAAGAGCAGACCCCGCCCGGCGAAACCGATCTTGGCGAAGGCGTAGGCGGCGAGCGAGCTGGAGAGCAGGACGCCGATGACGGAACCGGCCGCCAGGAACAGCGAGTTGCCGAAGAAGGTGGAGATGGGGATGTCGGCGATGCCGTCGGCGAGGCGCCGGTAGTTGTCGGAGAGGGGGTCGGCGGGGAAGAGTTCCAGGCTGCCGACGATCTCGTCGTTCGGCTTGAAGGAGCCGCCGACGACCCAGAGAACCGGGTAGAGGACGACGGCGAGGACGGCGAGCGCCCCGAGGTGCCAGGCGAGGGACCCGGCCCGGTGCGTGGGCCCCGGCGACCGCGTGGGCCCCGGCCGCCGGGTGGGCCCGGTCGGGCGCGGGAGGCGGGCGCGTTCGCCGTTCGGCGCCCCGGTTCGTACGAGGCTCATCGGCCTCCCTCCTCGTAGTGCACCCAGCGCCGCTGGGACCAGAACAGGACGGCCGTGACGAGGCCGACGGCGAGCAGCAGCATCCAGGCCATGGCCGAGGCGAGGCCCATGCGGCTGTTCTCGAAGCCCTGGATGTAGAGGTAGCAGGTGTAGACGAGGGTGCCGTCGGCGGGGCCGCAGGCGTTGCCCTGGCTGCCGATGATGTAGGCGGAGCCGAAGATCTGGAAGGAGTGGATGGTCTCCAGGAGGACGTTGAAGAAGAGCACGGGCGAGATCATGGGCAGGGTGATGCTCCAGAACCGGCGGAGCGGTCCGGCGCCGTCGACCTGGGCCGCCTCGTACAGTTCGCGCGGCACCTGCTTGAGTCCGGCGAGGAAGATGACCATGGGGGCGCCGAACTGCCAGACGGTGAGGGCGACGAGCGCGTAGAGGATCTTGTCGGGGTCGCCGATCCAGCCACCGGGCTCGAAGCCGAGTGCCTGCTGGGCGCGGTCGACGGGTGCGCCGTCGGCGAAGAGGGCGCGCCAGACGATGGCGATGGAGACGCTGGCGCCGATGAGGGAGGGTGCGTAGAACGCGGCCCGGTAGAAGCCCTGGGCGCGGCGGCTCTGGTTGAGCAGCAGGGCGACGCCGAGGGCGGCGGCCAGTTTCAGCGGGGTTCCGATGATCACGTACCAGCTCGTGACCTCGACGGAGGTGCGCCAGCGGGGGTCGCCGAACATCTCGGTGAAGTTGTCGAGGCCGATCCACCGGGGGGCGTCGAAGAGGTTGTAGTCGGTGAAGGAGAAGTAGAGCGAGGCGGCCATGGGGCCGGCGGTGAGCAGGAGGAAGCCGGCGATCCACGGGGACATGAAGAGGTAGCCGGCGAGGTTCTCGCGGCGGGCGGCGCGGTTCCGGCCGGGCCGGTGGCCGCCGCCCGGAGGGTCCGCGGGCCCGGACCGCGGGGTGGCGGTCCGCGGAGAGCGGGATGGCGCGGCGGCGGACGGCGCGGGCGTCGGTGCGGGGGTCACGGCGGCGTCCATCAGGCCGTGAGGGCGGTCTTCGCCTCGGTGAAGAACTGCTTCACCGCGTCGGCGACGGGCCGGGTGCCGAGGGACATCTCCTCGGCGAGCCGCATGAAGGCCATCTCGCAGACGTCGGCGCCGGCCGGGTGCGGGGTGATGGGTTCGAGGACGCGGGTCTCGACGAGCTGCTTCTCGTAGGCGGCGATCTGCCTGCCGACGGGGTCGGTGGGCACGTAGGCCCGGTACTGGGCCTCGGTGGCGGGGACGCCTCGGTCGTAGCCCATGATCTTCCCGACTTCGGGGTCGTGGACCATGAAGTCGATGAACCGGGCGACTTCCCTCGGGTGCCTGGTGCGCCGGGAGGCGCTGAGCATGAGGGAACCGAGGTACTGGCCGGTCTTGCGGCCGTCGGTGGTGGGGATGGGGGCGAGGCCGTACCGGCTCTTGCCTTCGGAGGTGTAGCGGACGGTGAAGTTGTCCCAGGTGAACTCGCAGGCGGCGAGTTCGGCGGCGACGGCCGACTTGGGCTTGGCCTGGATGGTCTTCTTGGGGTCGGCGTAGACGCCGGACTTCACGCGGGCGGCCGCCTTGTTCCACCAGTCGGTCAGGTCGGCCTCGGTGAAGCCGAGTCCGCCGGTGGTGAAGAAGGCCTTGCCGTGCTGGCGGAGGTAGAGGTCGTACAGGTACATGATCCCGTACGGGCCGGCGTCTCCGGCCCGGCCCTGGCTCTCCTTGATCCTGGCCAGCGCGTCGTGGTACTCGTCCCAGGTCCAGCCGGGCTTCGGGGTGACCCTGGCCCTGGTGAAGACGGCCTGGTCGACGACGAGGGCCATGGAGTTGCTGCCGACGGGGACGCCGAGCAGCTTGCCGTCGACCTCGCCGAAGGTCTCCAGGCCGGCGCGGAATCCGTCGAGGCGGAGGTTTCCCGCCTGGACCTGCGCTCGCAGGTCCAGGAGCACGTTCTTCTTGTCGTACTTGCGCAGGAAGCCGATGGCGTTCTGGAAGACGTCCGGCGGATTGCCGCCGGAGGCCTGGGTGTTGAACTTCTTCCAGAAGTCGGCGTAGGGCTGGAAGTCCGTCTTGATCTTGATCTTCGGGTACTTCTTCTCGAAGAGGGCGATCGACTGGTTGATCCGCTTGGCCCGGTCGTCGGATCCCCACCAGGCGTACCGGAGGGTGACGGTGCCGCCCCCGGAGCCCGAGCCGCCTCCGCAGCCCGCCGCGGTCAGGCCGAGGGCCGCCACCGAGCCGCCCGTGACCTTCAGCAGACTCCGACGCCCAACAGTGCCATGAGTACGCACAGTTCGTCCTCCCGCGCGTGATTAGAACGTTTCAGGAAAGCGCTTGCTGGGACAAAGTAGGGTCGCCCGCCGGTCACGTCAACGCTTCGGACCGATCTTTCGCGGTACGGGACGGCTCCGGTGCCGCTTTCTAGTGAAAGGATTCAAAAGGCGAGTGCGCGCAGCCGGAGCGCAGGGCGCTCAGGCGAGCCGGAGGACGTTCCAGGACATCGGCTCCAGGACCGCGCGCAGCCGGCCGTCCTCGACGGTGGCGCCGGGGACGGCGTGCGGTACGACCCGCTCCGGCGCGTCGAGGGTGTTGCGGGCCTCGGGGTCGGCGTCGGCGAGCGCGGTGTGTTCCACCACCCGGCCGAGGTCGAGCCCGCGCAGCGCCACTTCCAGCGGCAGCGGCGCGTGGCGGTCGCGGTTCACCGCGAAGACCGTGACTCCGCCGTCCTCGCCGCGCACGGCGGTGGCGTACAGCAGCGGCACGTCCCCGTAGCGCGCGGTGGCCCGCGTGGGCGCGTCCACGCGCACGTCGAGCACCGTGCCGCGCCCGTGGCGCGAGGCCTGGGCGAAGGGGAAGAAGGTGGTCTGGCGCCAGGCCGGGCCGCCGGGTTCGGTCATGATCGGGGCGATCACGTTGACGAGCTGGGCGAGACAGGCCACCGCGATCCGGTCGGCGTGGCGGAGCAGGGCGATCAGGAGGCTGCCGAAGACGACGGCGTCGGTGACGGTGTAGACGTCCTCCAGGAGCCGCGGGGCCTCCTGCCAGTCCTGGACGGGGTGCGGGTTGGGGCGGCGCTGGTACCAGACGTTCCACTCGTCGAAGGCGAGCGTGAGCTTCTTCGGCGACTTGAGCCTCGCGCCGACGTGGTCGCACGTGGCGATCACCTCCTGGATGAACGCCTCCATGTGGACGGCGGAGGCCAGGAAGGAGTCGCGGTCGCCGTCGAGTTCCTCGTAGTAGGCGTGCAGCGACACGTGGTCGACGACCTCGTACGTCTCCTGCAGGACGGTCGCCTCCCAGGCGGCGAAGGTGGGCAGGTCGCGGGCGGAGCTGCCGCAGACGACGAGTTCGAGACCGGGGTCGATCCGCCGCAGCGCGCGGGCGGTCCGGGCGGCGAGCCGGCCGTACTCGGACGCCGTCCGGTGGCCGGTCTGCCAGGTGCCGTCCATCTCGTTGCCGAGGCACCAGAGGCGGATGCCGAAGGGGTCGGTGTCGCCGTGGGCGATCCGGCGGTCGGAGAGCGTGGTGCCGCCGGGGTGGTTGGCGTACTCGACGAGGTCCATGGCCTCCGTGAGGCCGCGGGTGCCGAGGTTGAGCGCCATCATCGGCTGGGCCTCCGGGCCGGCCTTGCGCAGGAAGGACATGAACTCGCTCAGGCCGAACCGGTTGCTCTCGGTCGACCGCCAGGCGACGTCGAGGCGGCGCGGCCGCTGTTCGACCGGGCCGACGCCGTCCTCCCAGCGGTAGCCGGAGACGAAGTTGCCGCCGGGGTAGCGCACGACGGTGACGCCGAGTTCGCGGACGAGCTCCAGGACGTCGGTGCGCAGTCCGTCCTCGTCGGCGGCGGGGTGACCGGGCTCGTGGAGGCCGGTGTGGACGCAGCGTCCGAGGTGCTCCACGAAGGAGCCGAAGAGGCGGGGGTCGACGGGGCCGACGGTGAAGTCGGCATCGAGGGTGAAACGAGCGGTACGAGTGGCGTGTTCGAGGTGTGCGGGACGCCGGGGGTGCTCGGGGCGCTCAGTGCGGGGCACGCGATTCCCTCTCGTTCGATATTTCGACCAACGGCCGTATGTCCGAACGAAAACGTAGGAGCGGAGTGTGCTTCCGTCAATGGATCAGCGGGAGTTCGGCGGCATGCCCGGTGGCATGCCGCCGCCCGGCTCCTGGAGTGCCGGGGCCGGGCGGCGGCGCATCCGAGGAAGGGTCAGTCGACCGTGAGGACGATCTTCCCCGTGGTCCGGCCCCGCTCGCCGATCGTGTGGGCCTTCGCCGCCTCGGCGAGCGGCAGCACCGTGTCGACCACCGGCCTCAGCCGCCCGCTCTCCACCAGCGCCGCGAGTTCGCGCAGACCGAGGTGGTCGGGCTCGACCATGACCCAGGCCGCGCTCACGCCCTCCGGCGCGGCGGGGACGTCGTCCGGGCCGGGCAGGGTGATCAGCCGGCCGCCGGGGCGGAGCACCTTCATCGAGCGCTCGGCCGTCTCGCCGCCGAGACCGTCCAGGACGACGTCCACGTCGGCGACGGCCTCCTCGAAGCGGGCCGCGCGGTAGTCGATCATCTCGTCCGCGCCGAGCTCCCGCACCAGCTCGTGCTTGGCCGCGCTGGCCGTGCCGATGACGTACGCGCCGAGGGCCTTGGCGATCTGCACGGCGAGGTGCCCCACTCCCCCGGCGGCGGCGTGCACGAGCACCCGGTCCCCGGGCCGTACGCCGGCCGTGTCGACGAGGGCCTGCCAGGCGGTCAGGCCGGCGAGCGGCAGCGCCGCGGCCTCCACGTGCGTCAGGGAGGCGGGCTTCGGGGCGAGGTGGCGGGCCGGGGCCACCACGTACTCGGCGTACGCGCCCGCCTGGCGCGGGAAGTGCGGCATGCCGAAGACCTCGTCGCCGGGGCGGAAGATCCCGACGCCGGGCCCCACGGCTTCCACCGTGCCGGACACGTCCCAGCCGACGACGGGCACGTCGCCCCAGGCGATCAGGGCGCCGCTGGCGCGGGTCTTCCAGTCCACCGGGTTCACTCCGGCGGCGTGGACCCGGACCAGGACCTCGTTCAGACCCGGCTCGGGGCGCTCCACCTCACGCTCGACCAGCTTCTCGGGTCCGCCCCACTGCTCCACGACCACGGCGCGCATGCCGTCCGCCTCTCTTCGTCCCACGACGTCTCATGTCGTGTCTCGTCGTCTCTCGTCGTCTGTCGACGACCGCCGCCGGAGTCCTTCCGGCGGCGACCGCTCCACGATCGGGCACCCGGCACCGGCGCGGTATTGGCCGCCTGGCCACTATGTGACAGGATCTGGCCATGAGTGCTCCGACGGAAACGGCCACCGTCCATGACGACGAGCGGGACGAACGAAACGTCAGGCCGGCGCCGCCCCACCGCGTCGCGGTGCTCGCCCTGCCCGGCGTGCCGGCCTTCGAACTCGGCATCCCCTCCCGCGTCTTCGGCAGCGTGGCGGACGCCGAGGGCCGCCCGCTCTACGAGGTCACCGTCTGTACGGCCGACAGCGGGCCGGTGCTCAGCGACGCCGGCCTCACCGTGCACCCGGTGGCCGGGCCGGAGGCGCTCGCCACCGCCGACACGGTGGTGATCCCGCCCACCCACGCCATGCCCAAGCTGGGCCGGGGCGGTCCGCTGCCGCCCGAGGTCAAGGCCGCCATCGCGGGGATCCGGCCGGGCACCCGGCTCGTGTCGATCTGCTCCGGGTCGTACGTGCTCGCCGCCGCCGGACTGCTCGACGGGCGGCCGGCCACCACCCACTGGCACCTGGCCCCGGAGTTCCGCGAGGCCTACCCCGCGGTCAAGCTCGACGAGGAGGTGCTCTTCGTCGACGACGGCGACGTGCTGACCTCGGCGGGCGCGGCGGCGGGTGTCGACCTGTGCCTGCACATGATCCGCCGCGACCACGGAGCGGCGGTCGCCAACCGCGCCGCCCGCATATGCGTCGTACCGCCCTGGCGGGACGGCGGGCAGGCCCAGTTCATCGACCGGCCCGTCCCGGAGCCGACCCTGGCCGGCACCACCGCCACCCGCGCCTGGGCCCTCGAACACCTCGCGGAACCGCTCACCCTCGCCCGGCTCGCCGAGCACGCCCGGATGAGCCTGCGGTCCTTCAGCCGGCGGTTCCGCGACGAGGTCGGCATGACGCCCGTGCAGTGGCTCACGGCGCAGCGCCTCGAACTCGCCAAGCAGCTCCTAGAGACGACCGATCTGCCGATCGACCTGGTGGCGCACCGGGCCGGGCTCGGATCCGGGAACTCGCTGCGGGCCCACATGAGGACCGCGTTCGGCGTCTCGCCCGCCGCCTACCGCCGCGCCTTCGCCACCGGCGCGCCCGCGGGGCGGGAGCCGTCCGCAAGGTGAGGGCCGTCCGCGCCGTCCGCGAGGCGGAGGCGGCCGCCCCCGGAGCGGGGCTCGGAGCGGGCTCGGAGCGGGGCCCAGGGCGGGGCTCGGAGCGGGGCCCGGGGCGAGGGCGGGCCATCCCTCGGGTCACGGCAGGGGCGTGCCGCCCGTCGCGTTGACGATCTCTCCCGTGATGTAGCCGGCGGCGGAGGACGCCAGGAAGACGTACGCGGGCGCCATCTCGGCCGGCTGGGCCGCGCGCCCCAGCGGTGACTGCTTCCCGAACTCCGCCACCTCCGGCATGGTGGCGGGGATCAGCGGTGTCCACACGGGTCCGGGCGCGACCGCGTTCACGCGGATGCCCCGCTCGGCCACCATCTGGGCCAGGCCGTGGGTGAAGGAGATGATGGCCGCCTTGGTCATCGCGTAGTCGAGCAGGTGCGGACTGGGCTGGTAGCCCTGGACCGAGGTGGTGTTGATGACGCTGCCGCCGCGCGGCATGTGGCGCAGCGCCGCGCGGGTGAGCCAGAACATGCCGTAGAGGTTCGTCCTCATCACCCGGTCGAACTGTTCCGTGGTGATGGCCTCGATGCCCTCGGGCTGCGCCATCTGGTAGGCGGCGTTGTTCACGAGGAGGTCGATGCGGCCGAAGCGGTCGACCGCCGTCCCGATCAGCTCCTCGCACTGCCGCTCGTCACGGATGTCGCAGGCGACGGGCACGGCCGTGCGGCCCGCCTCGCGGATCAGCCGGGCCGTCTCCTCGGCGTCCTCGCGCTCCTCGGGCAGGTGGGTGAACACCACGTCCGCGCCCTCGCGCGCGAACGCCAGGCAGACGGCCCGGCCGATCCCGGAGTCCCCGCCCGTGACGACGGCGGCGCGGTCCGCGAGCAGCCCGTGTCCGCGATAGGACTCCTCCCCGTGGTCGGGCCGGGGCTCCATGGCCTCGGTGGCGCCGGGGTGGGACTGGCTCTGCTCGGGCTGCGGCGGCTGGGGGTGGCGCGTCTGCGGGTCGGGGACGCGGGACTCTTCGGGTGAGGACATCCGGTGCTCCTTCGGGTGGGGTCGCTTGCCGTCGGCGGGGTCCGGGGCGGCGGCCGGGGTGGGAGGGCCGGCCCGGGCCTGGGGGTCGACTACCCGAGACCCGGCAGAGCATCCACCCCTTTTGGCCTGTTTCGCCCGACCGGCGGGGGCCTCGCGCGTACGGCCCGCCGACGCGGGTAGCCGCTCCTGCATGGTCGATCGGAAGCCTCCTCATGAAGATCGCTCGCCGGACGACGGCACGGCGCGGGAAGCCGCCGCCGCGGACCGCACGGCACGGGAACGGGGCCCGGACGGGCCCGCCGCGTCCGACGGGGACGCCGACCCGCCCCGTACGCCACCGGATCCGCGGGACGTCGGACCCGGCCCCGCCGTCGACGCGCGGGCGCCGGAGTCACCGACCGGGCTCTCGCGGCACTCCTGGATGGCGGTGCTCAAGGGATCGCTGCGGGAGTTCACCTCCGACGAACTCACCGACCGGGCCGCCGCCCTCACGTACTACGGCGTGCTGTCCCTCTTCCCCGGGCTGCTCGTGCTCGTCTCGCTCATCGGCCTCAGCGGCCGGTCGACGACGGACCGGGTCCTGGACAGCCTGCGGGAGCTGGCGCCCGGACCGGCCCGTGACGTGCTCGGCCGGGCCGTGGAGAACCTCCAGGGCGGTACCGGCACGGGAGCCGTCATGGCGGTGGTCGGTCTGGCGCTCGCGCTGTGGTCGGCCTCCGCCTACGTGGGGGCGTTCATGCGCGCCGCCAACCAGGTCTTCGACCTGCCGGAGGGCCGCCCGGTCTGGAAGGTGCTGCCGATCCGCCTCGGCCTGACCGCGGCGCTCATGCTCATGGCCGCGGCGAGCGCCCTGATCGTCGTCCTGTCGGGTGACGTGGCGCGCCGCGCCGGTGACGTGCTGGGGGTCGGCGACACGGCGCTGACGGTGTGGTCGATCGCCAAGTGGCCGGTTCTGCTGGTGCTGGTGACCGTGATGATCGCGCTGCTGTACTGGGCGGGGCCGAACGCGAAGGTGAGGGGCTGGCGCTGGATCACCCCGGGCAGCGCCCTCGCCCTGCTGATCTGGATGGCCGCCTCCGCCGGGTTCGCCCTCTACGTCGCCGAGTTCGCCTCGTACAACAAGACGTACGGCACGATGGCAGGCGTCATCGTCTTCCTGATCTGGCTGTGGATCACCAACCTGGCGGTGCTGCTCGGCCTGGAGTTCGACGCCGAGGCGCTGCGCCAGCGGGCCGTCGCGGGCGGCATGCCGCCGGACGAGGAGCCGTACGTGGAGCCGCGGGACACCCGCTCGTGGAGCGAGGAGGACCTGCGGACGCTGCGGACGCGCGAGACGCGCCCGGCGGACCCGGATCGCGGGCGGACGGGGAAGGACCGGGGTCGCGGGCCGACGGGGAAGGACCGGGGACATGAGCGGTGACGGGCATGGCGGAGGTGCCTACGAGCGCGACCGGAGCTATCTGACGACGCGGATCACGGCGGACGGGCGGGACGGCTACCCCGTGGAGCCCGGTCGTTACCGGCTGATCATCGCCCGCGCCTGCCCCTGGGCGAACCGGGCCGCGATCGTCCGGCGCCTCATGGGCCTGGAGGACGTGCTGTCGCTGGGGATCGCCGGGCCCGTGCACGACGAGCGCAGCTGGTGCTTCCATCTCGACCCGGGCGGCCGTGACCCGGTGCTCGGCATCGAGTGGCTGCGGGAGGCGTTCCTGCGGCGCGACCCCGGCTATCCGCACGGCGTCACCGTGCCCGCGATCGTCGACGTCCCGACCGGCGAGGTGGTGACCAACGACTTCGAACGGATCACCCTCGACCTCGGCGGCCAGTGGTCGGCCCATCAGCGGGACGGGGCGCCCGACCTCTATCCGGAGCGGTGGCGCGACGAGATCGACGACGTGGCCGAGAAGGTGTACCGGGACGTCAACAACGGGGTGTACCAGTGCGGTTTCGCCGGCACCCAGGCGGCGTACGACGAGGCCCACCGGCGCCTGTGGGAGCGGCTCGACTGGCTGGAGGAGCGGCTCAGCGGCCGGCGCTATCTGGTCGGCGACACCCTCACGGAGGCCGATGTCCGTCTCTTCCCGACCCTCGCCCGCTTCGACGCCGTCTACCACGGTCACTTCAAGTGCAACCGGCAGAAGCTGACGGAGTTCCCGGCCCTGTGGGCGTACGCGCGGGACCTGTTCCAGACGCCCGGATTCGGCGACACCATCGACTTCGCGCAGATCAAGGCGCATTACTACGTCGTCCATCACGACATCAACCCGACCGGGATCGTGCCCGCCGGCCCCGACACCCGCGGCTGGCTCTCGCCGCACGGACGGGAGGAGCTCGGCGGACGGCCGTTCGGCGACGGCACCCCGCCCGGCCCGCCTCCACCGGCCGAACGGGTGCCCCCGCCCGGCTGAGCCGGGCCCGCCGTCCCTGGAGGGGACGACCACAGGAGCGGACCGACCCTGGAGCGGATCACGCCCGGAGCGGACCACGCCCGGAGCGGACCACGCCTGGAGCAGGCCCCGATCACCTCGGCGTGTCGTATCCCTTGTCAGCCGCCCGCGTCGGCCCTATCGTCGGCGCGCAGCGCAGAAAGCGCTTTCTACATGCGGCGGGGCGGCCGGCATCGACGACACACCGGGAGACGACGATGAGACGACCAGTGGCAGTACGGCTCTCCGCGGGCCTGGCCACCATGGCCCTGGCGGCCGTGGCCGGCGTGGTGGTGGCCATGCCCCACGCCTCCGCCACGGGCACGGCCCCCGCCGCGGGCGCGGCCTCCGCCGCGGCCACGGCAGCCGGTGGCGCCACCGGCTACGCGACCCAGAACGGCGGCACGACCGGCGGGGCGGGCGGCCGGATCGTACGGGCCACCACCGGGACCGCGATCCACGCGGCCCTCTGCGGCCGGGCGAGCAGCAGCACCCCGATCGTCATCGAGGTCGAGGGCACCATCAACCACGCCAACACCGCGAAGGTCTCGGGCACCAGCTGCAACACCGCCGACGGCGTGATCGAGCTGAAGCAGATCAGCAACGTCACCCTCGTCGGCGTCGGCAGCGGGGCCGTCTTCGACCAGCTCGGCATCCACATCCGCGAGGCCCGCAACATCATCGTGCAGAACGTGACCGTCCGGAACGTCAAGAAGTCCGGCTCGCCCGTCTCCAACGGCGGCGACGCCATCGGCATGGAGAGCGACGTCCGCAACGTCTGGGTCGACCACGTCACCCTGGAGGCGTCGGGCGGCGAGTCCGAGGGCTACGACGGCCTCTTCGACATGAAGGACAACACCCAGTACGTGACCCTGTCCTACAGCGTCCTGCGCAACTCCGGCCGCGGCGGCCTCGTCGGCTCCAGCGAGACCGAGCTGTCCAACGGCTTCATCACGTACCACCACAATCTGTACGAGAACATCGACTCCCGCGCTCCCCTGCTGCGCGGCGGCATCGCGCACATGTACAACAACCACTACGTGCGGCTCAACGAGTCCGGCATCAACTCCCGTGCCGGGGCGCGCGCCAAGGTGGACCACAACTACTTCGAGGACTCCAAGGACGTCCTGGGCACCTTCTACACCGACGCGACCGGCTACTGGCAGGTGAGCGGCAACACCTTCGACAACGTCACCTGGTCGGCGCCGGGAACGGACTACCGGCCGGCCGGACCGGACGTCCGCTCGACCACCACGGTGAGCATCCCGTACGCGTACGCCCTGGACGCGGCCTCCTGCGTGCCGGGGGTCGTGAGCCGGACGGCGGGCGCCGGAAAGGGGCTGCTCGTGTCGGACGGTTCCTGCACGCCGCAGACGCCGGCACCGACGGCGACCGTCACCACCCCCGCGCCCACGCCCACTCCGACGCAGACGAGCCCGACGCCGGCCCCGACCTCGACGGCGACGCCGCCGACCGGCACCAACCTGAGCATCGGCGCCGGCTCCGACGGTTCCAGCAAGGCGGACGGGACGAGTTACGGCAACGTCCGGGACGGCAACCTGAACACCTACTGGTCGCCGGCCGGTTCGACCGGCTCCATCTCCATCAAGTGGGGCTCGCCCGTCTCCGTGTCGGCGATCGCCATCCGGGAGGCGGCCGGTTCCGCCGGCACCATCCGGACCTGGCGGGTCGTCAACGCCGACACCGGGGCCGTCCTTGCCTCCGGCACGGGCGCGGGCGCGATAACGTTCCCGCGGACCACGCTGAGCAAGGTCACCTTCGAGATCACCGGCTCGACCGGCACCCCCAAGGTCGCCGAGTTCGAGACGTACGCCGGCTGACAGCGCGTACGGCGCGGTGCGGCGCGGTGTGGGCCGGGCACGTCCGGCCCGCACCGCCCGCTTCCGGGCAGGTGAGGTGCCCGGCGCTGAGTACGGTGCCGGGCGGCGGATGAGTAGCGGCGCTCAGGCCGCCGCGGCCGGCGGCGCCGAGCATGAGGGGACATTCCGTCGCCGACCTCGGGGAGAGCACGTGCTCAGCCGCATCGCCCGGGCCCTGGTACCGACCGTGGGCCGTCTCACCGTCACCACGGACCCGCGCGTCGAACTCGCCCCGGGCAGCATCGTCGTCGCCAACCACACCTCGCTCGCCGATCCCGCGATCGTCCTCGCCGCGCTGCACCGCCTCGGCGTCGAACCGGTCGTCGCGGCGACGGCCGGCCTCTGGCGCGTCCCCTGGCTCGGCCGGGCGCTCGCCCGCGAGGGCCACATCCCCGTGCACCGCGGCAGTGACCGCGCCGCCGACGCCCTCGACCTGGCCGCTGCGGCGCTCGGACGGGGCCGGATCGTGCTCATCTACGCCGAGGGCGGCCTGCCCCGCCGCAAGGACGCCGGAGAGGCCCCGCCGGAGGCCTTCCGCAGCGGCATCGCGCGCCTGACCCACCGCACGGGCGCGCCGGTCGTCCCGATCGGGCAGGCGGGAGCGCGCCGCGTCGTCTCGGGCGGTACGGCCAAGCAGGTGGCCGGCCTCGCCACCGCACCGCTGCGGCGGCCCGGACTCCACGTCCACGTGGGGGCGCCGGTCGTGCTGCGCGGCGACGGCGCGACGCGGACGGCACAGGCGCACGCGGCGGTGACGACGGCTTGGCACACGGCGGTGGCCCGCCTGACGCGGACGGCCGCCGCGTAGGGGCAGCCGGGCGGGGACGTCACAGATCCGTGGCCCGGCGGGCACGTCACAGGCCCGGCGGGCCGGACGGGGACGCCACAGATCCCCCTGACGCCGCCTCAGGCGGGTGGCCTCGGACCGTCGGGCCGAGCAGGGACGCACGCCACAGGTCCGTGGGGCTGGCGGGCACGACAGTGGTCCGTGGGCCTGCCGGGCACGACAGTGGTCCGTGGGCCCGACGGGGACGCCACGGCTTCCTCCTGGCGCCGCCTCAGGCCGAGTGGCCTCGGTCGTGCCACGCGGGAGGTACTGCCGCCCGGACCTCAAGCGGTTCGGGGCGGCTCGGGCCAGCGCCGGAGCCGCTGGGGCTGAACCAGCCGCTGAACTCCCGCACCCCCGCCGCCGAATCCGCCTTCGCCAGCACGGTTTCGGCCGCCGCCCGCCAGGTCGCCGCGTCGGCGCGGGGCGGCGGCACGAAGGGGCCGCGCTCCGGGGCCTCGGCGGCCGCGCCGAAGAAGTCGCCGCCCTTGCGCTTGACGTCGTCCGTGCCCCAGGACCGGCCACTGCCGCGGGCGGGGACCTTCTGGAGGTGCGGAATGTGCTTGGCGCAGTGGATGTACGCCTCGTCGACGGTGATCTCGACCCACACCAGGGCCCGCCGGCCGGGCACCGGGTCGACGGGGAGCCCGGCGTCGGGGTGGGCGCGGCGCATGTCGTCGTCGGCGAGGACCCTGGCCCGGCCGTTGACGTGGAGGCCGATGCGGTCGCGCAGGAAGTCCACCATCAGGATGCCGACGTGCGGGTTCTCCTCGATGTTGCCGAGGCTGGCGTGGACGCCGTTGCCCCGGTACTCGGGGTAGGCGAGCGTCGTGTCGTCGAGGACGTGGAGGAAGCCGGGCGGGCCGGCGCGGAAGGTGCTGTCGCAGGCTCCGTGGCGGTCGGCGGTGGCCAGGAAGAACATCTCCTGTCGTGCCGTGAACTCGCGCATCCGGGGGTTCAGCCGGTCGAGGACCTGTTCGGCGTAGAACCGGTCGGCGCGTTCGGTGGTGCCCAGGCGCCACTGGACGAGGTGTTCGCCGTCGCTGCCCGGGCGGGTGGTGCGCAGGGGGACCGTCCGGTGCTGCCCGGTCGGGTCGAAGGTGCTCGGGTCCTGCTGGAAAGTGCTCACGTCGTTGCCCCGGCCAGTTCCTCTAGGGAGTCGTGTCGTATGCGGTGGGAGGGGATGCCGACGCCCACCAGGGCCTCGACACCGCGGCGGATCATTCCGGGCGGGCCGGACAGATAGGCGTCGTGGCTGTGCCACGGCCCGTGTTCGCGGATGGCGTCGGGCAGTCCGCCGGACGGCAGGCCGCCGGGGCCGTCGTCCAGGACGGGGCGGACGGAGAGCCAGGGGTGCGACTGCCGCAGCCGGAGCATCGTCTCGATGTCGTACAGGCCGTCGTTCTCGCGGGCGCCGTAGAAGACGTCGACGGTGCGGCGCCGGCCGTGCCGGGCGACGTCCTCCACGAGGGCCTTGATGGGGGCGATGCCGGTGCCGCCGCCGAGGCACAGCAGCCCGTTGTCGGTGCTGTGGTCCACGGTCATGGAGCCGGCGGGGGGACCGAGCCGGATGACGTCGCCCGGACGGGCGCGGTGCACGAGGGCGTTGGAGACCCAGCCCGCCGGGACGGCCTTGACGTGGAAGGACAGCAGCCCGTCGGAGCGGGGCGCGGAGGCGAAGGAGTAGTGCCGCCACACGCGCGGCCACCACGGGGTCTCCAGGGCGGTGTACTGCCCGGCGAGGAAGGGGTACGGCTGGTCGGGCCGGACCGTGACGACGGCGATGTCCGCGGTCCGCATCTCGTGGGCGACCACCTCCGCCTGCCACCAGGCGGGCGAACGGAGTTCGTCCTCGGTCGCCGCGTCGATCATGATCTGCGAGATCGTGGTGTACGCGGCCACCCACGCGGCCTCGGTCCTGGGCCCCCAGACGGCGGTGGCGTAACGGCTGAGGGCGCCGATCAGGGCCTCGCCGACGGCCGGGTAGTGCTCGGGGCGCGTGCCGTACTTCCGGTGCCCGCGGCCGAGGTGGGTGAGGTACCTGGTCAGGGTGACGGGGTCGTCGGCATGGGTCGCGGCGGTGAGCAGCGCCTTGAAGAGGCGGTCCCGCTGGGTGTTCATCGCCGCGGGGAAGAGCTCCCGCAGGTCGGGGTGGCGAAGGAACAGCAGCGCGTAGAAGTGCGAGGTGACCTGGTCGGCGATCGGCTCGATCTCGGCCATGGTGCGGCGCAGGAGGGCCGCGTCCGAGGTGTCCGAGGCATCCGACGTCTCCGGCGCGCGGGGCGGAGCCGGGGAGGGTGCGGGAGCCGGCCCCTGGGCGGGAGAGGGGCCCTGTACGGGTGACGGGCCCGGTGCCGGTGCGGGGCCCTGTGCGGGAGACGGGCCAGACGGGCGGGGAGCGGCCGCGGGCTGCCGGTTCGGTGTCCGCGTGAACCAGCCGCCGCCTTGGCTGTCCCCGCCGTACGACGGAGTGGTCGGAGCTTCCATCGGTGTGCCTCGCCTCGAATTGCCTCGCCTTCACGCCCACCTGTCCCAGGGCGGCCCGACCATACATCGATCTTCCGAACGCGCGGGTTTCGGTCACCCGACCGCCCGTTCAGGCGTTACCGCTGGTCAGGGTGGGTTACTGATCAGTTCGACAGCTGGGGACTCCTGTTCGATGTCCGACCGTGGAGTCAATCCACGACGGAAAACTCACGAGGCCACCAGAACTTCTCCACATCTCCTGCGGAACCGCCGGACGACTGGCGGTCCGCTCCCGCGGCGCGATGATGGAGAAGATGAGCGCGGCGGCCCTTCCCCCTGCCGGCCCGGACCCGGCGAACGGTGAGCTCGCCGTGGAACCCGGCGGGCTTCTCGACGTACTCGGCGTGGCCGCCGTCGTTCTGGACGCGACGGGGCGGATCGTCCTGTGGAGCCCGCAGGCGGAGACGATCTTCGGGTATCCGGCGGACGAGGCGCTGGGCCGCCCGGCCGCGCGGCTCCTCGTCGAGGAGCGTCACCGGGACCGGGTGCTGGCCCTGTTCGAGCGGGTGATGTCGGGCGGGGGCGCGTGGGCCGGTGTCTTCCCGGTCCGTCACAAGGACGGCCGTACGATCCCGGTCGAATTCCGCAACACCCGTCTGCTCGACGCCCACGGGCACCGCTACGCGCTCGGGCTGGCCACCGACGGGGCCACCGTCCGACGGGTGGAGCAGGACCTCGCCCTGTCGTCCCGGCTGGTCGCCCACTCCCCCATCGGCCTTGCGGTGCTGGACCTGGACCTGCGGTTCGTGCTGGTGAACCCGGCGCTGGAGCGGATCGACGGCCGCAGCGCCGCCGACCATCTGGGCCGTACGTTCCGTCAAGCGGTCCCGACCCCGGACGCCGAGGTGGTGGAGTCGGCGCTGCGCGAGGTGCTGGAGACGGGGGCGCCCGTGCTGTCCCGGAGCGTGCGGGGACCCTTGCGTCCCGGGGGGCGGCAGCAGGTCTGGTCGATGTCGCTGTACCGCCTGGAGACCACGGCGCAGCGGGTCGTCGGGGTCGCCGCCTCGGTGGTGGACATCACCGACCAGCACCACGCCGCCCGGGCCGCCGCGCGGGCCAGGCGCCGGCTCGCGGTGATCGCGGACGCCTCCGAACGGGTGGGCACCACGCTGGACCTGGACCTGACCGCTCATGAACTGGCGGACCTGGTGGTGCCGGAGTTCGCCGACATCGCCGCCGTCGACGTCCTGGAGGACATCCTGGCGGGTCCGCATCCCGGCGGGACGAGGGCGTCGGGTCCGGCCGTGTTCCGGGCCCTGGCGGTGAAGGCCGCCTATCCCACGCCGGCGCAGGAAGCCGCCGACCCGGTCGGCGAACCCGCCCGCTACGGCGCCGAGCGGCTGGTCACCCAGTGCGCCCGCACCGGTCGCCCGGTCCTCGTCGAGCGCGTCACCGACGACGACCTCTCCCGCATCGCCCGCGCCGAATCGGCCGCCGGGCTGCTGCGCCAGGCGGGCGTCCACTCCTACCTCGCCGTTCCGCTGCGCGCCCGGGGCGTCGTCCTCGGCGTGCTCGACCTCAAGCGGGCCCGCAACTCGCTGCCCTTCGACCAGGACGACGTCCTCCTCGCCGGGGAGCTGGCGGCCCGCGCGGCGGTCGCCATCGACAACGCCCGCTGGTACCGGCACCAGAGCCAGGCCGCCCTGGCGCTGCAGCGCCATCTGCTGCCGCACGGGCCGGCCCGGCTCAACGGGCTCGACGCGGCCTACCGCTACCAGCCGGCCTCCGCGGCGGTCGAGGTCGGCGGTGACTGGTTCGACGCGATCCCGCTCCCGGGCGGCGAGACGGCCCTCGTGGTCGGCGACGTGATGGGCAGCGGCATCAACGCGGCGGCCACCATGGGACAGGTCCGCACCGCGGCCCGCACGCTCGCCGCCCTCGGCCTGCCGCCGGCCGTGGTGCTGACCCATCTGGACCGTACGGTCGCCGGTCTGGACGAGGCGATGGCCACCTGTGTGTACGCGGTGTACGACCCGCGGCGGAGGATCTGCCGCATCGCCGTCGCCGGCCATCCGCCGCCCGTCCACGTGCCCGCGGGCCGGGCCCCCAGGCTGCTCGACCTGCCCACGGGGGCGCCTCTGGGCGTCGGCGGCGTGCCCTTCGAGACGGAGGAGATCCCCTTCGACGCGGGTGACGAGCTGGTGCTGTACACCGACGGCCTGGTGGAGACCCGCGACCAGGACATCGACGTCCGCCTCGCGGCTCTCACCGACCTGCTCGCCCTGTCGTCCTCGCTCCCGCTGGAGCAGACCTGTGACCTGCTCCTGGGCGCGCTGCGCGGCCCGGACGACCACGACGACGTGGCCCTGCTGATCGCCCGGGCGCACGCGCTGGCGGAGGCCGGGGCCGAGCGCGAGGACGAACGGGCGGACGACCGGCGGGAACGGGCGGACGACCACGAAGAGCGGGCCGACGACCGCCAGCAGGGGGCGGGCGACCGCGAGGAGGGGGCGCCGTGAGCGACACGCCCTTCCCCGGCGACAGCCTCCCGCCCTTCCCTGAGGGCACGGCCGGGGTCCTGCTCGACGGCCGAGGGCGGATCAGCGCCTGGACACCGGAGGCCGCCTTGCTCCTCGGCCGGTCCGCCGCCGAGGTCGTGGGCCGGCCGGCCCGCGCGCTCCTCGCGGATCCCGCGACCTGGACGACGCTGGTGGAGGCGTACGCGCGGGGCGCCAGGGGCGGCGAGACGGTGCTGCGCTCGGGCCGGGGCGAGGACGTGCCCGTCGTCTTCCGGGCCTTCGCCCTCGACGGCGGCGCGGGGACGGGGTGCCTCGTCCTGGCCACCGCGGCGTCCCTCGCGGCCCGCTGGCACCAGGACCGGGCCTTCGTCACGGAGCTGTTCCTCCAGGACCGCGTGGGGCTCGCGGTGTTCGACCCGGAGCTGCGACTGCTCCGGACCAACACCCATCTGCTGCCGTACACGGGCGTGCCGTCCGATCTGAGCGGCCGGCGGCTCGGCGACTTCCTGTGGCCGGGAGACGCGGCGGCGGTCGAGGAGAAGCTGCGCGAGGTGCTGCGCACGGGCCGGCCGCTGATCCGGGCGGAGGAGCTGCTGCGCACCATCGAGGATCCCGGCGGCGGAGTCGTCATCGCGATCACGGCGTTCCGGCTGCAGGCTCCCGACGGGCAGGTGCTCGGAGTCACCGGCCTGTTCACCGACGAGACCGAGCTGCGCCGTTCGAGCGAGCGGCTGGCGCTGCTGCACCAGGCCACGACCCGGGTCGGTGGATCGCTGTCGGTACGGGAGACGGGCAGGGAGCTGGCCGCCGCGCTGGTGCCGGGTCTCTGCGACCTTGCGGTGGTCGAGATCGCCGAGGCGGTGTCCCTGGGCGAGGAGCCGGCCCCCGACGGGGAGGGGCGGCTGGCGCTGCGCCGTACCGCCGTGGCGGGGCGGCCGGCGGCCCATGACGGCTCGGGGGCCGACGACGGTTCCGGTGCTGGTGCCGGCGTCTACTCCGGTGCCGCTGCCGGTGCCGCAGTCGACCCCGGTGCGGCGGTCGGTGCCGAAGCCGAAGTCGACGTCGGCGGTTATCCGATGACCATGTCGGCTCCGCTGTGTGCCCGGGGGATCGTGCTCGGCCGGGTGTCCGTGGGCCGGCACGCCGACCGCGGCCCGTACGAGAAGGCCGACCGGGAGCTGCTGCGCGAGATCGCCGACCGTGCGGCGCTCGCCCTGGACAACGCCCGCCGCTTCACCCGCGAGCGGCGCGCGGCCGTCGGGCTCCAGCGCAGCATGCTGCCGCCCACGCAGACGGAGACGCCCGGGGCGACCACCTCCGGGGTGTACCTGCCCGCCGACACGACGACCGGCGTCGGCGGCGACTGGTTCGACGTGATCCCGCTGTCGTCGGCGCGGGTGGCGTTCGTGGTCGGGGACGTCGTGGGCCACGGTCTCGCGGCCACCGCCACCATGGGCAGGCTGCGCACGGCCGTCCGTACCCTCGCGGACCTCGACCTGGAGCCGGACGAGCTGCTCGCCCATCTCGACGACCTGGTGTCCCAGTTGCTCGCCGAACCCGAGGAGACCGACCGGGAGGACCGCCAGGACCGGGAGGGCGGGGAGGACCGGGAGGGCGGGGAGGCCCGGGAGGGCGGGGAGGCCCGGGGCGGCGGGCAGGACGGGCAGGACCGGGAAGGTGGCGGAGGGAACGGCCGGGAAGAGGAGGACGACGAGGACTGGGGTGTCCGCAACGCCGCCTCGCCCACGGGCGCGACCTGCGTGTACGCCGTCTACGACCCGGTCTCCCTGCGCTGTGTGGTGGCGTCCGCGGGCCACCCGCCGCCCGCCGTCGTCGATCCCGAGGGCCGTGTGTCGTACCTGCCGGTCGACCCGGGCCCGCCGCTGGGCGTCGGCGGCCTGCCCTTCGAGGCCACGGAGATCGACCTCGCGCCGGGCAGCGTGCTCGCCCTGTACACCGACGGACTCGTGGAGGGGCGGGACGGCGACCTGGACGAGGGCATGGCCCGCCTGGCCGCGCACCTGGGCCGCCAGGGTGCCCTGGCGCGGCCCCTGCGCGAACTCGGCCGCGAGATCGTGGCGGGCCGCCCCGCCGACGGACTCGCGGACGACGTGACGCTGCTGCTCGCCCGTACCCGCGCCGTTCCGGCCGAGGACACCGCCTTCTGGACGATCGACGCCGACCCGGCGGCGGTCGGTACCGTGCGGGAGGCCGCCACGGCCCGGCTGCACGCGTGGGGTCTGGACGAGCTCGTGTTCACCACCGAGTTGGTGCTGAGCGAACTGGTCACCAACGCGGTCCGGTACGCGGGAGGGCCGATCGAGGTACGGCTGATCCGCGCGGGCCGGCTGATCTGCGAGGTCTCCGACCCGAGCGCCACCCACCCCCGGATGCGCCGGGCACGCCTGACCGACGAGGGCGGCCGCGGCCTCTATCTGGTGGCGCAGCTGACCACCCGCTGGGGCAGCCGCTACAGCCGCAGCGGCAAGACCATCTGGGCGGAGCAGGAGTTCCCGCCGCCGGACGCGTGACGGCGCGCCGCGCCCGCCGCGCCAGGCGCGCCCACGCTGCGGACGAAGAGATTCCGTCCCGAGATGCGTAAATCTCGCGATGGGGTGAACTGGTGTAGGAGTACGCGCACCGGTCACGAGAGGCGATCATGGGCGATGACAGCGCAGTCACCGTGGGAGTACTGGGTTCCTACGGTGGACGCAACGTGGGCGACGAGGCGATCCTCACCGCCATGCTGGACCGCTTGCGGGCGGCACGACCGGATGTCCGGATCGTGGTCTTCTCCCGTAACCCCGACTACAGCCGGAGCGTCCTCCCGGACGTCGAGGTGGTGGGCTGGGAGGGTCTGCCGAGAGAACGGACCTCCGAGCACCTGCGGCGCCTCGACGTGCTCGTGCTCGGCGGCGGCGGCATCCTCTACAACACCGAGGCCCGCCGCTATCTGCGGCTGGTGCGCACCGCCCAGGGGCACGGGGTCCCGGTCTTCACGTACGCGGTGGGCGCGGGTCCCCTCACGGACGAGGTGGACTGCAACTGGGTCCGCACGACGCTCACGGACGCGGCCGAGGTGACGGTCCGTGACGAGGAGTCGAAGGTGGTCCTCGAAGAGGCCGGTCTGGAGCGCCACATCACGGTCACCGCCGATCCGGCGCTGCTGCTGCGGCCCGGCGACGGCGGTGAGCAGCTGCTGCGGGCCGAGGCCGTGCCGACCGGGGTGCGGCTGGTCGGCATGAGCGTACGGGAGCCGGGCCGCGCGGCCGAGCACCTGGACGAGGAGGGGTACCACCAACTCCTCGCCCACGTAGGCGACTTCCTGGTGAACCGGCTCGACGCCCACGTCGTCTTCGTGCCGATGGAACGCGACGACATCCGGCACGCGCACGCCGTGGCCTCCCACATGGCCGACGCGGGGGCGTGCACGGTCCTGCGGGGCGCCTCCCGGCCGCAGCAGGTCCTCGACATCGTCAAGCAGCTGGATCTGGCCATCGGCATGCGGCTGCACTTCCTGATCTTCGCCGCGCTGTCCGGGGTCCCGCTGCTGCCGCTGCCGTACGCGGGCAAGGTCTTCGACTTCGCGACGCAGGTCGGCGCGCCCGCCCTGCGGGGCGTGGTGCGGGAGAACGTCGGTCTGCTGCTGGCCGAGGTGGACCGGCTGTGGGACGAGCGGCCGGCGCGGCTCGCGGAGACGGCCGCCCGGACGGCGGCCCTTCGGCTGCGGGCGGACGAGACGGCCGAACGTTTCCTGGCCTACCTCGACCGCATCGCTCCCCCGCCGCTGCTCGCCGACCCGCCGGCGCCGCTGGCCCCGGTCGGCTGACCCCCGCGGCGCCGACGCCCGCCGTCCCGTCCCCTCCCGACTCCCGGAGATCACGTGACCTATCTGCGCCAGCCCCGAGTTCCCCGGCACGTGGAGCTGCCCGCACGTACGGGCCTGCACGCGGGTTCCACGCAGGTGCTGGTCGTCGGCGGCGGGCCCGCGGGCCTCGGTGCGGCGGTCGGTGCCGCGAACGCGGGCGCCGAGGTGATCCTCGTCGAGCGCTACGGCTTCCTCGGCGGCAACGCCACGGCCGCGCTCGTGATGCCGCTGATGAGCTTTCACAACGAGGTCAAGCAGGCCGTCGTCGGGGACGCCTCACGGCTGCTGCCGCCCGACCACGGCGAGGGCGAGCCGGTCGTCGGCGGCGTCCTGCGGATGCTGCTCGAACGTCTGGTGAACGCCGGGGCGGCGATCCGGCCCTCGGTGGAGACCGGATACACGGTGCCCTTCGACGCGGAGCTGTTCAAACTGGTGGCGTACGACCTGCTGGAGACCCACGAGGTGCGCACCCTGCTGCACGCCTTCGCCTCCGGGGTGGTCCCGCTGCCGGACCGGACGCGAGCGGTGTTCGAGACCAAGTCCGGTCCGCTGGTCATCGACGCCGACGTGATCGTCGACTGCACGGGCGACGGCGACATCGCCGCGGCGGCCGGGGCGGCGTACGACATCGGGCGCCCGGAGGACGGCTGGACGCAGCCCATGACGCTGATGTTCCGCATGGTCCGCTTCGACCACGAGGAGTTCGGCGACTACGCCCGGACCCATCCGGACCAGTGGAAGGGCGTGCACGGGCTGTGGGACCTGGTCCGCGAGGCGACCGACGCCGGCGAGCTGGACCTCCACCGTGAGGACATGCTCTTCTTCGCCACGCCGAACGACGGCGAGGTCGCGGTCAACTCGACCCGGGTCACCGAGGTGCTGGGCACGAGCGTCTGGGACCTGACGCAGGCGGAGTTCACGGCCCACCGCCAGATGGAGCAGATCGCCCGGTTCCTGCGCACACGCGTGCCGGGCTTCGGGAAGTCGTACGTGGTGCAGAGCGGCGTGCAGGTGGGCGTCCGCGAGACGCGCCGGATCCTCGGCGAGTACGAGCTCAGCGGGGAGGACGTACTGACGGCGCGCACCTTCGACGACGCCATCGCGCGCGGCGCCTATCCCGTGGACATCCACAACCCGAGCGGTCGCGGCACCACGCTCCGCCGGCTGCCGCGCGGCGCGTCGTACGACATCCCGCTGCGCTGCCTGATCCCGCGGGGCGTGGACCGGGTGCTGGTCGCCGGCCGCTGCATCTCGGGGGACCACGTGGCGCACTCCTCGTACCGCGTGATGCCCATCTCGATGGCGACGGGTCAGGCGGCCGGTGTCTGCGCGGCCCTCGCCTCGGCAGGGGGCCGGCTGCCGCGCGAGGTCTCGGCGGAGGCCGTGCGGCGGGAGCTCCGCGCGCAGGGCGCGAGCCTGCGGTGAGCCGAGGCGGGGGCGGACGGGGCCGGGGGGCGGACGCGGGTCAGAGGGCGTCCAGTTCGCCCAGGCCGAGGACGCGCAGGGTGTGGTTCGCCATCCACAGGTGGCCGACGGCGTTGGGGTGCGCGGGGTCGTCGAGCCACGGGATCGGGTCGTCCGTCCCGAAGTGCTCCCGCCAGTGGGCCTCGTGGTCGACCAGGAGCGCGCCGGTGTCGTTCGCGATCTCGCGTACGGCCTGGCAGTAGTCGGGCAGTGCGGCGCGGCGCTCCCGCCCGGAGGCGCTGACCAGAACGGGCGTGTGCAGGACGATCTGGGTGCGCGGCCCGGCCGCCGCGACGATCCGGCGCATCGCGTCGTGGAACTCGGGCAGTCCGTCCGGTCCGGCGAGGCAGTCGTTGGTGCCGAGCGAGACGGACAGCACATCGGGCTCGAACCGGCCGATCAGCCGGTCGTGGGCGGCGAGCACGTCGACCGCTCGCCATGCCGAGACACCGGTGTTGACCACGATGTCGGTGAGCCGGTCCAGCTGCCACCGGACCCGTTCCTGCAGGTGCTCCACCCAGCTTCGGGCGCCGTGGGTGTGCAGCACGCCCTGGGTGATGCTGTCCCCGGTCGCCACCCAGGTCATGGGGTGGTCCGACAGCCGAATCATGATCGTTCCCTTCCGTGGCCGGCCGCCCGCGCCCCTGGTGAGCGCGGTGACCGGTCGGGGGCCATGCTGCCCGCTCAAGATCGTTCCCGCAACGCCGGGCGATGCACCGATGGCGCCAAATTTTCACCTCGTGACGCCAACCCTCTGCCACGTGGCGCCACATTGCCTTGCAATGGCGCCATTCTGGTGCCACCATAAAGCCATGGGCATCAACCCGTATCTCATCGGACCCACTGACGGGCTCCCGAACACACCGAGTGCGGCGGCGATCGCGCCGCTCGACCGCAATGGCGCCACTTATGGCACCAACGGCGCCACCTCGGACCTCTTACGCCCCCTGACCTCTCCGACGGAGGACACCGTGCAGCACGAAGACTCGCCCCGCGCCGCCGAGCCGGTCACGCTCCCCACGCAGCGCGCCGCCGGCTGCCCCTTCGACCCGCCCGCCGGCCTCGCCGAGCTGCGCGAGCGGCGGCCGCTCGCGCGCATGACGTACCCGGACGGGCACGTCGGCTGGCTGGCCACCGGCCACGCCACGATCCGCGCCATCATGGCGGACCCGCGCTTCAGCTCGCGCTACGAGCTGATGCACCACCCCTTCCCGGGCGCCGGCGAGGGCCCGCTCCCGCCCGCGCCGGTCGGCGACATGACCGGGATGGACGCGCCCGAGCACACCCGATTCCGGCGGCTCCTCGCGGGCAGGTTCACCGTCCGGCGGATGCGGCAGCTCTCCGCGCGCGTGGAGGAGATCACCACCGAGCACCTGGACGCGATGGAACGCCGCGGGCCGGGCGCCGACCTCGTGGAGGCGTTCGCGCGGCCCCTTCCCGCGCTGATGATCTGCGAGCTGCTGGGCGTCCCCTACGACGACCGCGACCGCTTCCAGGGCCACGCCCACACGCTCATGGCCATGGACGTGACGCCCGAGGACCGGTACGCCGCCTTCGTCGGGCTCCAGGAGTACATGGCCGGGCTGGTCGCGGCCAAGCGCGCCGGGCATCCCCGGGACTCCGACGACCTGCTGGGCGACCTGGCGCGGGACTCCGACCTCACCGACGAGGAACTGGTCGGCGTCGGCGGCTTCCTGCTCGCCGCCGGCCTCGACACCACCGCCAACATGATCGCGCACGGCACCTTCGCCCTGCTCCGCCACCCCGCCCAGGCCGAGGCGCTGCGCACCGAACCGGACCTCGCCCCGCAGGCCGTCGAGGAGCTGATGCGCTATCTGACGGTCGCCCACACCGGCGTGAAGTCCGCGCTGGAGGACGTCGAGCTGGACGGGCGGCTGATCCGCGCGGGCGAGAGCGTCACCCTCTCCTTCGAGGCCGCCAACCGGGACCCGGAGCGGTTCCCCGACCCCGACGTCCTCGACCTGCGCCGCAAGGCCACGGGGCATCTGGGCTTCGGCCACGGCATCCACCAGTGCCTCGGCCAGCAACTGGCCCGCGTCGAGCTGACGGTGGCGCTGCCCGCCCTGCTGAGGCGCTTCCCCACGCTGCGGCTCGCCGTTCCTGCCGAGGAGGTGCCGCTGCGCACGGACATGAGCATCTACGGGGTGCACCGGCTGCCGGTCACCTGGGACGAGGTCTGACCCGCCGATGGACGTCCGTGTCGACCGCCACCGCTGCCTCGGTGCCGGGATGTGTGTCCTGACCGCCCCCCAGGTCTTCGACCAGGACGAGCACGAGGGACTCGTCGTCCTCCTCGACGGCCGCCCGGCCCCGGACCACCGCGCCGCGGTCCGCCTCGCCGCCGCGGTGTGCCCGGCGGCCGCCCTCACCCTCACCGAACCGTGAGGCGTCAGGGCGCCGTCCGCACGGGGAAGCTGAAGGAGCGGCCCTGGTCCTTGAGCCAGGGCAGCACCTGCCGGAGGGCGGCGACGGTCTGCCGACGGTCGCCGCCGCCGTCGTGGAAGAGGATCGTCGGGCCGTTGGAGAGTTCGGACCTGACCGTGTTCACGATCGCGGCCGTGCCGGGCCGGTGGAAGTCCTTCGTGTCGACGTTCCAGCCGAGCGGCCGCATGCCCGCCGCGGCGGCGATCCGCCGGCTGTCCGGGGTGAAGGCGCCGCCGGGGGCCCGGTAGTACTCGACCTTCGCTCCGCCGGCCGCGTCCTCGATCATCTTCTTGCCCTGGAGGATCTGCTGCTTCTGGTAGGCGACGGGCTTCTTGTCCATGGTGGTGTCGTGGGAGACGGTGTGGTCGCAGAGCCGGTGTCCGTCGGCGACGACCCGCCGGACCAGTTCGGGGTGCTGCGCGGCCTGCGGGCCGACCATGCAGAAGACGGCCTTGACGTCGTTCTCCTTCAGGACGTCGAGCACCTGGGGCGTCCAGCGGGGGTCGGGGCCGTCGTCGATGGTGATGTTGACCGCGTTCCCGCCCTTCTCGGCGGCGTGCGCGATGCTCTCGGGCATCTTCACCGGGGGCACCCGGGTCGGCCCGGGAGCGCCTTCGGCCGGGGCGGACCGCGTGGGCCTCGCCGCGCTCCCGGCGGCGGCCTCGGTGTCCGTCAGGACCGCGGCGCCCCACACGGCGACGCCGAGTCCGACCGCCGAAGCCGCCACGGCTATGTGCGCGGTGTACTTGCCCTTCAGCCCCATGGATGCCCACTCCCCGCAGGTTCTCGACCGTCTTTCTTCACCAGAGGACGGAATACACGAGGGGAAGGTTTCACTCTTTCGGGTCTTGACGTGGAGCCATCGGCGCATGTGCGTCAACACAGCGGCTCCGGCCGGGGGACCCGGCCGGAGCCTTGTGGCGTGCGCGTCAGGCCGTGGGCGTCCAGCGCTGCGCCGCGCCGCCCGTGCAGCCGGCGAGTTCCAGCTTGGTGCCGTTGGCCGTTCCCGAGCGGACGGGGGCGAGGCAGCGGCCGCCGCTCGTCACCGACAGCTCGGGGCCGAGCCGCCACTGCTGTGCGGCGGAGCCGTCGCACGCCCGGATCGTGACGGTGTTCCCCGAACCGTCGAGGCAGACGCCGTCCTTGCCGGTGAGGGTGCCGGCCGGGGTGAACGTCCAGCGCTGGTTCGCCCCGCCGTGACAGGTGTACAGGGTGGGTTCGGTCCCGGGGGTGGTGGCACTGTAGGGCAGGTCGACGCAGCTGCCCGACGCGCCGTTGACCAGGGTCGCGCCGGCCGGGAGCGGGACGGCCGTGCCCAGGGCGGAGATCTCGGCCGCACTGGTCCAGGGGCCGCGCCCCCCGGCCTCCGTGAGCGCCCGCAGCTTCAGGTAGCGTCCGCGTTTGGCGGCCGTGGTGACCGTCTTCTCGGTCGCGGTGTCGGCGAAGGTCCCCGTGGCGACGGGGCTGCCCCAGTCGCTCGTGGTCTCCGACACGTACACCTCGTAGGTCCCGACGCGGCCGTTGACGCCGCCGTCCTGACGGGGGAGGTAGCGGACGCCGTCGATGTCGTAGCGGGCGCCGAGGTCGATCTGGATCTCGTGCGGCAGCGGTGCGGCGGTGCCGGAGTAGGCGGTGTGCCACGTCGTGGCCGGGTCGCCGTCGATGGCGTTGACCGCGGCGCCGTTCTCGGCGGAGGTCTCCTCGCTGTCGGCGCGGACGACCTTCCAGCCCGCCTTGGGGATCGGCGTGCCGGAGGTGCCGGGGACGGGCGCGCTCGGGAGCAGGGTCACGCCGGAGGCGGTGACCGTGAAGGCGCCGGACTTCGCGCCGGTCTTGACCCACAGGGTGCCGGAGCGGTCGGCGGCGTCGAAGTACCAGCCCGTGGCGGCCGCCGCGTACGCCGCCTTCGAGGTCAGCGCCGGCAGGGCCGTACCGTCGACGGTGACGGCGCCCGGGGCCCCGGCCGCGTGGACGGTGAACTCGTAGCCGCGCGAGGCGGGCTTGCCGGTGTACGTACCGGTGCTCGCGCCGACGGCGATGCGCACGTCGCCGGTGCCGGAGGCCGGGGCGGTGACGTCGACCTTCTGCTTGGCGTAGGCGCCGGTCTGGTATTGGCGGGTGATCCCGTCGTCCTCGTAGAGCGTGAAGGTCGACGAGCCGCGCGGGTACACGTCGTAGGTGAGGGTGGAGACGGGCTTCTCACCGGTGTGGTTCATCTGCGGCCACATCGGTACGATGCCGCCGCCCTTGACGAAGAGCGGCAGGGTGTCGAGCGGGGCGTGGTAGCCGTTGAGCCAGCCCGGTCCGCTGTAGGTCTTCCCCGTCCAGTAGTCGGTCCAGGTGCCGGCCGGCAGGTAGATGCCGTCGCGGGTGGTGGTGTCGGAGACGACGGGCGCGACGAGGAAGGAGTCGCCGGCCAGGAACTGGCCGCTGGTCAGGTTGCCGCGCGCGACCGGGTCCTCGGGGTGTTCGAGGACCATGGCCCGGGTGGAGGGCACGCCGGTCTCGTGGGCGACGCGGCTCATCGAGTACAGGTACGGCATCAGCCGCATCTTGAGCTTGAGGTACGTGCGGTTGATCGAGAGGTACGGGTCGGGGAACCGCCAGGGCTGCTTGTCCTGGTAGCCGGCCGAGGGGTTGGTCGGGCCCCAGCCGGACATGGTCATGAACGCCGGGGTGAACGCCTTCCACTGGAGGTCGCGGACGTACGTCTTCGGGCTGCCGCCGAAGATGCCGTCGACGTCGCCGGAGGCGTAGTTGAGGCCCGACAGGCCTGCGCCCGTGATGGCGGGGACGTGCCAGCGCATGGCGTCCCAGGTGCCGGAGGTGTCGCCGGTCCAGACGACGGCGTTGCGCTGGGTGCCGGCCCAGCCGTCGACGGTCCACACGTAGCGGCGGGCGTCGGAGTTCTTCTCGATGCCGTCGACGGCCTGCTGCACGCCGTCGAAGGCGTACTTGTAGCCGGATCCGATCCACGCGACGTCGGTCTTGACGCCGCGGGTGCCGGCGGTTCCGACCTCCTGGCCGATGTCCGCGAGGCCGGTGGAGGTCCACAGACCGGTCTGGAAGCCCCTGGCCTTCAGGGCGTCGACGGTGCTCTTGAGGGGTGCGGTGTAGCCGCATCCGTAGCCGTCGTTGGGCAGGAACCAGCCGGAGGGCATGTCGGCGGCGCGGGCGTCGTCGGCGTATCCGACCACGTCGGGGGTGGTCTGGTGGCGCGGGCGGTCGTGGTCGCCGTTGTATTCGGGGTTGGAGGCGTTCCAGCAGTCGGCGTTGCCGAGCTCGAAGCCCCACATCGGGGCCAGGAACGGCTTGCCGCTGACGTCGGTGTACGCGTCGAGGACGCCCTTGAGGGAGTCGGCGACGAAGTACCAGGCGTCGAAGCGGCTCTCGTCGTGGGTGAAGGTGCCGGGCGCGCCGAAGGAATAGCTGCCGGGGGCCCAGGTGTTGCGCATCACGCCGTAGCCGTTGGTGGACATGTAGAAGGGGGCCGGGCTGGCGTTGGTGTTCTCCTTCCACGTGTTGGCGACGGCGACGGGGACGGTCTTGCCGCGCAGCGCCCATTCGCCGAGGCGCAGACCGGTGCCGTAGAACTGTTCGTCGGCGCCCTGGGTGAGGCGCTGGCTGGTCTGGCTCCCGGTCCAGGAGAGCGGCTGGGCCTCCTGCCAGACGAGGGTGGTGTTGTCGGCGCGGTAGACGGAGAAGCGCATCGGGGACTTGTCGACCCGGATGTTCAGGGCCGGGGTGGTGATCCGGTAGTACGTGCCGGCGTCCGTGACGCTCGTGGTGACGGGGCCGAAGTCGGTGTCGACGGCGAGTGCGTCGCCGGCGGGGTCGTCGGTGAAGGTGCCCTGCGGGGAGAGCCAGATCCGGAAGATGTCCGGGCGGGCGACGACGACCCGGGCCTTCGCCGCCGTGGACGTGCTGATGGTGAAGGTGCTGCCCGACCGGGTGATGCCGGTGACGTTGCCGGCGCTCGCCGCGGCCGCGGGGTCGACCGGGCCGCCGAGGGAGAGCAGTGCGGCGACCATGGCCGCGACCACCCCGAGGACGGTGAGCCGCCCGCCGCCTCTGCCGGGGCTCCGCCTGCGGGCCCGTCCCGAACGTGGTTCCATCACAGCCGCCTTTCGGCCGGGCGAGCGCACGCGAGGCACTCGCTGCCATGTCCATGACCGTGGTGCTGCGCGCCATGAGAGCAGGGCGGGCAGGTGACGTCAAGTGCGCGCTATGGGCAGGCTTCAATCAAGAACGCGCACGCGGACGCGGAAACGCGCAGGCGGGCGCGGGAAGCAGCGGCGGGCGGACGCGGGGAAGGGCAGAGGGACGCGGGAAGCACCGGCGGGCGGGCGTCGGCGCGGGGAGAGCGAAGGCGCGGCGATCGCGGGCGGGTGCCGGCCCTCAGACCCGGTGGACCTCGACGCCCTGGCCGGTGAACTGCTCGACCAGTTCGTCCGGGGCGTCGAGGTCGGTGACGAGGACCGAGATCTCGGCGACCGCGCAGACCCGGGCGAAGGCGCGCCGGCCGAGTTTGGTGGAGTCGGCGACCACGATCACCGTGTCCGCGCGCTCGGCCATCGCCCGGTTCGCACTGGCCTCGCCCTCGTCGTGCGTGGCGGCGCCGAAGCGCGGGTCGACCGCGTTGACGCCGAGGATGGCGTAGTCGAGCGCGAGGCCCTGGAGGACGGAACTGACGAGGGGCCCGGTGAGTTCGTACGAGCTGGGGCGGGCGACACCGCCGGTCACCACGGTCTTCACGTACGGCCGGACGGCCAGCTCGTTGGCGATGTTGACGGCGTTGGTGACGATGGTCAGCGCCGTCGCCGTGCCGTGGCCCGCGAGGTCCGGCCGGGTCACCAGTTCGCGGGCGACCTCCGAGGTGGTCGTCCCGCCGTTGAGCGCGACCACCGCTCCCGGCGGCACGAGGCCGGCCGCCGCGCGGGCGATCCGCTGCTTCTCGTCGGCCTGGCGCGCGGTCTTGTAACGGAGCGGCAGGTCGTACGCGACTCCGCTCAGGACCGCGCCGCCGCGGGTGCGGGTGAGCAGCTGTTGTCGGGCCAGCTCGTCCATGTCGCGACGGATGGTGGCCGCGGAGACCCCGAGGAGCTCGGCCGCCTCGGCGACCTCGATCCGGCCGCGCTCGCTCAGGGCGTCGAGCAGTCCCGTCCAGCGCTCGTGCGCCCCCATCGCCGTTCTCCTCACCTCGATGACCTGCGGTGCCGAGCGTATCGCGGCATGTCGTCGATGCTCCGGGGCGGACGCCGCAGCGGACCTCGACCACGCGCACCCTTGCTCACTTCTGCACGCAACAGCTATACATGAAGCATCTTCGCGCATCGCGCCGTCGAGCACCTCGCAGGAGGCACGCACCATGACCCATGTCGGCAAGGAGATCGCCAGTCAGCCGGAGTGCTGGCGCCGGGCCCTGGAGATGGACCCGGCAGGGCTCCCGGAGACCGGCGAACGGGTGGCCGTCATCGGCTGCGGCACCTCCCTGTACATCGCCCAGGCGTACGCGGTGCTGCGCGAGGCGGCGGGGCTCGGCGAGACCGACGCGTTCGCGGCCTCCGAGTTCCCGGCGGCACGGCGCTACGACCGGGTGCTCGCCATCAGCCGCTCGGGCACCACCACCGAGGTCCTCGACGCGCTGCGCCGGACCGGCGACAGCACGCCCACCGTCGCCGTCACCGGCGACCTCGCCACACCGATCACCGGGGCGGCGGGGACCGTGGTGGACCTGGGCTTCGCCGACGAACAGTCGGTCGTGCAGACCCGGTTCGCCACCACCTGCCTGGCCCTGCTGCGCGGCCGGCTGGGCCTCGCGCCCGCCGACCTGCCCGCACAGGCGGAACGCGCCCTGCGGACCGAACTCCCCGAAGGCGCCGTCGACGCGGGCCAGTTCACCTTCCTCGGCACCGGCTGGACGATCGGCCTGGCGAACGAGGCCGCGCTGAAGCTGCGCGAGGCGTCCAACGCGTGGACCGAGTCGTACGCGGCGATGGAGTACCGGCACGGGCCCATCAGCATCACCGGCCCCAACAGCGTCGTCTGGTTCTTCGGCGAGCCGCCCGCCGGACTGCCGGCGCAGGTCCGCGCCACCGGGGCGACCCTCGTCGCCTCGGACCTCGACCCACTGGCCGATCTCGTCCGCGCCCAGCGACTGGCGGTGGCCCTCGCCGAGGTCCGGGGCCTCGACCCGGACCGGCCCCAGGGACTCACCCGCTCGGTCGTCCTGGACGCCACACCGGCCGGGTGACCCGGGCGGGTCGTGACGCACGTCGGCGCCGGGCGGGTGACCCGGCCGGTCATGACGCGCGTCGGCGCCGGACGCTGTCGGGTCCGGCGTTCCGGGCGGGGCCCGGGGCGGCGCGGCCGACCGGGACAGCGCACCGCTCCAGGACGCGGCTCGGCGTGACGCCTCGGCCGCTGTCCGGACCGGCGTTCCGGGCGGCGCCGCCGAGCAGCGGCACGCCCACCCCCGCGTCGCGGCTCGGGCGCGGGCACCGGCCCGAGCCACCGGGCGGACGTCTGCCTTTCACCGCCTTCCGCCTTCACCGCCTTCCGCCGTCACCGCCTTCACGGCACCGCTCAGCAAGGAGACCTCATGCCCCTGACAGGCACCGGCGCCGTCGTCACGCCCGCCGCCGACGCCGGGCACGGTGTCGGCGCGTTCAACGTCGTCCAGCTCGAACACGCCGAGGCCGTCGTCGCGGGTGCCACGACGGCCGGTTCCCCGGTGGTCCTGCAGATCAGCGAGAACGCCGTCCGCTACCACGGCGCCCTGGCGCCGCTGGCCGCCGCCGTGCTCGCCGTCGCCGAGGCCGCCCCCGTGCCGGTCGCCGTCCACCTCGACCACGCGACCGACGCCGACCTCGTCGCCGAGGCCGTCCGACTCGGCTTCTCCTCGGTGATGTTCGACGCCTCCGCGCTGGACTACGAGGCCAACGTACGTGCCACGGCGGAGGTCGTCGCCCGCTGCCATGCCGCGGGCGTGTGGGTGGAGGCGGAGCTCGGCGAGGTCGGCGGCAAGGACGGCGTGCACGCGCCGGGTGCGCGGACGTCGCCGGACGAGGCGGTCGCGTTCGTCGCCGCCACCGGCGTGGACGCGCTGGCCGTGGCCGTCGGCACCTCCCACACGATGCTCACCCGCGACGCGGTGCTCGACTTCGAGCTGATCCGGATGCTGCGGGCGGCCCTGCCCGTGCCGCTCGTCCTGCACGGTTCGTCGGGAGTGGCGGACGAACACCTGACCCTGGCGGTCACCCACGGCATGACCAAGATCAACATAGCCACGCACCTCAACCACGTCTTCACCACCGCGGTCCGACAGGCGCTGACCGAGAACCCGACCCTGGTCGACACCCGCCGCTACCTCGCCCCCGGCCGCGCCGCCATGGCCACCGAGGTCGCCCGCCTCCTCACGGTGCTCAACGCGCCGGTCGTCCAGCCGGCGACGGAGCGCGTCTGAAGGGGCCGAGGCCGAAAGGGCCGTGCCCGCAGGACGGTCAAGAGCGGTCGAGGACCCGCAGCGCGGCCTCGCGCAGCACCGGGCTGGCCGCCACCAGTCGGCGGCCTTGCCGTACCAGCTGCGAGTGCCGCAGCCGCACGCGCAGCGCGGCCACGGCCGTGGCGCGGGCCACCTGGCCTTCGGCGACCGGGGCGTCACCCGTTTTGACGGAGGTCTTCCACGCGTAGTCGTCCTTGCCGAGGTCGATGCGGGACAGGCCCTCGGCGGCGGCCGCCTCCACCAGCTTCCGGAGGTGAAGAAGTCCGGGCGAGAAGGTGGCCAGCTCGCGGTCGTAGGCGGGGAACCAGTGACACAGCATGTGCTGGGAGCGCAGGCCGAAGTGGAAGGCCACCGGGCGGTCGCCGGCGTACAGGACGGAGAGCACACCGGAGCACGCCGGGGACCGGGTCCCGTGCAGTTCTCTCAGCGTCTCGGCTGCCCACGGGCGGGCGAACAGGTCGGGCCTGCCCGTCGCGAGATACTGCGCGGACTTCCACGCCATCAGTGTCGTCAGCGCGTTCGGGTCGCTCTCGTCGAAGACGAAGCGGACGTCGCCCACGCGCCGCGCCAGCCTGCGTTCCTTCGCGCGGGCGTCGCGCAGGAACTTCACCGAGCAGTGGGCGAGCAGGTCACG
Organism: Streptomyces sp. NPDC126499; assembly: GCF_040302485.1. Lineage (NCBI taxonomy): Bacteria > Bacillati > Actinomycetota > Actinomycetes > Kitasatosporales > Streptomycetaceae > Streptomyces > Streptomyces sp. NPDC126499. The sequence continues at coordinate 34,770 of NZ_JBEOUO010000025.1, read as the reverse complement.
GCCTTCGGCGACGCCGGAGAGGTCGATGACCGGGGAGCCCGCCCGGTGGGTGATGCCCGCCTCGAACGGGCCCTGCCCCGTGGTGAGATGGTCGAACTGCCAGGCGTACAGCCGGCAGGCCCGCAGCAAAGCGTCGGTGTCCCAGGTGGTGAGTCGCGCGGAGTGCACCAGCCCCTGGGCGTCGCAGATGCCGTCGCCGATCGGCCGCCCCAGGCCCAGTGGGCGCCGCTCGAACGGAAAGAAGCCCACGGGCCGACCGGCCTCGGTAAGCACGGCGACGCGCGCGGCGGGGCGCCGGAGGCCTACGGCCCGGGCGAACTCGGGGGACAGAAAGGGATTGGCCGGGACGGCCCCGTCGTCCAGCATGCCGCGCCAGGCGTCCGCTTCGGCGGGGCCCAGGTCGGTGGGCCGGAGGACCGTGATGACCATCGTGAGTCGCTCACCTCATGTGCCCGAGCGGCGGTCGCCGGCGCGGGACCCGCGGGGAGGCGACCGGCTGCGCCCGCGGTGCCGGGGACGCACGCGGGCCACTCCGAGGACCGGCGGCGTGCCGGCTGCTTCTCGCGCGTCGGTTGTGGCGTCGTGTGACCAGATTAAGCGCCGGCGCGTACATCGCGCACGGCGCGCGGGTGACCGGGCCGCCGTGCGGGCAGTCGCCCGCCAGGAACATCGAGGTGGTCGCGCAGATCGGCTTCACGAGTGGACGCGGGCCGTACGGCCGCGCCGTCCGCGCGCTTCCTGGGTCTGTGTGACGGCGAGCGCCCTGGAGGCGGCCCACGCCCGCCCGGCGCGCGATCCCGGATGACCGCGCTCGGGTGGGGAGCCGGGGCGCCGGGTAACCGGGCGGGCAAGGCCCCGGCGCATGGACCGGACCGTGGGGCGAGCGAAGGAGTGACGGCATGCGAACCTCCGAGTCGATCGAGAAGCTGCTGCGCGAGCACGGACGCACCTATGCCGACGAGGCCGGCATCACCCTGCGCGACAAGCCGGCGCCGCTCTACCAGCTGCTCGTCCTGACCGTGCTGTCCTCGATCCGGATCAGCGCCGGTACGGCCACGGCGGCCGCGCGGGAGCTGTTCTCGGCCGGGCTGCGCACGCCCAGGGCGATGGCGGACTCGTCCTGGCAGCAGCGGGTGGACGCTCTCGGGCGCGCGCACTACGTGCGCTACGACGAGAGCACGGCGACCGCGCTCGGCGAGGGCGCCGAGCTGGTCCTGGACCGCTTCGGCGGGGATCTGCGCAGGCTCCGGGAGGAGGCGGGCGGCGACCGGGACGCGCTGCGTTCGCTGCTGCGGGAGGTGCCGAGGATTGGGCCGGTCGGCGCCGACATCTTCTGCCGCGAGGTCCAGGCCGTGTGGCCGGAACTGCGTCCGTTCTTCGACGGGCGCTCCCTCGCGACCGCCGAAACCCTCGGGCTCCCGCACACCCCGGCGGGTCTCGCCCGCCACGTCCCACCCGAGGACGTGGCCAGACTGGCGGCCGCGCTGGTGCGCGCGGGTCTGTCGGGCGGCTCCGGACGGGAGTCACGTGTCGCCGCCTGAGGCGGCGGTCCGCCGGGCTCCGCGGGTGTCGTACGGGTGCTTCGCGGGGGTTTGCCCGAACGGTGACGGGCTAGACGCGGGAGCAAGGACGACGACGGACTCCAGGGAACCACGCACTGGAACGACAGCCGTCTCCCCCGATCGCCACTCCTAAGGAGGGGTCATGAGCAGTATGACGAGCGGTTCGCCCCGCACCGTCGAGCCCGAGGACGACATCCTGGAGCAGCTCCTGGAGCAGCACGACCGGATCCGGCAGCTCTTCGCCGAGACCCTCGAATCCGAGCGGGACGCCAAGCAGCAGTGCTTCGACGAGCTGCGTGCCCTGCTCGCCGTACACGAGACCGCCGAGGAGATGATCCTGCGGCCGGTGGCCAAGCGGGTGGCCGGCAAGGAGGAGGCCGAGGCCCGTAACGAGGAGGAGTCGCAGGCCAACAAGGAGCTGGCGGAGCTGGAGAAGCTCGACGTGCACAGCGCGGAGTTCGACGCCCGGCTCCGGGAGTTCCAGCGGGCGGTGGAGGACCACGCGCGGCACGAGGAGCAGGAGGAGTTCCCCCGTATCCGTGCGGAGTGTGACATCGACGACCGCCGTTCGATGGGACGCCGACTGCGGACCGCCGAGCGCATGGCTCCCACGCACCCCCATCCCAGGACCGCCGGTTCGACCGCGGCCCAGTGGACGGTCGGCCCGTTCGCGGCGCTCCTCGACCGGGCGAAGGACGCGCTGCGGCGCGACTGACCAGGGAGGCGGTCATGGTCTCACCGCTCGCGGTGGCCCGCGGTCAGGGGCTCTTCAACCTGGCCGGCGGCCTGTGGCCGCTGCTGTCGCTGAGGACCTTCGAGCGGGTCTACGGCCGCAAGACGGACGACTGGCTCCAGAAGACCTCGGCCGGTCTCCTGGCGGCGGCCGGGATCGCGATGCTGCGGGCGCCGAACACGCCCGAGGGCCTGCGGCACGCCCGGCGCACCGGCGTCGGGACCGCGCTGACCTTCCTGATCGTCGACCTGGTCTACGTGCCCCGCGGCCGGATCAGCCCGGCCTACCTCATGGACGCGGCGAAGGAGACGGCCTGGCTCGTCGCGTGGTGGAAGGCCGGCCGCCTGGTACGTCCCGGGCACCACGGCCACCCCCGCCGCCGCGCCGCGTGAGCGGTCGGCCCGGTTGCCGGAGCGCCACGAGGGCAGACGCCTGCCGTCAGCGCACACGGAGACACGGACGACGAAGGAGAGTGAGTGCCGTGCCGGAGCCAGGAAGCAAGAAGTACGACACGCGCAGGGCCCGGCTGCGCAAGGACGCCGAGCGGGCGGGTACTCCGGACGCCGAGGCGAACGAGCAGGCCAACAAGTCGCTGCAGGAGGACGAGGGACTGCGTGCCTCGGGTCCGCGCACGAGCCGGGGCCAGGGGCCCAAGGGAGAGCGCCGCGGCGAGGGCGGCACGGGCGGCGAGTGAGCCCCGCGCCGTCGGACCGGCGCGCTCCGGGCGGGGCCCGCATCCGACAGCGGACCGCACCCGACAGCGGACCGCACCCGCCGGAAGGCGGGCGCGGTCCGCCGCGTGTCGAGGGTCAGCCGCGCGTCGGGGGTCAGCCGCGCGTCGGACGCTCGGCTCAGTAGGCGCCGAAGACGTTGTCGATGGAGCCGTACCGGTCGGCCGCGTAGTTGCAGGCCGCCGTGATGTTGGCGACCGGGTCGTACGGGTCGAAGGGCGTGCCGGCCACGTGGTACGCCCGGAACGTGGGGTCGATCACCTGGAGCAGGCCCTTGGAGGGCGTGCCGGCGGCGGCGTTGGAGTCCCAGTTGTTGATGGCCAGCGGGTTGCCGGAGGACTCGCGCATGATGTTGCGGTAGATGCCGTCGTAGCTGCCCGGGATGCCGTTGCGGGCCATGACGTCGAGCGACTCGCGGATCCACCCGTCGAGGTTGTTCGCGTACGTGGCGGCCTTCGGGGCCGCCGCCTGGACCGCCGCGGCGGGGCGTGCCGCCGCCGCGCCCTGGGTCGAGGAGCGCTTCACCGCCGTGCGCTCGGCCGAGCGGTCGGCGCGGGGCGCGGGCGTGGCCTGGGCGTTGACGGTGAGCTTCAGACCGGGCCGGATGAGGCTGGGGTTGCTGCCGACGGCGGCCTGGTTGTCGCGGTAGAGCTTCTTCCAGCCGCCCTGCACGGCGTACTTGCGAGCGATCTTCGAAAGCGAGTCGCCGCGGACCACGGTGTACTTCGCCGGACCGGCCTTCGACACCGCCTTGACGGTTGCGGCCTTTTCGACTGCGACGGCGACCGCGACGGTATGGGTTCCCTGCGGAGCGACCGCTCCGGCGCTCGTCGCTCCGGCGAGCGGCAGCGCGAGTGCGGCACTGCCCGTGATGCCGGCGGCGGCGAGGCCACGGGTGAGCGGGGTGTTCTTGGGGCGACGGTGCTTCCCGTGTCCACGCATGGCGAGTTCCTCTCCTTCGCCTGCGAGGTGAGCTGTCGGGTTCGGGCAGGAGATGCCCGGCCGCGGCGCGCGCGGCTTCACCCCGAGCCGTGTCCGGAAGACCGGGCACGGCGGAGAACGTGGGTCCCCCGCTCCTGCCGGAAGGGTCGTGAGTGCGGTTGCCGGACGGTGGCAGGACTCGGCGTTTCCATCCGGTTGCGGCGTGACCGTATGCGAAGTCGAAGCGCGAGAACAAGACGGAAATTAATCAAAGCAAATAGATCTCGGCGGCCGACGAAATGGATCATTCCGATTTTCGGGCGCCTTTTCGTCAAACCTTTTTCGGGGTCCCCCACTTGACGTCCTGTCGGCTCCGCACACGCCGTCACCCGCGTGATTCAGATCACCCGATGCACGCCATCCGCCTTTTACTGGTGAAATGCAGCCCTTGCGGTATCTGCTCGCCATTCCGGCATTGCAGATGAATAAGCGGACATCGCCCGATTTGCCCTCATCGCCGTCCCGCGCCCGGAGGAGCGGCAGCGCGTAGCGTGGAGATGTCGGGGCCCTTCCGGCGGCACCGCGCCGTCCTCGCCCCTGGTGGGTGATCATGAACCGTACCCGTACCCGTAGCCTTGGCCGTGGCCGCAGTGCCCTGACGGTCCTCGTGGCCGTCGTCGTGACGGTCGTCGGCGTGCTCCTCGGCTGCGCTCCCACCGTGAGCCGGAGCGCCGACGAGAAGCCGCGGGCCGCCCCGGTGCCCACCTCGGCGTCCGTGCCGCCCCCGGCCCCCGCTCCGGCCCCCACCCCGGTCCCCCGGCCCCGCACGGCCGAGCTGGACATCCCCTCGATCGGGGTGAGGGACCTGCGGGTGGTCCCGTACGAGGGGACGACCGACGATCCTGCCGGCACCCGGATCCAGGACCGTGGCGTGGCCGCGAGCCCCTACGGGAAGCGGGGCGGCGTGGGGCCGGGGGACATCGGCAACTACCTGGTGACGGCGCACCGCCTCTCGGCCGGCGGACCGCTGCGGGACCTGCCGGCCGTCGACGTGGGCGACCGGGTGTTCGTGACGGCGGGCCGCGAGGTGTACGAGTACCGGATCACCGAGACCCGTACGACCTCCTTCCGCTCGGCCCGTTCCCTCGCGGAGCAGCGCGCCGCTGTGCCCGGCGCACCCGGCGACAAGCCCACCCGTGCGGTGATCACGCTTTCCACCTGCGCGACACCGGAGGACAACGCGGCCGGCAATTACTGGCGGGACGCCCAGGGCAACCCCGAGCACCGCATCGACAAGATCGGCGTGTTGGTCGCCGTCCGCCCCGCGTGAGCCCGGCCCCGGCGGCGTGACGGGATGAGCTCGGCCGCCTCGACCGGATCGAGGACAGGATCGGCCGCCTCGACCGGATCGACCGGATCGACCGGGTCGACCGGATCAGTCGCCTCGACCGGCTCAGTCGCCCGGTCGCGCTTCCGGTTCCTCGTCCGCGCTCTGCTCGCTCTCCTCGGGCTCTTCGCCGTCCGTACCGGCGCCGTCCACGTCTCCGGCCACAGCTCCGTCCGCCCGTCCGCCGGCGTCACCGCCGGCCACGTCCCCGCCGTCCGCGCCGTCCGCGCCTCGGCCGTCCAGGTCAGCGCCGGTCTGGCCCTCCTGGCCTTCCGTCAGCGGCATCAGGCCGATGCACTCGGCGTCGATCTGGTCGGCGATCTCCATGAGCCCCGTCGCCAGTGCCAGCACCGTCGCCGGGTCGTGTTCCTCGTATCCCTGGTCGGTGGCCTGCAGCCAGCCCGCCGCGACGCGGCGCAGCAGGCCGGTCATCTGGTCGGCGGGGACCAGGAGGTGGCCGTCCGCGAGGACGATGAAGGACGTGGGCGCGTTCACGAGGCGGCCTCCGGGCGGACGACGACGACAGGGCACGAGGCGTGGGCGACGCACTGCTGGCTCACCGAGCCGAGGAGCAGACCGGCGAAGCCGCCCCGGCCCCGGCTGCCCACGACGAGCAGCTCGGCTCCGGCGGACGCGTCGATCAGCGCCTCGGCCGGCCGGGCCCGGACCACGTGCTCGACCACCGGCACCTCGCCGACCGGGATGAGCACGGTCCGAATCTCGTCCGAAAGGGCCCGGCGGGCCGCCTCCTCGTCGAAGGCGGCGGAGACGGGCGGTGCGGACCGGCCCACCGCGCCCGGGACGTCGTACGCCGCCACCACGTCCAGGGTCGCCCCGATCAGCCGCGCGTGCCGGGCGGCCCAGCGCAGCGCCCCGTACGAGGACTCCGAGCCGTCGACGCCCACGACCACCCGGGCGCTGCGTCCGCCGGTGTCCTTCATGGCCGGGGCCTCCTCGTGCCCGCCGCGGGCGGGTCGGGTCGGGGTGCGGGTGGGGGGCTGGGCCGGGGAGCCGGTCGGGGCGCCTGGGGGTCGGGCGGGAAGGGGCGGGTCGGGGGCGCGGGGTGCGGCTCGGTGGGGTCGCGGGGGAAGGGCTGGGTGGGCGGCCCGGTCTTCGGATGTGCCGTGGGCAGGGTGTGCGTCACGGTTCCTCGCCTCCTCCGTACGGGTCGGCCGTCCGGGCCGGCCGGCCCGGTCCGCCGCTCGATCGCTCAGGTGCTGCCCTCGGCGGACGAGATGTCCGCGTCGCGTACGGACCGGGTCATGTCTCCTCCTGTCGCTCCTGCTGCTCCTGGTACGTGCGGGGCAGCTGGGGCTCCATGGGACCGGCTACCCGGCCCCGGGGGCGATACGCGTACCGGCGGCCGCGCATCAGCCGCTGCGCCAGTCGTCGTCCCGCAGGTGCGAGCCCGCCATCGGGCCCATCCGCAGCATGCCGCCGTCGACGGCCCAGGACGCGCCGGTGACGTACGAGGCGTCCGGGCCGGCCAGGAAGGCGATGACGGCGGCGACCTCGCGGGCGTCACCGGGGCGGCCGAGCGGGACGCCGGGGCGCTGCTCGGCGGTGACGTCGGTGTCCTCCTGCCCGGTCATGGGCGTGGCGATCTCGCCGGGTGCGACCGCGTTGACCGTGATGCCGTGGCCGGCGAGCTCCAGGGCCATGACCTGGGTGAGCAGCCCGAGGCCGCCCTTGGCCGCGCAGTACGGTGCCGCGCCGACCCGCGGCTGGTGCTCGTGGACCGACGTCACGTTCACGATGCGGCCCCCGCGGCCCTGGCGGACCATGCGCCGCGCGGCGCGCTGCCCGCACAGCAGCGGGCCGACCAGGTCGACGTCGAGGACCTCCCGGACGGTGCCGGGGTCGAGTTCGAGGAAGGGCGTGGATGTGCCGGTGCCGGCGTTGTTCACCAGGACGTCGATGCCGCCGAGCCGGTCGGCGAGCACGTCGACGACGTCGGCCGCGTCCGGCAGCAGCGTCAGGTCCAGGTGCTCGACGAACGCCTGGCGGCCCTGGGCGCGTACCTCTTCGGCGGTCTCCTCCGCGCCGCGCCGGTCGCGGTGCCAGGTGATGCCGACGTCCATGCCTTCCGCGGCGAGCCGCACGGCCGTGGCGCGGCCGATGCCGGAATCGGCGCCGGTGACGACGGCGGTCCGCGGGCGGGGGGTCGACGGGCTGTTGTTCATGACGCCTTCCTGGTTCGTGGGTTCCGTGGTCGTGGGTTCCTCGGTCGTGGCGGTCTTCTCAGCGTGGCGTGCCTCGTCGGTGGGCCGGACACCGGATCTTCCGGACCCTGGAAGCTTCCGGGGTCCCGGACCTTCCACATCCCGGATCGCAGAGCGCCGCTGCCCACCGCGGCGGCTTTCATGCGTGCGGCCGGACCGGTCGGCGTCGGTGTCGTCGCCTGTGCCGCGCCCGAGCGTGCGTCCCGTTTCGCCGGAAACGTCCGGGGCAGACGCGCCTCGCGCCCTTGTGGCGCGCTCAGCAACGACGGCCGGAGACCCCGGAGGAACCATGGATCACTCGCGTGCACCGGTGCTCGAAGCGCTGGAGGACTTCCGACGCCGGGGGGACATCGTCTACGGACCGCCGGGGCACAAGCAGGGCCGGGGCGCCGATCCCCGGGTCGCCGAGGTCGTCGGGCAGGATGTCTTCCGGTCGGACGTGCTGCTGCTCAACGGCCTGGACGACCGGCGTGAGTCGCAGGGCGTCCTCGACCAGGCGCAGGAGCTGATGGCCGACGCGGTGGGCGCGGAGCGGGCGTTCTTCTCGACGTGCGGGAGCTCGTTGTCGGTGAAGACCGCGATGCTGGCCGTCGCGGGCCCCGGCGAGAAGCTGCTGCTGTCGCGGAACGCGCACAAGTCGGTGATCGCGGCCGTGGTGGTGAACGGGGTGGAGCCCATCTGGGTGCATCCGAAGTTCGACGGCGAACGGCACATGGCCCACCCTCCGGAGCCGGACGACGTGCGCGCGAAGCTGGAGGAGCACCCGGACGCGAAGGGCATGCTGCTGATCACGCCCACCGACTGGGGCACCTGCGCGAACGTGCGGGGCGTGGCCGAGGTCTGCCATGCCGCCGGAGTGCCGCTGATCGTCGACGAGGCGTGGGGCGCCCATCTGCCCTTCCACCCGGACCTGCCGGTCTGGGGCATCGACGCGGGCGCCGATCTCGTGGTCACGAGCGTGCACAAGATGGGCGGGGCGATCGAGCAGAGTTCGGTCTTCCACCTCCAGCACGACCGGGTGTCGCCGGAGGTCCTCAAGCAGCGCGAGGACCTGCTGGGCACGACCAGCGCCTCCTCGCTCGTGTACGCGACGCTCGACGGCTGGCGCCGGCAGATGGTCGAGCACGGGCGGGAACTCCTCGGCGGGGCGCTCCTGCGGGCGGAGCGGGTGCGCAAGGCGGCGGCCGGCCTGCCCGGGCTCGCGCCGATGGGCGACGAGGTGGTGACGGCGGGGCTCGCGGCCGAACTCGACCCGCTGAAGATCGTGATCGATGTACGGGGCCTGGGCGTCAGCGGGATGCAGGCGGCGGAGTGGCTCCGCCAGGAGCGCCACGTCGACGTGGGCGGCTCGGACACCTGCCGGATCAGCCTCTCGATCACGCACGCGGACGACGACACGACCGAGCGGGTGCTGCTGGACGCGTTGCAGGCGCTGACGGAGGCGGACCGGACCGGTCCCCTCGCGCCGCGGCCGGCGGTGCGGCTGCCGCAGCCTCCCGCGCTGGAGCTGGAGCAGGCCCGGCGGCCGCGGGACGCCTTCTTCGGCGAGGCGGAGCACGTGGCGGCCAAGGACGTGGTCGGCCGGATCTCGGCCGAGACGATCAGCCCCTATCCTCCCGGCGTACCGGTGGTGACGCCCGGTGAGGTGATCACCGCCGAGGTGGTGGACTACCTGCGCAGCGGTATCGCGCACGGCCTGCTGATTCCCGACGCCGCCGATCCGACCCTGGAGACGTTCCGGGTGGTGGCGCGCACGGACTGAGACGGCCGACGGCCGACGGACACCACCACCGTCCACGGCCCGTCCTCACCCTGCCCCGCACCCCCTCGCCGCCCGTGCGGCGAGGGGGTGCGGGGTGAGGAGACCGCGGAGCTCAGGGCTCGTCGGGGCGATGGCCGGTTCAGGGCTCGTCGGGGCGATGGCCGGTGGGGATCCCTCCGTCCGGGCCCACGCCTTTCTCGGCGCGGTGCTCCGCGCCCTGAGCCGTGCCCTGGTCCTTGCCCTCGTGGCGGTGGGCCTGCCGGGCCTTCAGTTCGGCGACGTCCTTCGGGGTGGCCGCGCTTCGGTCGCCGTGTCGCCGCGTACGGCTCTGGGGATCGGTCATGACCGCCTCCTCTGGTCGGGCCGGCTCGGTCTGTCCTCCCGCGTCTCCCCCGCGATCGCCGTCGCATGCGCACCCGAACGGTGGGTACGGGCGCGGGCTCCGACCGGGACCGGGCTCGGGCTCAGACGCCGAGGCTCGGGCGCGGGCTCGGCCAGCGTGATCACCAGGACGTCGCGGTGGGCGCACCGCCCGGGGGCCCGGGGCCGTACGGCCGACACTCCGTGGAGGGTGCGGCGGTCGTCGCCGAGGAGCAGCGTGCCCGGGCGGTCCAGGACGGTACGAAAGAGGGGCACCCCGTCGGGGTGGTAGACCGTGCTCTCGCCGCCGTCCGCGTTGCCGTGGTCGACCAGCAGGGAGGAGACCAGGGTGGCCCCGGCGCGGTGCACGCCGTCCGGTGGGGGTGCGCCGGGCCGGCCGGCGGTCGCGAGCACCCGGAACGGGTGGATCCTGACGGTCCACTCGGGCGGGTCGGCGAGCACGGACGCCGCCTCGGCCAGCAGGGCGAGGATGTCCGCGAGGAGCGGGTCGGCCGCGAAGGCGTCGGTGAGCGGTTCGAAGTGCCGTTCACGCCCCACGTACAGCGGATGGCCGTCCCCCGGCTCCAGGAAGGGCTCGTGCGGCCGTGGCCGTCTCTCGCCGGACCGGGACAGGCCGATGAGCCCGTACCGGCGAAGCCGCAGGGTTCCCGAGGAGCGCAGGTAGGGATCGGGGGCGAGGTCGTCCCAGTGGCGGTCGAAGGCGGCCCACCGCTCGGGGTCCGCGCAGAGCCTGCGGGCGGTCACCTCCGCCGGGACGAGGCAGACTCCGGGGTCGACCAGCTGTCGGATGAAGGGTTCGAGTCCGAAGTCGAGGCTAGGGTCGAGGCCAAGGGCGAGGTCGAGGTCGCTCATGGCCGGGCGGTTCCCCGGCTCTGGCCCGTCATGCGCTCCTTCGTACGACCGTCCGACGGGGTCCACCGCCCGGAATGTCACATTTAGCTCCCAAACGTTCACTTTTCTACCGATTCGTTGAGAAAGGTGGCGTATGCGAGGAGTAGCGCTTCTCCGCCGGGGTAGCCGCCCGCGCGATGCCGGAACGTCCGGCACGCGGTGTCGTCACCGCGTACATGAGCCACGGCACCCGAACGAAGCGGTCGGGTGGCGGCCCTCCCACCTCCGGGTGAGACTGACGGACGACGCCTGACAAGCCCGGAGGGCCGACCGGTTCCCGGGCGGTGGCGGAGCGACCGCCCGGAGCCGCGGCTCATCCCCTCACTGTTCCGGTTGAGTGTCCCGGTTGAGGAGAGAACCATGGCCACGTCCCCCACGACCCGTTGGGAACATGCCGTCGTCACGGGCGGTTCGGGTTTCGTCGGTTCCCATCTGTGCGCCGCGCTCCTCGCCGGCGGCACGAACGTGACCTGTGTGGACGACTTCAGCACGGGAACCCCCGCCAACGTGGCGGAACTTTGGGACCACCCCGGATTCCGGCTGGTGGAGGCGGACGTCCGCGAGCCGTTCACGGTGGATCAGGATCCCGACCTGGTCCTGCACTTCGCCTCGCCCGCGTCACCCGTCGACTATCTGCGGCTGCCCGTGCACACGCTGGAGACCGGCAGTCTCGGCACCCGCAACGCCCTCGCCCTGGCCCATGCCAGCGGGGCCCGCTTCGTCCTCGCCTCGACCTCGGAGGTGTACGGCGACCCCGAGGAGCATCCGCAGAGCGAGCGTTACTGGGGTCATGTGAACCCGATCGGCCCCCGGAGCGTCTATGACGAGGCGAAACGATTCGGCGAGGCGCTCACCACCGCCGCCGCGCACTCCCGCGGCACCGACACCCTGATCGTGCGGCTCTTCAACACCTACGGACCCCGGATGCGCGGCCACGACGGCCGCGCCGTCCCCACGTTCATCCGGCAGGCGCTCGCCGGTGAACCGCTCACCGTCGCCGGGGACGGGCGCCAGACCCGGTCCCTGTGCTACGTCGACGACACCGTGCGCGGTGTCCTCGCGGCCGCCGCGCACGGGATGCCCGGACCGGTGAACATCGGCAACCCGGTCGAGATCTCGATGCTGGACCTGGCCCGCTGGATCGTCGAACTGACCGGTTCGGGCTCCACGATCCGCTTCGTCGAACGGCCCGTCGACGATCCCGCCGTGCGCCGCCCCGACATCACCCTGGCCCGCGACAAGCTCCAGTGGCAGCCGGAGGTCACGGCGGAGGAAGGGCTGCGGCGGACGATCGAGTGGTTCCGGACCCGGCAGACCGAATGAGTCCGGCCCGGACGGAACCAGTCCGGCGCGGACCGGACGAGCCGGGCCGGCCGTCCGGCCGGCCACCGTCTCCCCCACCCCCCGACTCCTCCCGCCTCTCCCCCGGGCGCACTGCGCCGCATCCGACCGGAAGGCCCGCCCCATGCGCGTACTCGGCATCAACGCCCTCTTCCACGACCCCGCCGCCGCCGTGGTCGTCGACGGCATCACCGTCGCCGCCGCCGAGGAGGAACGTTTCTCCAGACGGAAACACGGCAAACGGCCGGTGCCCTTCTCCGCCTGGGAGCTGCCCGAGCAGTCCGCGCGGTGGTGCCTGGAACAGGCCGGGCTGCGCCCCGCCGACATCGACGTGGTCGCGTACTCGTACGACCCCGGCCTTGCCCGCCCCGCCGAGGACATGGGCCTCGACGACCCCTGGGACAGCCTGCGCCAGGCCTACGCCCGGCACGCCCCCGGTTTCCTCGCCACGGCCCTGCCCGGTCTGGACCCGGAGAAGGTCCGGTTCGTCGGCCACCACATGGCCCACGCCGCGTCGGGGGCGTTCGCCGCCGAGGCGGCCGAGACCTCGTCGGTGCTGGTGCTCGACGGACGCGGCGAGAGCGCCTCGCACCTGGCCGCGCGGCGCGAGGGCGACCGTCTGGAGCCGCTGCGGGCCCAGTTGCTGCCCGATTCGCTGGGCCTGGTGTACGAGGAGCTCACCGAGCACCTCGGATTCCTGCGCTCCTCCGACGAGTTCAAGGTGATGGCGCTCGCCTCGCACGGCCGGCCCCGGATGGCGGACGAGATACGGCGGTACGTCCACCCCACGGGCGACGGCGGCTTCCGCGCCCACGGGGTGCCCTGGGCGGAGCTGTGTCCGCCGCGCGGCGCGGAGGAGCCGTGGACCGCCGACCACGCGGACCTGGCGGCGAGCGCGCAGTTCGTCCTGGAGGAGACCCTGCTCGACCTGGTGCGGTGGCTGCACGGAGAGACCCACGACAGCCTCCTGACCCTGGCCGGCGGTGTGGCGCTGAACTGCGTGGCCAACTCGCGGATCGCCCGCGAAGGACCGTTCTCACGCGTCTGGGTGCAGCCGGCCGCGGGCGACGCGGGCACGGCGCTCGGCGGGGCGCTGCTGCTTTCCGCGGCGGCCGGTGAGGAGCCGTCGCCGATGCCGGGGGCCGCGCTCGGCCGGGAGTGGTCGGACGCCGAGATCGCCGGACGTCTGAAGACGGCGGCCGTGCCCTTCGAGCGCCCGCCGGACATCGCCGCCGCCGTGGCGGAGGTGCTGGCCGCGAACGGTGTGGTGGCCTGGTTCCAGGGGCGTTCGGAATACGGCCCGAGGGCCCTCGGGCACCGCTCGCTGCTCGCGCATCCGGGGCACGCCGGGAACCTGGAGCGGCTCAACGACATCAAGGGACGCGAGCAGTTCCGGCCGGTGGCGCCGATGGTGCTGACGGAACGCTCCGCCGAGATCTTCGACGGCCCGCTGCCCAGCCCGTACATGCTCTTCGTCCATGACGTCGCGCCGGAGTGGCGGGAGCGTATCCCGGCCGTCGTGCACGTCGACGGCACGGCGCGGATCCAGACCGTGGACCGCCGTCACGAGCCGTTGGTGGCCCGGATGCTGGAGGAGTTCGAGCGGCGGACGGGACTGCCGGTGGTGGTCAACACCAGCCTCAACACGGCGGGGCGTCCGATGGTCGACGATCCGCGCGACGCCCTGGAGTGCTTCGGCTCGACCCCCGTCGACCTGCTCGCGATCGGGCCGTTCGCGGTGCGCAGGAGCGAGATGTTCGCCACCGGGGCCAACGGGTGGAGCGTCAACGCCGCCGAGGGAGGTGGCCGGTGAACGGCCTGCCCGCCGGCCCGCGTTACGCGGTCGTCGTCCCCACGACGGGCCGGCCGAGCCTGCGGCTCTGCCTGGAGGCTCTGGCCCGGTCGGGCGGCCGGCGGCCCTCCCGGGTGGTCGTCGTGCACGACCGGCCCGGGCGGGACGGCACCGTGCCGGAGCTGCCCGTACCGGCGGAGCTCCGCGCCATCACCTCGGTGGTGCCCGGCCCGGCCCGCGGTCCGGCCGCCGCGCGGAACCTGGGCGCGCGCCATGCCGGTGACGTGCCGTGGATCGTCTTCCTCGACGACGACGTCGTGCCGTCCGCCCGGTGGGGCGAGGACCTGGCCCGTGACCTGGCGGAGGCGTCGGCCGGAACGGCCGCCGTCGCGGCCCGCATCGAGGTGCCGCTGCCCGACGACCGGCGCCCCACCGACGGAGAGCGCAACACCGCCGCCCTGGCCACGGCCCGCTGGATCACCGCGGACATGGCCGTACGGCGGGAGGCCTTCGACGGCGCGGGAGGTTTCGACGAGCGCTTCCGCCGGGCCTTTCGCGAGGACGCGGACCTCGCGCTGCGGCTGCTCGACGCCGGGTGGCTGCTCGGCCAGGGACGCCGCCGCACCGCCCATCCGCCACGGCAGGGCGGCCGCTGGCTGTCGGTCCGCCAGCAGGCCGGCAACGGTGACGACGTGCTGATGCGGCGGCTCCACGGGCCGGACTGGCGCACCCGCGCCGGCGCGCCGCGCGGCCGCCTGCCGCGCCACCGCGCCGTCACGGCCGCCGGTGCCGCCGCCCTGGTGTGCGCGCTCACCGGCCGGCGCCGGGCCGCCGCCGTGTGCGGCGCGCTGTGGTGCGCCGGTACGGCGGAGTTCACCGTGGCCCGCGTCCTGCCCGGCCCCCGCACCCGCGCGGAGGTCGTCGACATGATCCTCACCAGCGCGGCCATCCCTCCGGCCGCCACCTGGCACTGGCTGCGCGGCCTCCTCGCCCACCGCACCGCCCGCCCCCGCCCTCCGGCCCGCCCGCCGACGGTCGCCACCACCCGTCCGGCCAGGCCGGAGACGGTCGAGGAGGCCGTGTCATGACGGCCGACGTGACGGGGGCGAAGGCCACGACGGCGACGGCAGGCGAGGCGGGGGCCGAGAACGCGACGGGCGCTGTGACCGGGGCCGGGGCCAGGAGCGGCGACGCGGCCGGGACGGGCGGCATGCCCGCGACGGCAGCTACTCCCGCGACCGGGTCCCGTGCCGAGACCGCGACGCGAGCCGTAACCACGACCGGAAGCGGCGACGCGGCCGGGAGGGGCGGCATGCCCGCGACCTGGACCGGAAGCGGCGACGCAGCCGGGACGGGCGCCGTGACCGCGACCCCGACCGGTCCCAGGGCCGAGGCCGAGACCGCGCCGGATGGCGTGACCGCAACCGGGAGCGGCGACCCGGCCGGGACGAGCGGCATGCCCGCGACCGGGCCCCGGGCCGAGACCGCGGCGGGCGTCCTGTCCGCGGCCGGGACCGCCTCCGGCTTCGGGCGTTTCGGCGCGGCCCCGGGGCCGGCAGCGGCCGGTTCCGCGGCGGTACGGAGGAGGCGCGCCGGGCGGGAGCCCACAGCCGCCCCGGCCGCCCCGGCCCCTCCGGCCTCCCCCGCGGCGACGAAGACCGAGGGGCGGACGGCCGTCCCGGGCAGTGTCGGGGGACCATGGCTGTTCGGCGAGGGGCCGGGAGGCGCCCTGGTGGACCGGACCGCTGGGGGCCGGACCGCCGTCGGCCCGGGGCCCGACGCCGTGCTGTTCGACCGGGACGGCACCCTGATCGTGGACGTGCCGTACAACGGTGACCCCGAGCGGGTGGCGCTGCTGCCGGGGGCCGAGGAGGCCGTGGCCCTGCTGCGGTCGCGGCGGATCCCCGTCGGTGTCGTGAGCAACCAGTCCGGTGTGGCGCGCGGGCTCCTGACGCGGGCTCAGGTGAGCGCGGTGCGGCGGCGTGTGGAGGCGCTGCTCGGGCCGTTCGGGGTGTGGGCGGTGTGTCCGCACGGGCCGGGCGACGGCTGCGGCTGCCGCAAGCCCGCGCCCGGCCTCGTGCTCGCCGCCTGCGACCGGCTGGGCGCCTGCCCTTCCCGTACCGTCGTGATCGGCGACATCGGCTCCGACATGGCCGCCGCGCGCGCGGCCGGAGCGCGGGGCGTGCTCGTGCCGACCCCTGTCACCCGCTCCGAGGAGATCGCCGCCGCGCCCCGTACCGCGCCCGACCTGCTGACGGCGGTGCGCCTCGCGCTCGCCGCGCCGCCGTGGGGCCGCGCGGACGGGGCCGACCGGGGCGGTGACCGGTGAGCCCCCGCCCGCGCACGCTCGTGGTGCGCCTCGACAGCGCCGGTGACGTGCTGCTCGCCGGTCCGGCCGTGCGGGCCGTCGCCGCGGGGTCCTCGTGGACGGCCATGCTGTGCGGCCCGGCGGGAGCGCCCGCCGCGCGGCTGCTGCCCGGTGTGGACGAGGTGCTGGTGTACGAGGCGCCGTGGGTGGGCCTCGAACCGCCGCCGCTCACGCCGGACGGTGTGGGCGCGCTCGTCGAGGCGGTGGGCGCAGGGCGGTTCGACCGGGCCCTCGTCCTCGTCTCGTACCACCAGAGCCCGCTGCCCGCCGCCCTGCTGCTCCGTCTGGCCGGGGTGCCGTGGATCGGCGCCGACAGCGAGGACTACCCCGGGGCACTGCTCGACCTGCGGCACCGGCGCGAGGACGGGCGGCACGAGGCCGAGGCGGCGCTCGACCTGGCCGGGGCGGCGGGCTTCCGGCTGCCGTCCGGCGACGACGGCCGGCTGCGGGTCGACCCCGTGCCGGACACCGACACCACCCGCCTGACGGGCGGCGACCCGTACATCGTGCTGCACCCGGGAGCGGCCGTCCCGGCGCGGGCGTGGAGCCCCGACCGGGCCGCCCGGGCGGTGGCGGCGCTGCACGAGGCCGGGCACCGGGTGGTGGTCACCGGCGGCCCGGCCGAGCGTGCGCTCACGGCCCGCGTCGCCGGCCGGCACGGACTGGACCTCGGCGGCGCGACCACCGGCCTCGGCGACCTCGCGGGTGTCCTCGCCCGGGCCCGTGCCGTGGTCACCGGGAACACGGGCCCCGCCCATCTCGCGGCGGCCGTGGGGACACCGGTGGTGTGTCTGTTCGCGCCGGTGGTCCCGGCCGAGCGCTGGCGGCCCTACGGGGTGCGGCATGTGCTGCTCGGCGACCAGCGGGCGGCGTGCGCGGCGAGCAGGGCCCGCGTCTGTCCCGTACCGGGGCATCCGTGCCTCGACGGGGTGGGCGACGCCGAGGTGATCGCGGCCGTGGCCGCGCTCCTGGGGCCGGCTGCCCGGCCGGGTCCGGGCCCCGCCGGGGAGCCGGATGCCCTGGCGCACGCTGATCCGCACGGCGTCGGCGGTTCGACCGGACCGGACGGCTCCGGCGCCTCGACCGGACCGGACGGCTCGACCGGCCCCCACGGCCCCGGCGCCTCGACCGGCCCGCACGGCTCGACCCGCACGGACGGCTCCGGTGGCCCGGACGGCCCGGGTCGCACCGCGCGCCCTCATGACGCCGAGCGCCCCCATGACCTCGTCGCGCGCCGGGACCGTCCGGCCGCCGCGACCTCCGCCGTGACCTCCGCGGCGGGGGCGAGAGGAGGAACGACCGCATGAACATCCTGCTGTGGCACGTCCACGGATCCTGGACGACGGCGTTCGTCCAGGGGCCGCACACCTACCTGACACCCGTCGTGCCCGATCGCGGACCCGACGGGCGAGGCAGGGCCGAGACCTTCCCGTGGCCCGACTCGGTCCACGAGGTGGAGCCGGACCGGCTCCGGGACGCGCCGGTCGACCTGGTGGTCCTCCAGCGGCCCCACGAGGAGGCCCTCGCCACACGATGGCTCGGCGGCAGACGGCCCGGCAGAGACGTTCCGGCGGTGTACGTGGAGCACAACACCCCGCGCGGGGACGTGCCGCTGACCCGGCATCCGATGGCCGACCGCCCCGATCTGACCCTCGTGCACGTCACGCACTTCAACCGGCTGCTGTGGGACAACGGGACGACCAGGACCGCCGTCGTGGAACACGGCATCATCGACCCCGGCCACCGCTACACCGGCGAGGTGGCCCGTGCCGCCGTGGTGGTCAACGAGCCGGTGCGGCGCGGCCGTTACGTCGGTACGGACCTGCTGCCCGAGCTGGCGCGGGCGACGCCGCTGGACGTGTTCGGGATGCGGACCGAGGGACTGGCCGCGCACCTGGGGCTGCCGGAGGAACGGTGCCGCACGGCCGACCTGCCCCAGGCACGGCTGCACGCGGCCATGGCACAGCGGCGTTTCTACCTCCATCCCGTGCGCTGGACGTCCCTCGGGCTGTCCCTCCTCGAGGCCATGCACCTGGGCATGCCGGTCGTGGCGCTGGCCACCACCGAGGCGGTCGAGGCGGTACCCGCCGGTGCCGGAACCCTCTCGACGCGCCCGGAGGTGCTCGCCCGGGCGGCCCGCCGCTACCTCGCCGACCCCGAGGCGGCCGCCGCCGACGGCGCCCGCGCCCGTCAGGCGGCCCTCGAACACTACGGCCTCAAGCGTTTCCTGGACGACTGGGAGCGCCTGATCGCGGAGGCATGCTCATGACCCCTCTCCACTCGACTCCCTCGCCCCCGTCGGACCCCTCTTCCTCCTCGGGGCCGTCGACGCCGTCGAAGAAGGGAGCGGCCCGGTCCGGCTCCGCGGACGCGGCGGTGGCGGCGTCGGCGGCCGCGGCCCGCTCCCGCCGCCCCCTGTCGATCGCGCTCGTCTCCGAGCACGCGAGCCCGCTCGCCACCCTCGGCGGCGTGGACGCCGGCGGTCAGAACGTGCACGTCGCCCAGCTGGCGGGCGCGCTCGCCGACCGGGGACACCGGGTGACCGTCTACACCCGGCGGGACGACGCCGCGCTGCCGGAGACGGTGCCGCTACGGCCCGGTGTGCTCGTCCACCACGTCCCCGCGGGCCCGCCCGAGCACCTGCCGAAGGACGAACTCCTCCCCCACATGCGGCCGTTCGCCCGCCACCTGGCCGAACAGTGGCGTGCGGAGCGCCCCGACGTGGCCCACTCGCACTTCTGGATGTCGGGACTCGCCACGCTCTGGGCGAGCCAGGAGACCGGCGTGCCGTTCCTGCACACGTATCACGCCCTCGGCACCGTGAAGCGGCGCCATCAGGGCGCGGCCGACACGAGTCCGCCGACCCGCGTCGCGTACGAGAGGGAGGTGGGCCTCGGCTGCGACCGGGTCGTCGCCACCTGCCGCGACGAGGTCGAGGAACTGGCCGCCATGGGCATAGCCCGCGCCAAGGCCGACATCGTCCCCTGCGGTGTCGACCCGGCCGTCTTCCGACCTGACGGACCTGCCGCGCGGCGTGGTCCGTACCGCCACCGGCTGCTGCACCTGGGCCGGCTCGTGCCCCGTAAGGGCGCGGCCGTCTCCGTCGCCGCCCTCGGGCGCCTGCCGGGCACCGAGCTCGTGATCGCCGGAGGGCCCCCGCCCGAGGCGCTCGACGCCGACCCGGAGGTGCGGCGGCTGCGCGCGCTCGCCGCCGAGGCGGGCGTCGGGGACCGGGTGTTCTTCACCGGAGCGGTGCCGCCGGCGGCGGTGCCGAAGCTGATCCGGAGCGCCGACGTCGTCCTGTGCCCGGCGGACTACGAGCCGTTCGGCATCGTGCCCCTGGAGGCGATGGCCTGCGGCCGGCCGCTCGTCGCCAGTGCGGTGGGCGGCCAGCAGGACACGGTGGCCCACGGTGTGAACGGCCTGCTGGTGCCGCCCGGGAACGCGCCGGTGCTCGCGGCCGCGACACGGCTGCTGCTGGCCGATCCCGCGCTGCGCGCGGAGTACGGCAGGGCCGGGCGCCGCCGGGTCCTCGAACGCTACTCCTGGCAGCGCGTGGCCGGGGCGACGGAGGCCTCCTACCGGGCGGTGGTCGCCGCGCACGCGCCGATGGCCGGAGCGCCGCTCTGACCCTTCCCCCTGCCCCCTCCCCTCCCCCTCCCCCGGGCCGCCGGGCAAAACCCGACGGCCGGCCCGGGACCGACTGGCGAAGGAGGTGCGGCCAGGTCCCGGCAGGGCGCCCGGCCGACCGACATGAACGAATCCGAGATCTACGAGGACGCGCGGCTGCACTGCCGGGCGCTGTGCCAGGCCGTCGACCGCCTCGACGGAGCGGACCTGCGACGGCTCGCCCGGTGGGGACGCCGGCTCGCCGCCGTGCTCACTGACGGCGGACGGCTGCTCGCCGCCGGCAACGGCGGCAGCGCCGCCCAGGCCCAGCACCTCACGGCGGAGCTCGTGGGGCGCTACCGCGACGAGCGCCCGGCCTACTCGGCCCTGTCGCTGCACGCGGAGACGTCCAGCGTCACGGCCATCGGCAACGACTACGGCTTCGAACAGGTCTTCGCCCGCCAGGTGGCCGCGCACGGCCGCCCCGGCGACCTCCTCGTGCTGCTCTCGACCTCGGGCCGCAGCCCCAACCTGCTCTCCGCCGCGGTGACCGCCCGCTCCCGCGGCCTCGCGGTCTGGGCCCTGACCGGCCCCGCCCCCAACCCCCTGGCCGAGGCCGCCGACGACGCCCTGACCATCGAGGCCCCGGCCACGGCCACCGTGCAGGAGGCCCACCTGGTCGTCGTCCACCTGCTGTGCGAGTTCTTCGACGCGGCCCTGGTGAGCGCGGGCGCGGGAGCGGCGGCGGGGCTCGCGGGCGGCGGTCCCTACGGAGGAACGCCGTACCGGGCGGCGGGCGCGGCGGGCACCGACGGCGAGGGGCGTCCCGGCGGCGGGGCGTCGGTGGGCTGGAGGACGCCGTGAGCCGCGGACCGCTGGTCGTCGTGGGTGATCTGCTCCTCGACGAGGACATCGAGGGCGAGGCGACCCGGCTCGCGCCGGACGCGCCCGCGCCGGTGGTGGATGTGGCGGGGGTACGTCGGCGGGCGGGCGGTGCGGGACTCGCCGCGGTCCTCGCGGCGCGGCTCTCCGGCGGACGGGGCGAGCGGCGGGCCGGTCGGCGGGGCGTCGACCGGCAGGACGGCCGGCGGGGCGTCGACCGGCGGGACGGCCGGGCCGAGGGCTTGGCCGAGGTCCAGGTCGAGGTCGAGGTCGAGGACGAGAGTCTGCCCGGCGTCGCACTCATGCCCGGAGTCGCGATCGGGCCCGGCGACGAAACCGTGCCCGGCGTCGAGATCGGACCTGCCGATGCGGCCCTGCCCGGCGCCGAGACCCTGCCCGGTGACGAAGTCTTGCCCGGCGCCGAGACCCTGCCCGGTGACGAAGTCTTGCCCGGCACCGAGTCCCTGCCCGGCGATGCGGTCATGCCCGGCGCCGAGACCCTGCCCGGCGATGCGGTCATGCCCGGCGACGAAGTCTTGTCCGGCGTCGGCATCGGGTCCGATGTCGAGGTCGTGCTCGTCACGGCGATCGGCTCCGACGAGGCCAGCGAGGCGGCCCGGCGGTGTCTGGGCGACCGGATCCGGGTCGTCGCCGTTCCCCTGGACGGCACCCTGCCGGTGAAGACGCGGGTCCTGGCCGGCGGCCGGCCGCTCCTGCGCCTCGACCGGGGCGGCGGCACCCCGGGGAAGCCCGGCCCCGAGGCCCTGCGCGCGCTCGAGACCGCGGGCGCGATCCTGGTGGCCGACTACGGCCGGGGCACGGCCGACGTGCTCCGCGAGGCCCTCGCCGAGGCCGCCCGCCGCGTACCCCTCGTATGGGACCCGCATCCGCGCGGCGGCCCGCCCGTCCCCGGGGCCCGCATGGCGACCCCGAACGCGAAGGAGGCCGCGACCTTCAGCGACCGTCCGGGCACCTCCCTGCGCGCCCACGCGGACCGGGGCGCCGACCTCGCGGAACGGTGGGGGGCCACCCATGTCGCCGTCACGCTCGGCGCGGCGGGGGCGCTGCTGACCCGCGCCGGTTCGACGGCTCCGCTGCTGGTGCCGGCGCCTCCCGTGACGGGAGGCGACCCGTGTGGCGCGGGGGACTGCTTCGCCGCGGCCGCGGCGGTGGCCCTCGCCGGCGGCGCGCTGCCGGAGGAAGCGGTGGAGCGGGCGGTGGCCGAGGCCGCCGCGTTCGTCGGCGCGGGTGGTGCCTCGGCGGTGACCGGCGAGGCACCGCCCACGCCCACGCCGCCCACCGCCACGCCGACCACGCCACCGTCGCCCACGCCCCCGTCGCCCGGTCCGGAGCCAGCCGGGGACGCCTTCGCCCTCGCCCGCCGTGTCCGGGCCCGGGGCGGCACCGTGGTCGCCACCGGCGGCTGTTTCGACCTGCTGCACGCCGGTCACGTGGGTCTTCTCGAACGCGCCGCGCGGATCGGGGACTGCCTGATCGTGTGCGTCAACTCGGACGCCTCCCTGGCTCGGCTGAAGGGCCCGGGACGTCCCCTGACCCCGCTCGCGGACCGGATGCGGGTGCTCGCCGCCCTCGGCAGCGTGGACGCGGTCGTGGCCTTCGACGAGGACACCCCGGAGCGGCTTCTGGAGGCGCTGCGGCCGGACGTGTGGGTCAAGGGCGGTGACTACTCCCCCGACGGCCTCCCGGAGACCCGGGCGCTCCGGCGCTGGGGTGGCCAGACCGTCGTGCTGCCCTACCTCGACGGCCGCTCGACCACCCGGATCGCCCACCGGGCGGCCCGCGCCGCGGCGGCGGGACGGAGGGCCCGATGAGCGAGGCGGCCGACGGGCGGCGA
Organism: Streptomyces sp. NPDC126499; assembly: GCF_040302485.1. Classification (NCBI taxonomy): domain Bacteria; kingdom Bacillati; phylum Actinomycetota; class Actinomycetes; order Kitasatosporales; family Streptomycetaceae; genus Streptomyces; species Streptomyces sp. NPDC126499. The sequence continues at coordinate 12,333 of NZ_JBEOUO010000025.1, read as the reverse complement.
CAGCCCGCGCCGGGGGCGGCGGACGACCACGTGGCCGAGGGGCCGACCGCCGCGCCCGGTACGCCGGTGCGCGGGGCCCACGGGCGGGGCAGCACGCCCGGCCCACCGGGCCCCCCGCTCCCCGGGCGGGCCACCCCGCCCCCGCCGCCGAACCGCCCGCCCCTCGGGCGGGACACGACATCCGGCAGGCCCGACCGCTCTCCCGCCGCGCCCCCGGACGCGCCGGAGCGGTCGGCACCGCCCGGTACACCGGATCGCCGGTCCCTCGGCGCGGCCTCCGGTACGACGCCCTGTCCCGCGCGCCCGGGGCCGGGCACCCATCCCCCGACCACGACGGCCCCCACACCCACCAGTCAGCGGGCCCGGCCCCGTACACCGGGCCACCGGCCCCTCACCACGACGCCCCCCACACCCACCGGTCAGCGGGCCCGGCCCCGTACGTCACCGGCTTCCCGTGCGGCCGGCGCCGTCGAGGTGGCGCGGCGGGCGGCGGGAGGTCTGGCCGGTGGGCGGCCGGTGGTGCTGGTGCTGCGGGCGCTGGGGCTCGGGGATCTGCTCACCGCCGTACCGGCGTTGCGGGCGCTCCGCCGGGGGCTGCCGGACCATGAACTGGTGCTCGCCGCGCCGAGGGAGCTGGCGGCGGTGGCGCGGGCCACGGGGTGTGTGGACCGGTTGCTGCCGGCCGCCGGGCCGGGGCGGAGCGTGCCCGCGGTGCTGCCCGCCGGCGCGCGGGCGCCGCATCTCGCGGTGAACCTGCACGGGCGTGGGCCGGAGAGTCACCGGCTGCTCGCCGGTCTGGGGCCTGAGCACCTGTGGGCGTTCCGGCACCCGGCCGTCCCCGGTGTGCGGGGCCCGGCCTGGATTCCGGAGGAGCACGAGCGGCTGCGGTGGTGCCGGCTGCTGCGCTGGTACGGGCTGGTCGCCGACCCCGACGACGTACGGATCGCGCCGCCGGCCGGGTCCGGTCCGGTCGCGCCGGGCGCGGTCGTGGTGCATCCGGGTGCGCAGGCGGCCGCGCGGCGCTGGCCGGTGGACCGTTTCGCGGCGGTGGTACGGGGCGTCCGCCGGGCGGGCCTGCCCGTGGTGGTGACGGCGGGTCCGGGCGAGGCGCCGCTGGCGCGGTCGGTCGCCGAGCACGCCGGACTGGCCCCGTCGGCGGTGGTGGGCGGGGACGCCGGGGTGCCGTTCGCGGAGCTGTGCGGGCTGGTCGCCGGCGCGCGCTGTGTGGTCGTGGGGGACACGGGTCTGGCCCATCTGGCGACCGCGCTCGGCACCCGCTCGGTGGTGCTCTTCGGGCCGGTGTCGCCCGCCTTGTGGGGGCCGCCCGACGGGGGTCTCCACCGGGCGCTGTGGCATCCCGGGGACGGCCCGGGGGCGGAGCGGCCGGGCGACCCGCATGCGCACCGTCCCGATCCCCGGCTGCTGGAGATCACGGTCGACGAGGTCCTGGACGCCGTCCTGGCGCTGTCGGCGGGCGACGCCGCGCCCGCGCGCCCCGACCGCAGCCCCGGCCCCGGCCCCGGCAGCGTCGTCGTCGAGGCGGCGAGCCGATGAGCGGGCGGCTCCCCAAGGTCGCACGGCGCGCGGGCGACGGCCCTGCGCCGTGCCCAGCGCTCCCTGCGGCGGACGTGCCGCAAGCCTCACCCCACGCGGGCGGCCGTCCCGCCCCGCGCGCGTCCCGATCAGGCCGCGCTCTCCAGGGCGGGCCGGGTGACGGGCACGTGGACGGGGACCGGCTCCGGTACGGGAGCGGGGCGGACGGGGGTCTTGGCCTTGGCGTGGGCGGACCGGGGGCCGCGCAGCAGCCATCCGGCGGTCACCGCGCCGGCGACGACGAGGCCGCCGGTGACCAGGGCGCCCCGCGCGCCCAGGATCTCCATGAGCAGGCCCAGGGTCGGCGGCGCGGCCAGGCCCCAGAGCGTGCGGATGCTGTTCCAGGCGCCGAGGACGCGGCCGCGCATGTGGGGCGGCGGGTCGGTCTGGAGCAGCGTGTTCTGGGCGGTGTCGGTGACGGACTCGGCGACGGCCATGGGCAGGGCGAGCACCACGAGGAACGCCAGGGAGGGGGAGGCTCCCGCGACCACCTGGAGGAGCGCGCCGCCCGCGGTGAGCAGGGCGACCATGCGGACCCGGGGGCTGCGGAGCCGCGCGCCGAGCACCGCGCCGACGATGCCGCCGACGGCCAGGGCCGAGGAGACGGCGCTGAAGGAGCTCGCGGAGCCGGCGAGCGGGCCGGTGACGAGGACCGCCAGGGTCAGGGAGTAGTTGCGGCCGAAGAGGGCGCTGACCGCGTTCAGGGCCGCGAGGGCGACGAGCCGCGGGCGGCGGGCGAAGAAGACCAGTCCTCCGCGGACACTGGTGTCGGTGGGGTCCGGCATCTCGTAGGCGTCGGCCGGGGCGCCGACAGCCTCCTTCTCGACCTCCACGGCCCCGTCGGCCGGTCCGGCCGCGGTGCGGCCGTCACCGGTCTTGGACGGGCCGTGCTGGGGGCGGATCAGGGTCAGGAACGGGATGACCGCGGCCACGAAGAAGAACGAGATCCCGTTGGCGAGGTAGGCGGCCGCCGTGCCGAGCGTGGCGACGGTGATGCCGGCCATGGCGGCTCCCGCGAGCCGGCCCGCGCTGTGGGCGAGCGAGCCGACGCCGATGGCGGAGGGCACGTCCCGCACCGGGACGAGGTCGTTGCCGAGCAGTGCGCAGGCGGGGCCGTCGACGGTGGCGACGAGGCCGGTGAGCACGGCGAGGCCGATGAGCACGGGCAGGTTCAGCTGGTCGAGGGCCACGAGGGCGGCGGTGGCCAGGGCCACCAGGCCGAGGGTCACCTGGGCGAGCGCGGCGGTCACCTTGCGGGGCCAGCGGTCGACTGCGGCTCCGCCGAGCAGGCCCATGAGGAGGCCGGGGGCCGCCTGGGCGGAGAGGGAGAGGCCGGCGGCGGCGGGCGAGCCGGTGATCTGGAGGACCAGCAGGTTCTGGACGGTCAGCTGCATCCAGGTGCCGGTGTTGGAGACGAGATGGGCGACGGCCCACCAGCGCATGCTGCGGTGGCGGAGCGAACGCCAGGGCGACGTGTCGTCGTCGGCGGGGCGGCGCGCGCCGCGCGGGGAGGTCAGGACTCGCCACGGGCGCAGGGCCGAGGCGAGGGAGGCGGGGGACGGGAGCAGACGCATGGAAGGCACGGGTTCACCGGGGGCGGCACGAGGCGCGCGCGAGGAGCGGAGGGAGCGGGGGCGGCGGGAGCGGCGGGTCGACCGCGATCGGTCGCGCCGGGGACCGGTGAGGCGCCTGGGGCGCGGGGGTCTCCGGCACGGGGGGATCGGGTCAGCGGCCCATCGTGGCAGACGGTTTTCGAGAAGCGAGTGACCCGCCCTACACCGCCCCTGCGCCGGTGCCGCGCACCGCCCCAACTCCCCCGTGCCGCAAGGCTCGTGGGGTTCGCGTGGGCTTGCTCACACATGTCCGAAGGATGCCGTTCGCAAGGAGGAGACAACGATGAACAACGGAGTGGAGATCACGCTCGACGGCCGGTCGGCCCTGGTCACCGGTGGCGCACGGGGGCTGGGTGCGGAGATCGTGCGCAGACTGGCGCGCGCCGGGGCGGAGGTCCTGGTCGCCGACGTCCGGCAGGAGACGGCGAAGGAGCTGTGCGAGAGCCTTGTGGCCGAGGGTCTGCGGGCCCGGCCGGTCGGCCTCGACGTACGGGACGCGGAGGCGGTCGCGGAGCTCTTCGAGGAGCTGGACGCGGCGGGCGTCGCGGTGGACGTGCTGGTGAACTGCGCCGCCGTGGACGTCACGAAGTCGGTGGCCGAGCTCACGGCCGAGGAGATCACGCGGGTGATCACGACCGACCTGCTCGGCCCGATGTATCTGTGCCGCGAGGGCTACCGCCGGATGGTCGCGCGGGGCGGCGGGCACATCGTGAACATCCTGTCGACCGCCTCGCTGCGCACCTGGACCGAGGCCGGCCCGTACTCCGCCGCGAAGACGGGGCTGCGCGCCTTCACGCACACGCTGTTCAAGGAGGCGCAGCGGGACTGCCCCGGGATCGGGGTCACGGGTGTCGTCGCGGGCGGCATGGAGACGCCGTTCATCATGGAGCGCTTCCCGGAGACCGACACGGCGCTCCTGCAGAGCCCGGAGATCGTCGCGGACGCCGTGATGTACGCCCTGTCCGTGCCGGCGGGCAGCGCGGCGGCCGAGCTCGTCGTCGTGCCCCGGCGGGAGGTGTCCTGGCCGTGAGGCGGGGCACCCGCCCCTCACGGAGCGCCCGACGGAAATCCGGCCGGACGCCCCCGGCGACAACGCGACGGGGATCCGGCCGAACGCCCCCGGCGACACGACGGGAAGCGCGACGACGACAGCCGAGACGGACAGGAAGGTGGCCGCCATGAAGGCCGTCACGTGGCAGGGCCGGCGGAAGGTGTCGGTGGAGACGGTGCCCGACCCCGTGCTGCGGGAGCCGACCGATGTGATCGTGCGGATCACGTCGAGCGGGCTGTGCGGGTCGGACCTGCACCTGTACGAGGTCCTCGGGCCGTTCCTCGATCCCGGCGACGTGCTCGGGCACGAGCCGATGGGCGTCGTCGAGGAGGTCGGCGCCGAGGTGCGGCGGCTGCGGCCCGGAGACCGGGTCGTGGTGCCGTTCAACGTCTCCTGCGGCACCTGTGCCATGTGCGCCCGCGGACTGCACTCCCAGTGCGAGACCACGCAGGTGCACGCGTACGGCACGGGTGCCGCGCTGTTCGGCTACACCAAGCTGTACGGGCAGGTGCCCGGCGGGCAGGCGGAGTACCTGCGGGTGCCGTTCGGCGACACCCTGCCGATCCCGGTGCCCGAGGGCCCGCCGGACGACCGCTTCGTCTACCTGTCGGACGTGCTGCCGACGGCGTGGCAGGCGGTGGAGTACGCGGAGGTGCCTCCCGGCGGTTCGCTCGCGGTCCTCGGGCTCGGCCCGATCGGCGACATGGCCGCCCGCATCGCCCTGCTGCGCGGGGCGGAGCTCGTCGTCGGCATCGACCCGGTGGCCGACCGCCGCCACCGGGCGGCGGCCCGCGGGGTGCAGGTCCTGGACCCGTCCGACGCGGAGCTGGTCGACCGGGTGCGGGACCTGACCGGCGGGCGAGGGCCCGACGCCGTGATCGACGCGGTCGGCATGGAGGCCCACGGCGCGCCGGTCGCCCGCGGCCTGCACACGATGGTCGCCCACCTGCCCGACGCGCTCGCCCGGGGCATGATGCGCCGCTACGGCGTGGACCGCCTGGCGGCGCTGCACCTGGCGATCGAGCTGGTGCGGCGCGGCGGGACCGTCTCCCTCGCCGGCGTGTACGGGGGCGCGGCGGACCCGATGCCGATGCTGGTGATGTTCGACAAGCAGCTGCGGTTCCACATGGGGCAGGCGAACGTCCTGCGCTGGGTGGACGATCTCCTGCCGCTGCTCACCGACGCCGATCCGCTGGGCGTGGACGACTTCGCCACGCACCGCGTGCCGCTGGCGGAGGCGCCCGAGGCGTACGAGATGTTCCAGGCCAAGCGGGACGGCGTGGTGAAGGTGCTCTTCAAGCCCTGAGGGACGGCCGACCGGCCCGCTTCGGCCGGAGCGGGCCGGCCGACCGGGCGCTTCGACCGGAGCGGGCCGGCGGACGGGGCGCTTCGACCGCTGCGGGAGCAGGTCGGCCGACGGGCGCCTCGGCCGAAGCGGAGTAGCGTGGACAGCACTGAAGGCGGGTGGACCGCGCGCCCCGGACGCGTTGTATCCCCAAAGACTGGTTGGATCCTCCACCGCCACACGGCCGGGGAAAGCTCTGGCTCAGGCCGTCGGTGACGACGGCGGCCACCGTTCCGTTTCCTTCGCCGCCTCACCTTCACCGGACATCCCGCCCGGTCCGCGCCCGGCCGCCGCACCGCGGGGCTCGGCGCGCACCCCGCGCTCTCCGGCGGGAAAGCAGCCCGCCATGCCCCTCCGCTCCGAGGGTCCTCCCGCGTCCGACCCGTCCGACCCGTCCGACCCGTCCGACGCGTCCGACCTGCTCGACGAGGTCGAGAACGTCCTCCTCCGAGGTGGTTTCGAGCAGGGCTGCGGTCTGACCGCGCGCGCCCACGCCTACGGCGTGGTCGTGTCCTGGCGTGTGGACCCGCTGGTCAAGCCGGTGATCATCGCGCACGTCGACGATCCCGACGTCGAGGCGCGGGCGGGCCTGACGGGCCTGCGCGTCGCCATGGAGACGGCGCTGGTCGGTCTCTTCCACGACGCGGGACTGCGCACGGCCGCCCACCCGGACGGGTTCGTCCTGGTGACCCGCCGCGGCGCCTGAGTCCCCGCCCGCGCCTGGCACCCGCGCGGGCGGGGCGGCGTTCGCCGTGCGGGCGGGGCGGCGTTCGCCGTGCGGGCGGTGCATGACCGCGGTCTCCTGGAGCAGACGCAGGGGCACGGGCCCGTACGCCGCGTGCCCGCGATCCCCGTCTGTGAAAGGACCTCCGTCATGACCGCACCCGCCACCACCACGCTCGGCCCCCGAAGCGACCTGTCGCAGGTCTTCGAGCTCGCCCAGCAGCTGCGGGTGGACTCCGTGCGCGCCAGTACGGCGGCGGGCTCCGGGCATCCCACCTCCAGCCTGTCGGCGGCCGACCTGATGGCGGTGCTGATGACCCGCCATCTGCGCTACGACTGGGACGCTCCCGACGACCCGGCGGGCGACCACCTGGTCTTCTCCAAGGGGCACGCCTCGCCGCTGCTGTACGCGATGTTCAAGGCCGCCGGCGCGATCGACGACGACGAGCTGATGACGACGTACCGCCGCTTCGGGCACCGGCTCCAGGGCCACCCGACCCCCGAACTGCCGTGGGTGGACGTCGCCACCGGCTCGCTGGGCCAGGGCATCGGCTACGCCGTCGGCATCGCCCTCGCGGTCCGGGACCTGGAGAAGCGGTCCTCGCGGGTGTGGGCGCTGTGCGGGGACAGCGAGATGTCGGAGGGGTCGGTGTGGGAGGCGCTCGACAAGGCCGGACACCACCGGCTGGCCAACCTCACCGTCCTGATCGACGTGAACCGGCTCGGTCAGCGCGGCCCCACCGAGCTGGGATGGGACACCGGCGCGTACGCCCGCCGGGCCGAGGCGTTCGGGTGCCGGGCGATCGAGGTCGACGGCCACGACCTGGAGGCGGTCGACCGGGCCCTGACCACGGCCGCCGACGGGCAGGCGCCCACCGTGATCGTCGCCCGCACGGTCAAGGGCCGCGGGGTGTCGGAGGTCGCGGACAAGGGCGGCTGGCACGGCAAGGCGCTGCCCGAGGACCTGGCCGAGCGGGCCGTCGCCGAACTCGGCGGCGTACGCGACCTGCGCGTGCGCGGCCCGCGCCCGGCCGCCGACCCGTCCGCGTCCACGCCCGCCGGCACGGGGCGGGGCGGGGCCGTCACGGTCGAGCTGCCCCGTTACGAGGTCGGCGACGAGGTCGCCACCCGGAAGGCCTTCGGCGCCACCCTGGCCGCCCTCGGCGCGCGGCCCGAGGTCGTCGCCCTGGACGCGGAGGTCGGCAACTCGACCCATGCCGAGGAGTTCGGCAAGGTCCACCCCGAGCGGTACTTCCAGGCGTACATCGCCGAACAGCAGATGATCGCCGACGCGGTCGGCATGGCGGTGCGCGGCTTCCGCCCGTACGCCACGACCTTCGCGGCCTTCCTCACCCGCGCCCACGACTTCATCCGCATGGCCGCCGTCTCGCGGATCACGATGGCCCTGTGCGGCACGCACAGCGGCGTCGAGATCGGCGCGGACGGCCCCTCGCAGATGGGCGTCGAGGACCTCGCCATGATGCGGGCCGTGCTCGGCTCCACCGTGCTCTATCCGAGCGACGCCACCTCCACGGCCGCGCTGACCGCGGCCATGGCCGACCTGGACGGCATCTCCTACCTGCGCACCACCCGCGGGTCCTACCCCGTCCTGTACGGGCCCGACGAGACCTTCCCGGTGGGCGGCTCCAAGACGCTGCGCGAGCACGGCGCGGACGACCGGGTCACCCTCGTCGGCGCCGGTGTCACGCTGCACGAGTGCCTGGCCGCCGCCGACGAGCTGGCCGCCGACGGCGTACGGGCCCGGGTCGTCGACCTGTACTCCGTCAAGCCCGTCGACACCGCGACCCTCGCCCGCGCGGCGCGGGAGACCGGCGCCCTGGTCGTCGTCGAGGACCACCACCCCGAGGGCGGCATCGGCGAGGCGGTCCTGTCGGCGCTGGCGGCGGACGGCGGTCCCCGGCCCGCGTTCGCCCACCTCGCCGTCACGGAGCTGCCCGGCTCGGGCACGACGGAGGAGCTCCTGGACGCATGCGGCATCTCCCGCGCCCACATCGCCCGCGCCGCGCGTTCCCTCGTCGCGCGCTGAGGGGTGTGGTCGGGGCGCTCTAAGGGTTGGGGTCCGGCCGGAGTTCGGCCGGGTGCTCGCGGCGGACGAGGAGCAGGGCGACGTCGTCGGTGCGGTGCGCGGCGTCCGTGACGTGGCGGATCATTTCGTCGGCGAGGTCGTCGAGGTCCGCCGTGCGGCACCGGCCGAGCCGGTCGGCCAGGTCCGTCATGGCCGTACCGATGTCGCTGCCGGGGGCCTCGACCAGTCCGTCGGTGTAGAGGGCGAGGACGGCACCGGGCTCCCAGGGCAGCTCCGTGGTGCGGTAGTCGGCGTCGTCCGTGACGCCGATGCCGAGGAGCAGTCCGGGCGGGACGTCGACGATCTCGGTGCGGCCGTCGGGACGGCGCAGCAGGGGCGGCGGGTGCCCGGCCGTGGCCAGCCGGATCCGGTCCCGGGAGAGGTCGAACTCGGCGATCAGGCAGCTGGTGAAGCGGTCCGGGTCGAGGTCCGCCATCAGCCGGTTGGTGCGCGCCAGGATGTCGCCGGGTGACGCGCCGGCCGTCGCGTGCGCGTGGACGGCGGTGCGCACCTGTCCCATGAGGGCCGCGGCGCTCGTGTTGTGCCCCTGGACGTCGCCGATGACCGCGATGACGGAGGTCGGGGAGGCGTGGACGAGGTCGTAGAAGTCCCCGCCGATGTCCATGCCGTGGCCGGCCGGCAGATAGCGGGCGGCGACGGCGACGCCGGGGAACGGGGTCAGGCCGTGCGGCAGCAGACCGGTCTGGAGGCTGTGCGCGAGGGAGTGCTTGGCGTCGTAGAGCCGGGCCCGGGCGAGGGCCTGGGCGATCAGCCCGGCCAGGGAGGTGAGGAGCGCCCGCTCGGCCGCCGGGAAGGGCCGGGGCCGCTCGTACGAGAGGATCAGCGAGCCGACGGGCCGGCCCGAGGCGATCAGGGGGAGGAAGGCCCAGGCGTTGCGGCCCTCGTAGCGCGGCGCGTGCGGGTGGGCGCGGCGCAGGTCCTCGTGCGTGGGGAAGAAGAGCGGCACGCCGGTGGCGAGCACCTGGGCGTCGGCGACGTCGGCGGTGAGCGGTGTGCCGTCGAAGCGGTCGACGAACTCCTGTTCGTAGCCGCGGTGGCCGATGATGCGCAGGCGGCCCTCGTCGGCGCTCATCAGGACGAGACCGTGCGGGCCGAACGAGGGCACGATCTGGTCGGCGACGAGTTCGACGACGTCGCGCACCCCGGCCGCCTCGGCCAGGGACGCCGCCAGATGCATGAGCTGGTACACCGCGGTGGCGCCGACGGGCTCCACGGGCCACGGCACCCCGGGGGTGCCGGTCGGGGCGTCGGGCGGGGTGCCGGTCGGGTCGGTGGTCCTGGCCTCGACCGCGGAGGGCATGTCCGTGACGGAAGGGCCCGGGACCTGGCGGATGTGGACGCTGACGCCGGTGACGTCGGGATAGAGCTCGAACAGCAGCCAGGTCGCCGGGCGCCGCAGCACCGTGAACGACGTGGCCTTGCGGGTGACCACCGCCTCGCGGTAGCGGTCCTCGAAGTCCGGCTCGTTCAGCCAGAGCAGCACCTCCCAGGGCCGCCTGCCGAGCAGCGCGGCCGCGCCGGCGTTGACCAGTTCGGCCGCGGCGGTGTTGATGAAGGTGATGCGCCCGTCGAGGTCCAGGGCGCAGCATCCCAGGGGCAGCCGTTCCACGAAGTCGACGGCGGCCGCGCCGAGGACGGGGTCGGCCTCGGACGGGCGTACGGGGTGCACGACGCGCAGCTCCGTCGGCACCGGCAGCGGCGGGTCCTGTTCGGCGGCCCGCCGCAGCAGCCGCGCGGAGCGGCGGCAGCACGCGTCGAGCGCCGTCCGCTCACGCTCGTCGAGCTGGGGCGCGTGCCAGATCGGCCAGAGCAGGACGATGCCGCCCCACACGGTCGTGTCGTCGGCGAGGGGTGCCGCCGCCAGCATGAAGTCGTACGGCAGCACGATCCCGACCCTGGGGTAGCGGTGGGCGATCTCCTGCCGGCCGCCCAGCCACACGAGCCTGCGGTCCCGGATGGCGTCGGCGACCGGGACGGGGGCGTCGGCCGGGATCCGCACCCAGGGCGCGGCGATCTCCGGGGAGACGCCCGACACCAGGACGAGCCGCAGCATGCGCTCCCCCGGCACCTGCAGATAGAGCAGGCCGATCGAGGCCTCGGTCTCCCGCATGACGTCGGCGACGACGGCGTCCATCCGCCCGTCGCCGAAGACGTCCTCGGTGTCCGCACCGATGGGGCCGCCCACGCCGCTCACCCAGGGGCCGGGCGGGACGGTCGGGCGGCACGGAGTCGACGGCGGAGCACCACACCCATATCCGGACCTTACGACGGACGGCAGCCGCCCGCGCGACAGGCCCGCCCGGCCGGCGGGCCCCGGCCGCGGTCACGGTGCCGGGGGCGCCAGCTCCGGGTGCGCCTTCAGCAGGCGCGGCGGCGCCGCCTGGCACCACGAGTCGACGACGATCGCCCGGAGCTCCTCCTCGTCGTCGAGGGCGCGGAGCCGGACCCGTACCCAGGCGAAGGCGGCCTCGTGGTCCGCGACCCAGAACTTCTCCGGCTCGGCGAGGACCAGCTCGTCGCGATCCAGCTTCGGGCAGCGGACCGCCATCGACGTCTCGTCGTCGGGCAGCGTGAGGAACATCTTCCCGGCGACCCGGAAGGTGGGCATGGCCCAGGCCTCCTTCTCCAGGGTCTCCGGCAACGCGAGGGCGAGGGCGCGGACTTCGTCGGCGGTGATCATGCCCCCGACGGTACGGCGTGCCACTGACAGTCGGGCACCGGCACCGACCTTCCGCGCGCTCCCTGCGCCGACCCGTCCGCCGACCCGTGCGCGGGCCCGTCCGCCGCTCCGTGCGCCGCTCCGCGCGCCGACCCGTCCGTCGGGCCGTCCCGCGCTCCGGCGTAGGCTTCGCCGGGGCACGGACGTGGCAGGGGGCTTGAGGACATGGCGACGGAGCCGATGCGCGGGTGGGGGTCGACCCTCGACGCGGTGGTGGTGTACGCGGAGGGCGCGCTCTGCCGCCGACTGGCCCGGGGCACCGTCCCGCCCGACGGCCGGGTGCGGGTGACGGGGCTGCCCCGCTCCCTCGATCCGGGCTCGCTGCGGGTACGGGTGACGGGCTCCTCCGGGCTGCGCGTCGCGGAGGCCCGGGTGGACTTCGAGGCCGCGCCGCCCGCCGCCGACGCGCCCGAGGGGCCGCGGCAGGAGGTGGAGCGGCTGCGCGACGCGTACGAGGCGTCGCGTGACCGCCGGGACCGGCAGGCGCGGCTGATCGAGGAGACCGGGAGACTGCGGCCGGTGCCGCCGCCCCGCAAGCGGGAGGACCCGCACCGCCGTGCCCCCGTCGACGCGTGGCTGGAACTCGCCGACTTCGTGGACGCCCGCCTGACCGGCCTGCACGCCCGCCTGGTCGAACTGGACGAGGCCCTGGAACGCGCCGGGCACGAACTGGCCGTCGCCGAGGACGCCTTGGCGCGCGCCTCCACCGCCGACGCCCCTTCGGCGCACCTGGACGCGACGGTCTGCGCGGTGCTCAGGCTGGTCGAAACCGGTGACAGGGGGTCGGACGCGGGCTCAGGCGCCGACGCGGGGTCAGGCTCGGGATCGGACGCGGGTTCCGAGCCGGACCGGGAGCTGGAACTGGAGCTGGAGTACGGGGTGCCGGGGGCCGTATGGGTTCCGACGTACCGGCTCACGCACCGTCAGGGCGACGGCGACGGGCGTCTGCTGCTGCGCGCCTCGGTCGCCCAGCGCACCGGTGAGGACTGGACGGGTGTACGGATCGCCCTGGCCACCGCCGACCTGCGGCGCAGGAGCGACCTGCCGCCGCTGCGCTCGATCCGCATCGGGCGGCGCCAGGCGGCCCCCGCGCCAGGTCCCGCCCGTCCACCGCGAAGACGGAGCCGTCCGGGGCCGTGCCGTACACGCGGTGGCCGGTCGTGGCGGGGGCGGGGACGGAGG